>JALORE010000367.1 GCA_025459125.1 Planctomycetota bacterium | reverse complement strand
GGCCGCAACAACTGAAGCTGGCCTTGTCGATGGGCGTGCTGCCGGTGAGCAGCTCGGCAATCTCGGGGATGGTGGCGCCGAGGGCCTCCGGCACCTGCTGGCACCACAAGATGGGAATCTCCAGGACGTGTGCCGCCTGGATGAGGATACGGATGTTCTTGAAGAGGGCTTCCTTGCCGACCATGAGCTGGGCGAGCTTGCCCTGCACGTCGACGACCACGAGACAGCAGTCGGAAATACTCAGCATGCGACGGTCACCGGACACCCTTGACGACAATCGTCAGGTTGACCTCGGCCCTTCCCAGGGGAGCCGGGGTGTAACTGCCGGACTTGGTCTCTGCCGGCCGCGGGAGCGTCACGGAACTGAGGTCGTTCTGGATGAGCGACCGGACCTCACCGCCGGGCATACCCATCGCCACGCGATTCGTCACGGCATAGTTGGCCGCCATCTGGGCCGAGGCCTTGGCGCTTCCCTGTGCGACGATCCCGACGATTTGCTCCGGCAGGACCCCCTCCACGACCACCGGCATGGTGGAGCCGGCACGACCCTCCACCTCCAGGGTCGCTCCCTCCAGGTGCTGCCAGACCTTGCTCAACGATGCGATGAGGCGATTCACGTCGTCCCGGGTCCCCCCGACCCGGTAGACGCGACTATTGCTCAGGCCGTCCGGCTCGATCTGGCTGGTCAGCCCGCTTTCCTTGATCTGAAGAGCCACGTAGGTCTCCGCCAGTCCCAGGCGGGCGGTGCGCAGCTCCAACCGGCCCGTGAGGCCGGCATCCGCCACCACCGCCGAACCCGTCGGCGGCACCGGCGCCACGATCCGGTAGACCACCACGCCCAGCACCCCCACCAGGGCAATCAGCGCCGCCGCGGATACGAACCGGCGGAAGGCCAGGTGCCAGACACCCGCCCGGCGGCCCGCCGCCACCGGCGGCTGCAGGAGCGTATGCCGCTCCAACGAAGTCTTGATCTGATCCAGCAGGTCCCGCGGGGCCGGGGTCACCGGCAACGCGTGGAGCAGTGTATGTCCGTTCTGAAGCTGCCGTAGCCGCCGAGCCACCTGGGGATCATGAGCCGCCATGCGCTGGACCTCCGTCCGCTGGCGGGGAGACAACTCCCCATCCATGAAGCTGCAAAGCAGTTCATCAAGACTTGGATTCGGCTTCATTTCAGCATGTTCTCCAGAATGTCTCTCAAGTTACTCCGGGCGCGGCTCAGCCGGCTGCGCACCGTCCCGAGCTCGATGCTCAGGACGTCGGCAATCTGCGCGTAGTCCATTCCCTCAATATCCCTCAGGACGACGACGGCCCGCTGCGGCTCTTCCAGCTCGAGCAGCGACCGCTTGGCCAGCTCGCACAATTCCTGGCTCTGCGCCAGCACGGCCGGATCGGCCACACGGTCGTCGCTCAGGAAGTCCCGTAGCGCCTGGCTCGGTTCGCCTTCCTGGTCCGGTTCTTCGGCATCGAGAGAACGGGTCGCCGTCCGCGCCTGCCGCTGGCAATGGTTCAGCGTCAGGTTCACGGCGATCCGGAACAACCACGTGTAAAAGCTGCTCTTTCCCTTGAACTTGTCGATGCTCTCAATTACTTTGACAAACGCTTCCTGCGTGAGTTCCGCCGCGTCGTCCGCATTTCCGCACATTTTCAGAATGACGTTGTAGATGCGGTTCTGATACCTCAGGATCAGCCGTTCCATGGCCGCGGCGTCACCGGCCTGCGATTGCCGGACCAGCACGGAGTCATCGATGTTTATGCTTGCCGCCCGCAAGAATACCTCGTGATCGCGAACTCAATACTCTACACCCATTCGAACCCTTCATCTTCCCAGATTCAGCGGCCCCGGTCAATGCAATTCAGTCACGCCCTGTCACAGGCTCGGCACGGACCGATAATCCAGCCGTCCCTCCCCCGCCCGGCCGGAATCCGACCGCTGTATGTCTCCGCCACCCGTGACTGGCGCGCGGCACGACAGCCACACGCATAGGAGACCATCGGCAAGTTCCGCCGTTCCCTGCACCCTCAGCGGGGAAATCCTCCCGTGGGCCGTGGCGATCTCTACCTCGTAGGCCAGTGGACGACCTCCACCGGCGCGCTACTCTCCCACGCCTTTCCCGCCGAACCCCCATCCGCACCATCTGTGAACAGGACGGGGGGAGACTCACTGCCGGAGAAAGCTGACGCACGGTCAGGCCACGGAAGACGAAGCGGGGTCCACATCACGAAGATGCGGGCCCCGCGTTCTGTTCTCGTTCGCAGGGATGCCACCAGGCGTCTTCTGCCCTTAGGGACGCACCCCCACGCAGGCTACTGCCCCGCCGCGCGGCCGAAGCCGATATCGTCGAAATACAGCTTGCCGGCGCTGCCGGCTTTGGGGTTGGCCGGATCGCCGACACCGAGGAGCAGCTTCTTCACACTGGTCATCTTGACCCCCGCGGCAGTGAACTCCGTCAACGGGATCTTCCACTGCTGCCAGGTGGCGGCGCCGGTGGCCGCCGGGTCCGGATGACGGACGGCTCTGCTCTTGCCCGCGCTGTCCTGAACAATCACATACAGTCCATCCGGCCCGTTGGCCGGCTGGGGATCGTCGCCGATCGCGGCTGCCTGCCAGGGGCCGGTGACACCACCGGTCGTGGCCCCGCCGCTGAACTCGGCGGTCGTGGTCGCGGCAGCGTTGTGGCTGGTGACGCACAAGCCGAGGTAGCAATCCGCGGCCATGTTGATCGTCGTGGAGACGACCTGACCGGTGGTGGCGTTCTTGATGTCCACCCAGGTCTTGCCGTCGGCCGAATACTGGGCGGTGAAAGCACTGCCCGTGCGGGTCAACTTCACCCACTGCGGCGCGGCTATGCCCGCCTGGGTGGCGCTGCCACAGGTCGCCCCCTGCGTCAGCCGCCAACCGAACGACACGCCGCTGGAGAAGCTCTGGATCATGTACGCCATGGGAGAGCCCGCATCGAGCGTGTCGCGGATCATGACGCCGGCCTTGGCCCAGGCGTTGGTGTTGACCAGGCTCTCGACCTTAACCTGGATCGAACCGTTGCCGCTGAGCCGCTTGTAGACGAAGCGGAAGTCATCCGCATTGTCCCAGATATCATGGCCCGAACCGCCGATCGTGAAGCGGCCGTCGCCCTTGTCCAGGAACGCGAGCGGCCGACCCTGGAACCAGAGGCTCAGATCCTTGGCCCCATTGGCTGTCCAGTTCTGCGCCGGGGCGAATTCCCGTTCGGCCTGGCTGTAGTAAGGCGCCTTGATGTTGTTGTACTCCAGCGGCATCGACTGCTTACCGCCGTGGATGATGGTCCGCTCGGCGAAGGGGGCCTGGAGGTAACCGACGACGGAGCCGGTACCATTGGTCCAGCCATCGATCCAGGTCTCGTAGATCCGGCTGCCTTCGTCGTCGGTGTACCCCTCGAAGTCATCTACGACCGCGAACTCCCGCGTGGTGAAGCTCCAGACATCGCCCGGATAGGTGACCCCAGTGACCGTATTGACCTCATTGACCTTCCAGTAGTAGGTCGTGCCGAAGTCCAGTGCGGTCGGGCTGAAGCCGGGTTTGGTCACGGTCTGGGCCGGCGCGGCGCCGTTGACGACGGCGTCCTTATCGGCGGCGAGGTACAGCTGGTGTGAAGCCGCTTCCCGGCCGGGTTGCCAGCTCAGGGTGATGTCGAGCTCCACACCCGTGGCAGCGTTCGCCGGCACCGGCGCACTGGCCTGGACCGGAACGTAGAAGAATCGCACCTCACTCAGACTCGCCTGCGGCGAGCCACCCCAACTGTTGTTGATGGTCAGCTTCACATACCGGGCGGAGATGCCGCCGAAAGCGACGGTCGTGTTGTGGACGTACGTCGCCACGCCGGTGGCACGCGCGAACTCCGGAACACCGGCCAACACGGTCCAGGTGTTGCCGTCGACGGAGTACTCGATGGTGACGTTCTTCGCTCCGAAGCCGATGATGCTCTCGATGATCTGGTTGGAGTTCCAGACCCACAGCTCGTGCAGTTTGTAGACCTTATCGAAAGCGAATTGGATCCAGCTTGGGGCGGTGCCGGCGCTGAGCCACATATCTCCGAGCTCGGTCGAATGCTGATCGCCGGCATTGAGCCCGGAGCGGTTGACGGTCTTCTCCGGTCCCATCCCCGGTTGGGCACTGGAGGCGGTGGCCGTCACGTTCGGGATCGGATAGGCGTAGGGTTCAACCGTGAAGCTCCAGATGTTGCCCTTGAAGACGGCCGAGCCGGGCGGCGCATTGACTTCATCGATCCGCCAATAGTACGTTTGGCCGTATTCGAGACGATTTGCCGGTTGGTACGTCGTGGTCGCCTGCCCCTGGCTCACCAATACGCGGAGCGGATTGACCCGGTCGGCGTTGCCGACGGCGTCCGCGGCCGTCCCGAAATAGACATCATGGGCCGCGGCCGAAGGCCCCGCCTGCCAGCTCAGAGTCGCGTCCCGCGGCACACCCACGGCTCCATTCCCCGGGACGGGACCCGAGGCCACCAGGACTGCGGCCACCGGCGCCGCCTCCGTGATCCACGTCGCACCGACGACTTTGCCGTGTTTGCGGCTGGGGGAATTGTCGTGGGCCGTCGTGCCGCTGCCTTCGTTGAAGTTCCAGTAGCCGACGAGGCCGGGTTCATCCCCGACAAGCTCCAGTTTCATGGTGGCCTGAATCTCGGCCGGCGTCCGGGCCACGTTCCAGAGGCGCACTTCGTCCATCCACCCCTGGAAGTAGCGCCCACCGCCGCTATGCAGACCCCGACCGATTTGCGTGGTCGGACGGGAGGCATTGGTCGGATGCACATTCCAGGTGACATTGGCGGAACCCACCTGCTGGCCGTCCCGATAGACACGCAAGGCGGACCCGGTGTCCACGACGGCGATGTGCTGCACCTTGTCATAGACGATCACATTCGTGATGGTGGCCGCCACAGCGCCGTTGGAGTAGAACCGCAGGCTGCCCGCGCAGTTGTTGTCATCGAGATAGGACCGGGTCGTCAGAAACGCCGGGTCGTGGATGCCGAAGATCATGTTCGAAAATCCGTGCTTGACCGGCTTGCACCAGAATTCGATGGTCTTGGCCCCGCGCGGGAAGACATCGAGCGTGAACCCCAGGTCCACGAAGTCGCCGCTCTCCTCCAGACTGCTGGTATTGCCCCCCTTGAACTGCAGGGCGCAATTCGCGGCCTGCGCGGCAGGCCCCGTCATGAGCTGCCAGCACATGACCCCCATGACCACGGCCCATACGCGACGGATCGATCTCGTCCCCATAGCAATCCTCCTTTGACACAAGTGCTGATTGCGAGAAGCGACGTTCAAGCGGCCCGGCCCACCGTCAAGCCCGATTCCGGCGGTCCCCAAACAACCGCGGCGCCGGCGAGAGAGCGCCGGCGCCACGATCGATTGGTGCTTCCGGTTCGCGCCTGCGACAGCGCGAGCCGGCGAAAGACCTCATCCTAACCTTAGAACGGCTTGGCGACCGGGGAAGTATTGCCCGCCAGCCCCAGGACTTCCTCCTGCGACAGGGCCTTGTTGTACACCCGCACGTCATCGATCAAGCCGTTGTACAGCTTGTACAGACTGCCGTCCACGTGGTTCGTGATCGCCCCGATGTAGGCGTTGTGCTGCGAGGTGCCCGACAGATTGTACGCCGCCGGG
>JALORE010000366.1 GCA_025459125.1 Planctomycetota bacterium | reverse complement strand
ATTCCGTCGCCTCCGTCGGTTTCTACGCCGTCGAGCCGAACCGGACCGCGGACGGCTTGGTGGGCATCCACGCCCGAAGACACCCCGGCGGAGGTGTCCGTCTGGCGACCCAGCCCCAGTCATCGGCGCGGCCGCTCTTTCTCGCTCTGCCCTCAACCCCTGAGCCGAGCCAGAACCCTGCCCTCGTGCCGCTCTACGAATGCCGCCAGAAGGACGCCGATCGATATGTCTACTCCACGCAGCCGCAACCGGAGGAGACAGGCTGGGAACGGGCGGAGAGACCTCTGTGCCGGGTGTGGAAGGTACCGCCCGGTCTCCTGCTGTGGGACGGCCAGGCACGGCCGGCCCGGGCCCGGTGAGACGTCCCGGGGCACGGCCGCGCCGCACCGTTACTCGTCGAGCTTCAGGCCCGCTTTCTTCAGAGCCGCCAAGGCACGCTGGTGGCCTTGTTCGTAGCCGTACCCAGCGTCCACCACCTGGTGCCGGGCATCGAGGATGTAATTCAAGGGCACGCCCGTCCGCTTGTAGTCGTGGCACCCCACCAGGGTCGCGGCCTGCGAGGAGTCCAGAATCGTCGGGAACGTGGCGGCGTTCTCGCGCAGAAGCTCCCGGGCGATCTTCTTGTCGTCCGCGAAGTCGAAACCGAGAATCACCAGGCCGTTGCTGCCGTACTTTTCGCCGCCTAGGGCGAAACGCGACGCAGATACACCGCCATCTCGTTGCCGATCGCGGCGGGTTTGGGCCAGGTTTGGCTGCCTTCGGAAACGCTCACGGATTCCTGGAACACCGTGGCCCCTGAGACACAATCAAGCCACAGCAGCGTGTGTTTCCCGGCGGTCATGTCCCGCAGTCCGAGCCGGCCGCGGCTGTTCGAAGCGTACACCACGTAACGTTCACCGGGCCGGGCCAGCACATACTGCGTCCCGGTATGTCCCAACGCATCCTGCGGCTCCATGCCCCGGCCATGGCGCAGGCCCAGCACTTGCGGCGGGACGCGGTCCCCGTGCCAAGCCATATCATTCCTCCAAATCATCGGCGTCGGGAAAGGCTGCTCCAGGAACGCAGGTCCTGGCGCTAATCCAACCACGCCTCTGTACGTGATTCCACCGGCAAGCCACGGAACGCAGAAGGCAAAATGAGCCCCGGCAATTCCGTTGCCCGGGAGACCGTCGGACCTGCTATAATGAGCCCGGACGTTCCTTGGTGGTTTCTGTTGGGATGGGAGAACCGGCCATGACGCGATCGCCACGTTCCTTTCAGGCGGCACGCATTCATTCTGCCTCGGTCATGATCGTCCTTGCCCTGATATCGTGCCACGTCCAGGGGGACGCGTGCCAGGCAGCCAACACCGAGGCAGAATTCCGGGTCTCCACACCGGTCGGGCCAGAAGGCTTCTCGGCCGACCGCGACCGTATGGCGCGAGAGCAGTACGCGCGAAGAGCCGCCGAGATCGCGCTGCAGATCGACTCGGCCGCACCGGGGAACCAGGAGAACGCGGCACTGCTGTACTACCAGGCACTGCTGGCGTACCGGGAGCCGGAGCCCGCGACGGCCGGGATTCTCAATGCGGTCGCACGCGGCGGCCAGCCGGATACGCGGGTGCGCATCTTTCTGGGGCACAGTCTCCGCACGATCGAGCTGGCCCACCTTGCCGCCCAGAGGCCGCCATGCGACTGGGGACCGATGCGGGCGGGAGAGCAACAGCTCGATCTCAATCTTGGGATACCGCTGCGCCGGCTCAGCCGGTTGCTGGACGTGGACGCCCGCACCCTGGCGGCGGACGGCCATCGCCGCGCAGCGCTGGCCCGCTGCCTGACGTTGCGCCGGCTCGCACGTCACACGGGGGTGGAAACCTACAACCTGTATTCCATCTCCCAGAGTATCCATACGATGGCCCTGCTCGCTGTGGCGCATGTGCTGGGCACGCCACCGCCGGACGGCGAGACACTCGCCTGGCTGAAGAAGCAGCTTGCCGCGGTGCCGGGGACGACGTTTGAGCCGGCTGGAACGCTGCGCCGGTGGCGGGATGCGGAGCTGCAGGTCTGGCGGTCACGGCCGCCCGGACGCCCGTTCACCCGGGAACTGGTCCTGGGCACCCTCGCAGATGCGAACGACAGGAGAGATCTCGCGGTTCTGACGGACGAGCAGTTGGAGGTTCTGGCCCTGCAGGCGGAACAGAAGATCCCCGGGCGATATGGCATCTCGGCACCGCCTGTGCTGCTGGCACGGGCCCAGCGGGCCTGCGACGAGTTCCTGGAATCCGCCCTGGAGGTTATGAACGCCGACCGGCCCTACCGGGAGAAGCATGCGAAACTGCAGGAAATGGTGGATTCGCTCGACCAGCGCGCCGCCGTGGGCGATCCCATTGCCCTCCTGTCGGAAGCCCCCAAGGTCGTGGATCTGTACCACCGGCTCATGGTCCGCAACGGCGTCTATGACAACCTCGTACGGGCTGCCATCGAAGTCGGTCTGGCGAGAGCCGGCACCGGCCGGCTACCCCAGACACTTCCACCCGGTCTGCCGAAGGACCTCTTCACCGGCACGGATTTCGGGTATGAGCGGACCGGGAAGGGTTTCGTTCTGTGTTTCGATCCGGAGAATCTCAGCCGCCTCCGGGTCCGGCAGATCGCGTTTGAATTGGACGAGCATCCACGTTAGTATGACGGCGTCAGAAGTCCACTCAGGAAAGAGCTGTCATGAGAAACCAGTCGCCGGAGAGTTCGAGCGCCACATCCGCAGTGGGAAGGAGCCACGTTATGACGGTACGGTCCGAGACCAGGAATATGGCCTTGTTTTGCGATTTTGAGAATATCGCCTTGGGCGTGCGCGACGCCAACTACGCCCAGTTCGATATCGGCAAGGTGATCGAGCGGCTCCTGCTCAAAGGCAACATCGTCGTCAAGAAGGCCTACTGCGACTGGGAAAGGTACAAGGATTTCAAGGCCTCCATGCATGAGGCGTCTTTCGAGCTGATCGAGATCCCGCACGTCCGCATGTCGGGCAAGAACTCCGCGGATATCCGCATGGTGGTGGATGCACTCGATCTGTGCTACACGAAGGAGCACCTGGACACCTTCGTGATCCTCAGCGGCGACTCGGATTTCTCGCCGCTCGTCAGCAAGCTGCGGGAGAACAACAAGATCGTCATCGGCGTCGGCGTCAAGAATTCGACCTCGGACCTGCTGATCGCCAACTGCGACGAGTTCATCTATTATGACGATCTGGTGCGCCGTCAGCCGGCACGGAAGAAGGAAGTCGCCAAGGAGGCGAGCCCCCGACCGACCCGGGGCGGGGTGCCCGCCAAAGCCCCCAAGCCCGTCAAGGACAAGAAACAGGAGGCCTGGGACCTGATCGTCGAAACCTACGAGGCCCTGGTGGAAGAGCGTGGCGAGGGAGAGAAGATCTGGGGTTCTATGCTCAAGCAAACCCTCAAACGCCGCAAGCCCGGGTTCAACGAGTCTTACTACGGCTTCCGGTCGTTCGGCGAGCTGCTGGAAGAGGCCCAGGCCCGTGGGATCCTGGAGTTGGAACCCGAAGAGAAGTCCGGCGGCTACATCATCCGCGGCTGTCACGCCCGTTAAACAGGGGCGCAGAGACTCATCGGTGTTCTGACGGAAGGCCAGCACTCACGTCATTCCCGCGCAGGCGGGAATCCAGTCGCGGCTCGGCTCTACTGGACCCCCGCTTGTGTGGGGGTGACAGATTGGAGAGGGCGCACGCTTATTTCACGTCAGGAGCCTTCAGAACGTGCTCGAAGAAGGCGCACAACTGCTCGTTGGATTCGGGGGTGGGCGCGTGGGTCGCACGGTTGGTCATCGCGACCCGGTTGGTGTAGCCCAGGAGCTGGTTGACTGCAATGGCGTGATTCAGGGCCTGCCAGCGTTTGGGCGGGTCTTCGGCGCCGCCGGAGACCAAGAAGGGCCGCGGGGCCATCAACGCGTGCAATTCGTGCAGGTCCCGGCCGGTCTCGATCATCGTCTTATAGGGGCCGGTACGCGGCCGCGTGTCGCTCGGGACGCCCCGCTCGCGCTGCCGGGTCGCCTCCCAGCCCAGGTACCACGGCTCCCAGTAGTTGATGTTGGGCCGGGTCTCTTCGAAGACGATCCCCGGGTCCGACCAGACGGCGCAGGCGAACTTCTCGTACAGGCAGGAGGCAAACATGGCCCATTTGCCGCCGTAGGAGTGGCCGGTCACACCGATGCGTTGCGGGTCGACATTGGGCAGATTCGCCAGGGCGGTATGGCAGTTGGCGGCCACGTAGGCCAAGGCCGAGAGCGGCTGCAGAGGCGGCTGACCGGCGGGCGTCTCGCACAACGGCTTGAAAGGAGCCTTGAGACTGCAAAACTCCGGCGTCCCAATCGACAGCACGACGAAACCACGTTTGGCCAGTTGGGCGCCGAAGTCACGTAGTTCCTTGCCCAAGCCGACGGCGGTTTCCGGATCGTAGTAGACGATCAGGACAGCGGGGAGACGGCCCTGCGGATTGCGGATTGAGCCGGTCTTGCCGCTGGCCGTATCAGGAACAAGCAGATAGCCAGCGACGGTCTGGTAGTTTGGGGCAATCTCGACCAGGACCTTGTGCTGGACGAAGTTGTCCCGGTGCTGCTGCTCCTGGTACTGCACCTTCGGCGCCTCGATCAGGGGAGGCCAAGTCCCGAGCAGGTGTTGCCAGGTGGCGAGGATTTCGGCGCGGCGTTTGGGCCACTGGGCCGCGGTCTGGTTACGCACGCCATGGTTCCGTCTCCCTGTCCTCCAGCACGAAAAGGCCCGACGACCTGTCGGGGTCGCCGGGCCTCTTGTCTTTTGCGATCTGAGATCTGCGCTTTCAGATTCTCGATTTCAGCTCCAAGAGTCCGTCCTACACCTTCGCATCGCGTCCGGTCGAGATGGGATGATACAGCGGCTTGCCCGCCAGGATTTCCTCGTGGGTCGGCACCAGGCGCTGTTTCGACTCGTTCATCAGCCAATCCCAGGTAATGACCTGGCCGGTGTTGGCGGCGATACGGGTCCCGATGGCCGTCAGGGTGCTCTCGGCGACGCGTTGGCCTTCGTTGAGCGGCTTGCCGCTGCGGATGCTGGCGATGAGGTCTTTATGCTCCTGGACCATCGGGTCGATGTCCTTGCCCTCGTACCGCCAGGCGTTCTGGCCCGAGATGCTGCCGCTGCAATTGCTCGTGCCCTTGGTGCCGACGATCCGCTCGCTGACGCGGCTCGTACCCGGGCTGTGCCCGCTGAAGCTCAGGCACCGTGCGCCGTTGGGATACTCGAACTCGGCGTAGATGTGGTCCCAGATGTCGCCGTTGTACTTCTCCCAGCCGGCCTCGCTGCCGTTGTTGAATTTCTTGCAGACGTCCTTGGCAGTCCGGACCTGCTCCGCGTTGCTGTCGCGCCACTGGCGGCCGCCGAGCGCCGTCAGCTTCGCCGGGGGGCCGTTGAAGCACCAGTTCATCACGTCGATGTTGTGAATGTGCTGCTCGCAGATCTGGTCGCCGGACAGCCAGGTGAAATGATACCAGTTGTGGCACTGCCACTGGAGCTCGTTCATGTCGCCCGACACGCCTTTGAACCAAATGCCGCCGCCGTACCAGTAGCACTGGCCGCCGACCAGCTCGCCGATCGCCCCATCATGGATGCGCTTCATGGTCTCGACATAAGAGCCCTGATGCCGCCGCTGGGTGCCGGCGGCGATCGCCAGGCCCTTCTCTTTCGCCAGCTTTGACGCTTCCATCACCTCTTTGCAGCCGGCCACGTCGGTGGCGATGGGCTTCTCGGTGAAAACATTCTTGCCGGCCTTGATCGCCGCCATCAACTGCCGCCCGCGAAACGCAGGGGCCGTCGCCATCAGCAGCAAGTCGGCCTCGCACTGGGCCAGTTTCTCATGGCAATCGAAACCGGAGTACATGTGGTCGGCGTTGACCTTCACGCGTCCCTGGTTCGTCGCGCGTTTCAGCAGGGTATCGTGCGCGGCCTTGATCTGGCTTTCGAACAGGTCCGCCAGAGCGATGATTTCCACCGCGGGATCGGCGTCGAGACAGTTCTGCATGGCGCCCCGGCCGCGACCGCCGCAGCCGAGCATCCCTACTTTGATCTTGTCGGAACCCTGGGCGTAGGCCATTTGCCCGAGCACGGCGGCCGTGGCCACCGCGCCGGCGCCGGTGTTCGTCCCGGATATCGTGTTCGTCTGTGATGACATATTCGCTATCTCCTTCGTTCGGCGTTCGTAGTGACGCCGCAAGGCGTTTGGCTTCTTCCATGCCCTTGCGGGCACACCACAAACGGGTTAGGCGCCCTTCTTCCCTTTCCCACGCCCACCTTCCCCTTTCGGACGCGCACTTTCCCGCACGAAGCCGGGCAACTGATACTCCCCGGGAATCGCCACCGCGGGCACCGGTTTGGCGTCGCTGAGCTTGAGGCCCTCCGGTGGCAGCAAGTCCAGCGTACACCGGCCCATGAACCACGTGCGTGAGAACTGCTGGCGGGAGTAGGCCGACTCGCGACCCATGATCGCGCACAGCGTGCTCTCGGCGATGCGCTTGCCCTCGTTGAGCGGCTTGCCGTCACGGATGCTCTTGATCAGGTCCGTGTGCTCCTGCACGTAGGGGTTGACCTTGGTGCCCTGGGACCGCCAGGCGTTCTCACCCACGATGCGGGCATTGCTCCCGTCCCAGGAAGCGACGCCCTTGGTGCCAACGACGCGCTCGCTGACATTGTTGGCCGTGCCCTCGATCTGACGGCACATGCTGATGGTTTTGACATCGCCGGGATAGGTGAACTCGACCCCGAAATGGTCGAAGATGTTGCCGTACTTCGGGTCGGTGCGATACTGCCGGCCGCCGATGCCGTGCACATCAACCGGTTGGGCGTCCTTGAAGGCCCAGTTGATCACGTCGATGTTGTGCACGTGCTGCTCGCAGATGTGGTCGCCCGAGAGCCAGGTGAAGTACAGCCAGTTGCGGATCTGCCACTCGACATCGCTCTCGTTGGCCTGCCGCTCATGGCACCAGAGACCGCCCATGTTCCAGTAGCACTGGGCCGAGACGATCTCGCCGATGGCGCCGTCGTGAATGCGCTTCATGGCCTCGACGTATTCGGGCTGGTGACGCCGCTGCGTGCCGGCGACGACTCCCAGGCCCTTCTGCGCGGCCTGCGCGGACGCCTCGATGACCATCTTGGCGCCGGCGGGACAGACCGCGACGGGCTTCTCCATGAACACGTTCTTGCCGGCCTTGATCGCCGCCGCGAAGTGCACCGGCCGGAAGCCCGGGGGGGTGGCCAGGATCACCAGGTTGATGTCATCCAGCGCCAGGACCTTCCGGTAGGCATCGATACCGACGAAGCAACGGTCGTCGGGGACACTGAAGTCCGTCTTGAGCTTCTGGAGCCGGTCCTTGAATGCGTCGGCCAGGGCGACGATCTTCACCCCGGGCGACGAATTGACGCAGTCGTGCGCCGCGCCCGAGCCGCGTCCGCCGCAGCCGATGACACCGACACGGATCGTGTCGCTGCCGGCCGCAAAGGCCAGAGGACCGGCGACCCCGGAGATCATCAGGGACCCGGCCGCCGCGGCCGAACTCCTGAGGAGTTCTCGTCTTGTCCATGCTCTTCTTTTGACCATAATTCAATTCTCCAATCCTATGACTACGGTAAACCTCCCGTCCGGCTCAGGACGCGCGGAGCCATGGAACTGCCCCTCGGTTTCGCGGGTCCTCAACGGCATGACATGCAAACAATCGGGCCATCGTTCCTGTACGATGTTCGTTGGCGACAGAGGATCCCTGCGGCTGCACGGGCCACCGCGCCACCGCACTCTCCGGTCGACCACGGATCTACGTCCCGTAAGACGCTTGGCGTCCGCGGTTTATTGAGCAATAAACCACGATCGACCGGGGATTGCAAGCGCGATTTTGGGATTCCCGGGCGCACCCAGAGAGGGGGGCAGCCGGCATGCACCCTACTGAGTTTAGCCCTTTTGGCCGGCGGGGCGCCGCTGTATAATCATGGTTTTGGCTTGGGCGGCCGGTCGGACGGTCCAGGCAGATACCGGGAATTCGATGCGTAGACCGCATTTGACGCTATGGCTGTAGTTACATTGCAGGATATTCACAAGACCTTCGGGCCGGAGGTCGTGTTGGACCAGTTGAACCTTCAGCTCCACGACGGAGAGAAGGTCGGCATGGTCGGGGCCAACGGCTCGGGCAAAACGACGATTCTGAAGCTGATTACCGGCCAGATCTCGCCCGATATGGGCCGGGTCATCCGGCAAAAGGGCCTGCGGATCGGCTATCTGCCCCAGGAGGCCACGTTCAGCGGGCAGCGAACCGTCCTGGAAGAGATGCACGCCGGCGTCGAGCACCTGCTCAAGCTCCAGGAAGCCATTCACAACGTGGCGCACGAGATGGAGAGCCTGAGCGGCGCCGAGTTGCAGGCCAAAATGCGGCAGTACGACCGCCTGGGCCACGAATTCGAGATCGCCGGCGGGTATGCGTACGAGACCCGGATCCAGATGACGCTGGCGGCCCTCGGCTTCGAGCCCGAGCTGCATCACGTCAGAACTGAGGCCCTCAGCGGCGGGCAGTTGTCCCGCCTGGGCCTGGCCCAGGTGCTCATGCTCCAGACCGACCTGCTGCTGCTGGATGAGCCGACGAACCACCTGGATCTGCAGGCCACCGAGTGGCTGGAGCGATTCCTCGGAAATTACCAGGGAGCGGCGGTCCTCATCAGCCACGACCGCTACCTGCTGGATCGGGTGGCGTGCAAGATCGTCGAGGTCGAGAACCGCCAGGCCAAGGTCTGGCCCGGCAACTACAGCAACTACGTGCAGACGAGAGAGACCGTCCGGCTGCAGGAGGAGCGGGAGTACACCCGCCGGGTCGAGATGGTCGAGCGGACGCGGGATTTCATCGCCCGCAACAAGGACCAGGAAGGCATGCGCGGCACCGCCCGCGGGCGCAAGATCCGCCTCAACCGCCTGCTCAAGCAGAATCCCGACTTCCTGGACAAGCCCACCCACCAGAAGACGATCAGCTTCTCGTTCGGCAAGACGGACAAGACCAGCGATCTGGTCCTGCGCTGCGAGGGTCTGGGAAAATCCTACGGCGAGATCACGCTCTTCGAGGACCTGACGTTCGACCTCCTCAACGGTGAGCGGCTCGGCATCACGGGTCCCAACGGCACCGGCAAGACGACCCTCCTGGAGCTGGCCCTGGGCCGGACTGAGCCTTCCGCCGGCCGGATTCGCATGGGCGAGAGCCTCCGGATCGGCTACCTGGACCAGCATGGGGACGTGCTGGACGCGAACCGCAGCGTGCTCGAGGAAGCTTGGAGCGCCAACCCCGAGTTGGTGCCCGAGCAGGTCCGCAACCGGTTGGGCACCTTTCTTCTCTCCGGGGACGACGTGTACAAGCTGTGCGGCGAGCTCAGCGGCGGCCAGCGCAGCCGGCTGATGCTCTGCAAGCTCGTAATCTCCGCGCCGGACGTGCTGATCTTGGACGAGCCCACCAACCACCTGGATATCGCCAGCCGGGAGATGCTCGAAGCCGCCCTGGACGACTACACCGGGACCATCATCGTGGTCAGCCACGACCGCTACTTCCTGGACCAGATCGTGGACAAGCTGCTCGTGGTCGGCACGGACGAGCTCGGCCGGCGCCAACTGGGCCGGACCGAGCTCATGAGCGGGACCCCGGCGTATTCCCTCTACGCCGACACGATCCGCCAGCGCCTCGACGCCGAGGAACAGCGCAAGGTCCAGGAGGCGGAAGCCCAGAAGCGTCAGTCCGCCGGCCGCCAGCCGCAATCTGAAATCGCGGCGCCGACGACCAAGACGCCGGAGGAGCTCAAACGCTTCAACAGATACACGGTCGATCAACTGGAGGACATGATCCTGCGGCTGGAGCACGAGATCGACGGCATGAAGCAGCGTTTCGGTGACGCGGAGATCTACAAGAACCCCGACCGTCTGGCGGAGTTGCAGCAGGACTACAACGGCAAGCAGACGGAACTCGACCTGCTCTATCGCGCCTACGACCGCCGGGCGGGATAGCGGACCACGAAGCCGTCCCCCGTCCCGCTGGCCGGCACTGTCTCCGCATCCGTCGACAACGGGATGGCATCGTCAAGGCCGGAGGTTCTGGTTTGTAGTGTGCCCGCAAGGGCATATCTGAATAACGCCTTACGGCGTCACTACAAACAGGACTCCGCTTGACGATGCCACCCAAAATCCACCATCGGAGGTGGAGGGAGGACGACCCAGCCCCACGGGCCGAGGTGGGCGTCACGGTCGCCTCTCCGGAAGTTGTGGTCGTCGCGGGCGGCACGGACCCCAGGGGCTGGAAGTTGGACTTCGGGCCGCCGACGGAAGCCTCGGCCGACGGGCCGGCCTCTCCCATCGTGAAGACCACCACGT
>JALORE010000111.1 GCA_025459125.1 Planctomycetota bacterium | reverse complement strand
GTGGCTGGTGGCACAGAGGCCGATGTAGACGGGACTGGCCGCCATGTTGATCGCCTGCGGGTTCCAGGACATGGCCGTCCACTTGACGCCGTCGGTGGAGTAGGAACCGCTGAAGTTGTTGCCGGTTCGCTCCATCTTGACCCAGACCGGGGCTTTTAGGGCGATCTGCGCCGGGGTGGCCACTGCGGTATCGCTCACCGCCGCCGCATCCGTTGTCAAGCGTGCCTGGTAGCGGACGCCGTTGCCCGGGGTGGCATAGACCGCCGCAAAGCGTGAGCCGGGAGCCATACTCTCGCGGATCATCACGCCCACCTTGGCCCACGGATCGGTGTTGACCAGGCTTTCGACCTTGGCCACGATCGCCCCGTTGCCGGTGAGCTTCTTGGCGGCGAAGCGGAACTGATCAACCGTATTCCAGATATCGGTGCCACCGGCACCCAAGGTGAAGGCCCCGGCTCCCTTGTCGAGGAATCCGGCAGCGCGGCCCCGGAAGTACACGACCAGGGTGTTCGCGCCATTGCCGGTCCAGTTCTGCACGGGGGCGAAGGTCCGCTCGGTTTCACTGTAATACGGCGTCTTGACGTTGTTGTACTCCAGCGGCATGGACTGCTTGCCGCCGTGGATGATCGATCGCTCGGCAAAGGGCGCTTGCAGGTAGCCGACCACAGCGCCGGTATTGTTGGTCCAGCCGTCGATCCAGGCCTCGTAGATGCGGCCGCCCTCGTCGTCGGTGTAGCTTTCCATGTCGTCCACGGTCGCGTACGCCAGGGTCGTGAAGCTCCAGACCTTTCCCGCCTGCGTATCTGCGGCACCCACTTCATCCACCTTCCAGTAGTAGGTCGTACCGAACTGGAGGGAAGACGGGCTGTAGGTGTGCTCGGTGACCGATACCGCCGGGGCCGTACCCCTGGCGACCGCGTTCGCATCGGTGCCGAAGTAGACTTGGTGCGAGACGGCCTCGCGTCCGGCGCGCCAGCTCAGGGTGGCATCCAGAGCCACGCCGGTGGCATGGTCCGCCGGCTGCGGCGCGCGGGCCTGCACCGGGACATAGAAGAACCGCACCTCGCTCAGGCCGGTCTGCGGCAGGCCGCCCCAGGAGGCCTCGATCGTCAGCTTGACGTACTTCGCCGCGACCCCGCCGAGATTGACCGTGGTGTTGGCAGCGTCGCCCGCAGCGCCCGACGCCTTGGCGAATTCCGGCACGTTGCTCACGGGTGTCCACGTCGTACCGTCCGTGGAGACGGCGATGGTGACCGTCTTGGCCCCGAAGCCGAGGAAGCTCTCAATCATCTGGTTCGAGTTCCACACCCGGAGCTGGTGCAGCTTGTAGACCTGATCGAACTCGTACTGGATCCAGTTGGGCTTCACGCCGCCGCTCATCCACATCGTGGTCGGCTCGGTGCCATGGAGGTCCCCCGTCAGGCCGGAACCGTCAATGGTCTTCTCCGGCCCCATGCTGGCCGCCGCGCTGGAGGCGGTGGCCGCCACGGGTTTCACCGGGTAGCCGTAGGGCTCGACGGTGAAGGACCACACGTTGCCTTTGAAGATCGTGTTGTCGGGGGCCGCATTGACCTCGTCGATCCGCCAGTAATAGGTCTGACCGTATTCGAGCAGACCGGCCGGATCATACGTGGTGGCGTTCTGGCCCTGGCTCACCAGGACACTCTTGGGATTGGCCCGGCTGGCATCGTTCCCATCCGCGAAGGTCTTTCCCAGGTACACATCGTGGGTGGCGGCGAAGGCGCTGGCCGTCCAGGCAAGCGCCGTATCCGCCGGCACATCGGTCGCCTTGTCCGCAGGATTGGGGTCTTTCGCCATGAACTTGCCTACCGGCTGCATCTGGAAGATCTGCTTGACTTCCGCCGCCGTGAGGGCCCGGCTATAGACCCGGGCCTCATCGAGCATGCCGCAGAATGCTTCGTACGGCGCGTTGCTGGCGTCGTTGCCGAAGTTGGCAATCGTGTGAATGGCCGTCAGACCGCTGTAGCTCCCGCCGCCGACCTGCGCGCCGTTGACGTACGCGGCAAAGGCTCCATTGTTCCAGGTCAAGGCCACCTGGAACCACTCCTGCAACGGCAGTTCCGTGACGTCGGCCCCGGCGGTATGGCTGCCGCCCATCCCGATGTCCAGTCGGCGCGAGACGTTCGTCCCATCCTGCATGTAGACCTGGATACGGTTGTTCCACTGGGGCTGGGTCGTATGGCCAAACAAGTATCGGCCGCTCGAAGCGGGCTGCGGATCGGTCATGTATCCCCAGACGGAGATCGAGCCCGCGGCCGCGGACATGCCCTTCGTCGGGAACTCCAGGCGGTCCGCCACGTCCCCGGTGGCCGGAGCCGCGATTGCGAGAGCCCCGGCGTCGCGTCCCGGCGCCCACGTCAGGCGCGTCCCGATGAGCGTGCCGTTGTTCACGTTGCCCGAGGCGTCGGCCGCCACGGTCCCCTGGCCGTCATCGAACTTGAAGTAGGCAACCAGTCCATCCTGCAGGCCCGCCTGCACCGGAACGATCCCGGCACCCACAACCCCCAAAAGACAAATCACCAACGATAATCTCTTGCACATGTCTGTCCTCCCTTCTCAGAAACGTGCGGGGCCCAGCACCACCAAGGCCCGGGCCCCGCCCCACACGATTGATCCGCAGCCAGTCGGCTCGCTGCGGGAAACGACCATCCTGCGCCTACGGCAGCGCCGGCGTCGGCTTGGCTAGGCAGATGTCGTCCACGAAGAGCAGGCCGGTGCCACCGGCGACCGGATTGGCCTTGTTCCCGACGCCGACGGCCAACGTCTTGACCCGCGCCAGGTTCACACCGGCGGCGGCGAAGTCCGCCAGCGGGATTTTCCATTCCGTCCACCGGCCCGCACCGACGAGCGTGGCGGCCGCCGGGACGATCCCGGTCTTGTTGGAGCTGTCTTTCAGCGCCACGTAGATCGGGGATGCCTTGCTGCCGGCCTTGGTCCGAACGTACAGGACCACCGTGTCGACACCGTTGGCCGTCCAGTTCTGGTTCGTCGCGAACGTCTGCTCGGCCTCGCTGTAGAACGGGCTCTTCACGTTGTTGTAGTCCAGAGGCATCGACTGCTTGCCGCCGTGGACAATCGTCTGCTCGGCAAACGGGGCCTGGACGTATCCGACGGTCGAACCGGTGCCATTGGTCCAGCCATCGATCCAGGTTTGATAGATCCGGCTGCCTTCCGCGTCCGTGTAGCTTTCCATGTCGTCCACCGGCTGCATGGTCGTGAAGGCCCAGACCGGGCCCGCGCTTACCGCGTTGGCGGCGCCGATCTCATCCACGCGCCAGTAGTAGGTCGTCAGCGGCTCCAGAACGCCCGGGGCAAAGTTCGGGTCGGGGCGTTCCCCCTTGTCGGCCGCTGCGGTCCCATCTTTCACGGCCGCCAGGTCGGTCGAGAAGTAGACATGGTGCTTCATCACCGGGGGCTTGCCGGCCGACCATTTCAGGTTCGGCGCCAGCCCGGCTGTGTTGCTGCCGTGGGTCGGACTGGGGTCGTAGGCCGTGGTCGGCTGGGCCATGAAGCTCCAGACATCTCCCTGGTAAACCTTCTGGTCGGCCGTGATGCCATCCACGCGCCAGTAATAGACGGTCCCCGGCACCAGCGGCGGAACGTAGAAGAACATCTTGAGCGGCAGGCGGGAGCCGGCCAGGTTCGCTTCCGTCAGATCCGGGCTCGTGCCCACGTAGACATTGTGCAACGTGACCGCGTCCACGGCCTTCCAGCTCATCAGCGGCAGCGTCACATTCCGGGCGCCATCGGGAGGATTCGGGGCCCAGGCCTTGATGCGCGGGGCGGCCGGCAACTGGTAGATTTCCGTCACTTCCGCGGCCGTGATCGCCCGATTGTAGGCCCGCGCTTCATCGAGCATGCCACCGAAGGCCTCATACGGCCCACTACTGGCATCGTTCCCGAAATTGGCAATCGGATGAAGGTTGGTCAGGCCGGTATAGGTGAAATCGGTCGCTTTGACTCCGTTCACGTAGACCACCGCCGCCCCATTGTTCCAGGTCAGGACCACGTGCACCCATTCCCTCAGGGGCAGTTCCTTGATGTTCTGCTTCGCGGCGTGCGCGCCGCCCAGCCCGATATGCAGAAAGCGCGTGGGCTGGGTTCCACTCGGCACCTGCTGCATGTAGACCTGGATGCGGCTGTTCCACTGCGGCTGGGCCGTATGACCGAAGAGGTATCGGCCATCGGTCGAAGGTTGCGGGTCGCTGAGATACCCCCAGACACAGACCGTGCCCGCCGTTACCGACATGCCCGTCGTGGGGAACTCCAGCCGCTCGTCCGACCGCGCCGCGAGAGGTGGACTCCACAGGACGGACCCGCCGTCGTAGCCCGGCACCCACTCCAGGTTGGCTCCGATCAGCGTACCATCGTTGCCGTTGCCGGAGGCATCCGCGGCAACCGTCCCGCGGCCTTCATCAAGCTTGAAATAGGCGACCAATCCGTCCTGCAGGCCGGCCTGCACCGGCGCTGCGCCGGCCACGACCGCCAACAGGATCCCCATCAACATGACTCTCTTGTACATGCCAGTCCTCCAATCAAGAACGGTTCGCTGCGATTCACGATTTCCAGTCGCTCCCGGAGCCACCAAGCGCAAATCACAAAACGGTCCCTCACGGGTTCTCAGGGCTTCACCAGACAGACATCGTCGACAAAGACCTTGCCGAGGCGGCCCGGCGCCGGCTTGGCCTTGTCCCCAACACCAATGGTCATTTTCTTGACGCGGGCCAGATTCACGCCGGTGAAGCTGCCCAGCGGGATCTTCCACTCGGTCCAGGCGGTCGCCTTCAGGACCGCGGCGTCCGGATGGGTGACAACTGCGGACCGGTTGGAGGAATCCTGGAGCGTGACGTAGAGCCGGTCCGCGCTCGCACCCGCCCCCGGCGGCACAAGCATGGTCGTGCCCCAACTGGCGGGCGTCTGCCAGTCGCCGCCTGCCGTCGAATGCCAGGCAATCTGCGTCTCGCGGGTATCGCCGCCGTCGTCATCATCGTTGTAGAAGCAGTCGATCCCGATCAGCCTCCCGACGGGGGCCCCCGCGCCGATCAAGGACTGCCAGGGGAACTTGATCTCGATCCGCCAGCCGGTGGGCGTGTTGACTTGAGCGAACTGCACACCCGTGACGCTCGTGTTCGTGCCGGCGATCACGGTATCCGTCCAGCCGAAGGTGTGCTGGCGGTTCGTGCCCGCCAGGGGCGGCTGCCCCTTCGCGTTGGCCCCGTCGATGTAGATCTCGACGCTGTCGTCCTGCCAGGTGCTGGCGGAATCGTTGCGGAGTGCATCATCGTTGACGTCGGCCAGCACGTACAGGTTGGTGGCGTCGTACAGCACGCGGAATTGCGCGGACGCATCCGCCGGCGCGCTCGGCGCCGCGCCGCTGATCGTGGTCCGGAGCGGCAGGATCGGCGCCGTGGCCCAGACGTCATCGACCTTGGCGTCGATCACGGGCGCGGTGGCGGCATTCAGCAGGTCGAAGTCCACCCCTCGGCCCTGGACGAAGAGCACCAGCGCCTCCGTGCCGCCGGCGGTCCAATCCTGGGTGGGACTGAAGTCCAGCTCGGCCTCGCTGCAGAACGGGCTGTTCACGTTGTTGTAGTCCAGGGGCAGGGATTGCTTGCCGCCGTGGATGATCTTCTGCTCCGCAAATGGAGCCTGGTTGTAGCCGACCGTGGACCCGGTTTTGTTGGTCCAACCGTCGATCCAGGTCTCATAGATGCGGCTGCCCTCGGCGTCCGTGTAGGTCTCGAAATCGTCGACCGTCCTCCAGGTGGAGAACGTCCAGACCGGACCGGCCGAAATGCCGGCGGACACCACCTCATCGACACGCCAATAGTAGGTGGTCGCTTCCGGGAGCGTTCCCGGCGTGAACGTGGTGGTCGCCAACGGCAACAGGCCCTTGTCCGCGCCGGCGGCTGCCTGGCTGACCGCGTCCCGGTTGTCGCTGAAGTAGACCCGGTGCTGCACCGCCCCGCGGCCCGCGAGCCAACTCAGAACCGGCGCGGGCGGGACGATCGTGGCCCCATCCGCCGGGCTGGGACGATAGGCGGTGAGAGCCTGCGTCAGGAACATCCAGACGTCGCCGGTATGGATCGTGACCATATCCAGCTCGATCTCGTCCACACGCCAGTAATAGGTGACGCCGGGTTCGAGACCGCCCGTGTAGTAGAACATCGCCAGCGGCTGTCGCGACCCGACCAGATGCTCCGCGCCGAGTTGCGGGGTCTTGCCCAGGTAGACGTTGTGGAGAACCGCCGTACTCCCCGCGGTCCACCGGAACAGGGGCATGGCCACTTCGGCCGCCCCATGGGCCGGATTGGGGTTGCTGGCCTTCTTCTGACCCCACGTCGGGCCGCACACCGCCAGCACCATACCGGCCATAACCAGATACCGCCCTAATCTCATGTCAGTCCTCCTTCACAGCAGGCGTGGAAACACGAACCGGTCACACCCCGGCTGCACGCCGGGGAACCTGGTTACACATCAACTCAGTTGCCTCAAGATGCATGGATAGGCCGACGGTCGTGCGGTTCAGATGGGTAGGAGCCAGAATCTACAGCTATCGCTCCGACTGTTCACCTCCTTCCATCATCCGCCGGCGGCCATCACCACGGCATGCGTCCTGCGGCTGACATGGGCCTGATAACCCTTCTTATACCCGATCGAACGTCCGAATTTCAAGAGGAATCTCCCCGGCAGACAGTTTTCGGGTCCGCGGAACACGCTTCCTGCGGCCGCCGCAAGTGCTTTTTCTCCGGTGACTTATCGCTACGGTTCTTGTCACCGGACCCGACCACACGCGACCGACCGCTGGCGAAGATCTGTCGGCGACGGCACCCGTCACCGGAGATTCACCGGTTCGAACTCTGTCATGAGAAACGACCGATAACACAAAGTAATCCCATATATCCAGAATACCCCAGTTTTACTCAAGATTTTTTTTGGTCACCTCCGATACTACCAGCATGATCTTAGTTGCCCAATTTAACACGCCTAACAACACGACATCACCGCAGATTCCGGATGGACGTAGAATCCGCATGGTCTAAGCAAAGGAGACTCCATGGTTAAAGAAGATGTGTTGGCCCGTTACCTGGAAGCATTACTGCAAGGTGACCGCAAGGCATGCCGATCCGTGGTCGAGGAGACGCTGCAAAGCGGCGTGCCGGCCAATTCGGTGTATCTGCACCTGATCTGGCCCGTCATGGGTGAGATCGAGCGTCTGCACCGGATGGATCGCATCAGTGCCGTCCAGGAGCACCTCGCGACACGGATCAACCGTACGATCGTGGATCAGTTGCAGAACAAGCTCCCCCGCCGTCCAGCCAAGCACAAGAAAGCCGCGGTCTGCTGCGCCCATGATGAGATCCAGGAGCTGGGCGCCCAGATGATCGCCGACCTGTTTGAGAGCGACGGCTGGCACGTACGTTTCCTGGGTGGCGGGCTGACCAATGACGATGTCTTCGCCTTTATCAACGAGTATGCTCCCGATGTCCTGGTCGTTTATGGCACCGCGCCGAAGCAGGCGCCCGACGTCCGGCGGCTGATCGACCGGGTGCGGGCCGTCAATGCCTGGCCGGACATGCGGATCATCGTTTCTGGGGGACTCTTCAATCGCGCCGAGGGCCTGTGGGAAGAGATCGGGGCAGATGGATTCGCGGCAACCGCCGGAGACGTGCTCCAGGTGGCCGCCGACGACTCCCAAGTCGCCAACCCCGACCGCAGAACCGTCAACCGCCGCAAGCGGAGACAGCAGATACAGGAGCCGGTCCACGCGGCTTGATCTTCTCGGCCGCCGTGCCGTAGGTCCTGTGGGGATGGAGGGATCCCACAGGACCTGCGGAACTCCTGAGCACTCCACCCCATCCTGCCGGCCGGCAGCATCCGAGGCGACCGTCCGGCACTTGCCCGCCCCCGCCGGTCACGAGCCCGCCTTCTGGATCTTGTACTCGACGCTGTCCACCAGCGCCAGCCAACTGGCCTCGATGATATTCGCGGAGACGCCCACCGTTCCCCAGATCGACTGCTTGTCACGCGATTCGATCACCACGCGCACACGCGCCGCCGTCCCCTCCTTGCCGTTGACGACGCGGACCTTGTAATCGATGAGGCGCATCTCCCGGATGGCCGGGTAGGAGGCTTCCAGGGACCGCCGCAGCGCCGCGTCGAGGGCATTGACCGGGCCGTCGCCTTCGCCAACCACGTGCTCGATGCGCTCGCCCACCTGCAGCTTGACGGTCGCTTCCGTGATGATCGCGCACGCGGTCTCTTTCTCCACGTCCACATGGTACTTGATCAGCTCGAACGAGGGCCGGAACGTCCCCATGACCTTCTTGATCAGCAGGTCGAAGCTGGCGTTGGCCGCCTCGAACTGATAGCCCTCGTTCTCGAGCTCCTGCACCCGTGCCAGGATCTTCCGGGCCAGGGCCTTGTCCTGCGTGAGCTTGGCCTTCTCGAGCTCGGCCAGAATGTTCGATTTGCCGCTGAGCTCCGAGATGAGAAACCGCCGCTCGTTGCCCACCAGCTTGGGATCGATGTGCTCATAGCTGCGCCGATTCTTGCGCAGCGCGTCCACGTGCAGGCCCGCCTTGTGGGCAAAGGCGCTGCTGCCAACGTAGGGCAGGTTCACCGTCGGCGCCAGGTTGCCGACCTCGAAGAGAAAATGCGACGTCTCCGTCAGCATCCGCATCTTCTCCGGCGCGAGCACCTGATAGCCCATCTTGAGAGCCAGGCCGGGAATGACCGCGCACAGGTTGGCGTTGCCGCACCGCTCCCCCAGACCGTTGACCGTGCCCTGCACGTGACGGGCGCCCGCCCGGACGGCCGCCAGGCTGTTGGCGGTCGCACAGTCACTGTCATTGTGCGTGTGAACGCCGACCATCGCCGCCGGGAACGTCTGACATACCCGTTGCGTCATCTCGAAGACCTGCTCCGGCAGGGAACCGCCATTCGTATCGCACAGCACCAGGGTGGCGGCGCCGGCCTCGGCCGCCGCCGTCAGCACCTTCAGGGCATATTCCGGGTTCTCGCGGTAGCCGTCGAAGAAGTGCTCCGCATCGAAGATGACCTCCAGCCCTTTCTGCTTCAGGTAACGTACGGACTCGGCGCAGATGATCAGGTTCTCGTCGAGCGAGCAGCCCAGGACCTCGCGAACGTGCAGGTCCCAGGTCTTGCCGACGAGAGTCGCCGTCGGCACGTGGCAGGCGAGAATGGCGTTGAGAGAGACATCGTCGTCCACGCGGCAGTCGGCCCGCCGCGTGTTGCCGAAGGCCGCGATTCTGGCATTCTTCAGGCCGAGCGTCCCCACGTCCTGGAAGAACTGTTTCTCCTTGGCGTTGGACGCCGCGTAGCCCCCCTCGATGTAGGGCAGGCCCAGCTCGTCGAGCCACTGGGCAATGGCCAGCTTGTCTTCCAACGAGAAACTCACCCCCTCCGCCTGCATGCCGTCGCGGAGCGTGGTATCATAGAGCACGATCTGTGTCATATTCCATCCCAACCAGATTTCGCCGTGCCGCCGGCGCCAGGCAACGATCCATGCCCGAGGCGGCGGGACGAAAGCGTTTGATTGTATCGTGTCCCCGCCGCCTGTAAAGACCCAAGGCCGTGCCGGGTGTATAAGGGCAGTTGCCTGGGCGTTTGGGGCCGTTCGGAGTTCCGCGTTGGCGCGGGTCCGAACCGTCCGGGCCGCTTCCCGCGCGCCAAACGGGTCAGAGGAGTCTTACCCGCCTGAAGGCGGAACTCCGGAACTCCGAGCTCGAAAGAAAATTGTTGGCAGGCGCGTCGGCCGCGGGTATACTCCGCTTTTACGCCGGGACGCTCGGCGCAACGATCACTTGGGTCGCTCGGACTATGATTCTGACGCAGATACTACAGCCAACGTGTATCAAGGTTCCGTTGGAGGGCAGAGACAAGAACTTGGTCATCACGGAGCTGGTGGACCTTCTGGATGCCAACAGATTGATTCTGGACCGGGAGGTGGCCCTCGAGGCCGTCGCCACCCGGGAGAGAACGCGCAGCACCGGCATCGGCTCGGGTATCGCCATCCCGCACGGCAAGTGCGCCGCCGTCCGGGAGCTGGTGATGGCCCTGGGCATCGCCCGCGAGCCGATCGACTTCGACAGCGTCGACAAGAAGCCCGTTTCGCTCGTGATTCTGCTGATTTCGCCGGCCGACCAGACGGGGCCGCACATTCAGGCCCTGGCCCGGATCAGCCGTCTCATGCTCGACGAGGAGTTCAAGAAAGCCCTGGAAAACGCCCCCTCCGCGCAGGAAGCCTACGACCTCGTCAGCCAGCGCGAAACCCGATGAATTGATGATTTATGATTGTTGATTCATGATCTGAGATGGGGTTGTTTCCCGCGCAGACGGCATGGGCCGCGGTGGTGTCCTTACATCCAAGCCATAGATCATAAATCACAAATGCTCTAGCTTTTCTCCCACAGGATCAGGCCCAGGTCGAAGGGGCTGCTCTGGTCCGGGTGGCTGGGCAGGACGCGGACCGCCACGCCGTGCTGGCCGGTGGCCCGGCACTCCATGCGACCGGCAAACCAGTGTTCCCCGTCGTCACCGGCGCGCTGCTCGTAGGTCATCGGGACGGCGAAGCCTTCCTGGATATTGCCCCAGGAATCGGTCGGACCGTGATACAGCTCCACCGCCACGTTGCCGGGCTGGACCCGCCCGAGCCGGATGAGCGCCCGCACGAGCAATTGGGCGCCAACCTTGAGCTCCGGCTGCCGCGGGTTCAACTGCTCGCCGCCGTTGCCGTTGCTCGAATTGAGCAGCACTTCCTTGATGGCGAACTCCGACCACGCCTGGCGGATCTCGGATTTCCACTGGGCGAAGGCCTTGGCCCGGGCCATGGCTTCGCCGGTGAGATGGCGGTAGCGGGCCGCGGCGGGTCCGTAGAACCGCCGGGTGTACTCCGCGAGCATCCGGTGTGTGTTGAACCGCGGCGCAACCCACCGGACACAGGCCTTCATCCGCTGGATCCAGGCCCGCGGCAGATGGCCCGCGGTGCGGGTGAAGAACAGCGGCACGACCTCGTTTTCGAGCACGTTGTAGAGGGCCTGGGACTCGACCGTATCCTGGTAGTCCGGGTTCTCGTAGTTTTCCCCGGCGCCGATGATCCAGCCGCCATCGGGGATGTAGCCTTCGCACCACCAGCCGTCCAGGGTGCTGAGGTTCAGCACGCCGTTGACGGCGGCTTTCATGCCGCTGGTGCCGGAGGCCTCCATCGGCCGGCGCGGGTTGTTGAGCCAGACGTCGACGCCGCGCACGAGGAAGCGGGCGATGTCGATATCGTAATCCTCCAGGAAGATGACCCGCCGGCGCACCAGTTCCTGGGAGCTGGCGTGAATGATATGGCGGATGATTTCCTTGCCGGAGTTGTCTTTCGGATGCGACTTGCCGGCGAAGATGATCTGCACGGGGCGCTCGGGATTGTTGAGCAGCCGCGCCAGGCGGGCGGCGTCGCGGAGCAGCAGATCGCCGCGTTTGTAAGCCACGAAACGCCGGGCGAAACCGATGGTCAGGGCCTCCGGATCGAGGACCTCCTCCGCCTGCCGCAGCTCGCCCTGACACATGCCGCGCCGCTGCATCTGGGTCATCAGCCGCTTGCGGGCAAAGACGATCAATTGATCCTTGCAGCGCCGGTGGGCGCTCCACAATTCCTCGTCGGGGATCTGCTGGACCTGATCCCAAACCGACTTGTCGAACACGCTCCCCGACCAGGTCGGCCCGAGATAGCGGTCGTACACGTTGGCGATCTCGTCCGACAGCCAGGTTTTCAGGTGAATCCCGTTCGTGATGGAGATGATCGGCACCTCCTTGGTCGGCAGTCCCGGCCAGAGCGAGCCCCAGACCTCGCGGGAGATCTGGCCGTGCAGCTTGCTGACGCCGTTGAGACTGCTGCTGAGCTTGATGGCCAGCACCGGCATCTTGAACGGCTCGTTGTCATCGTCCGGCAGCATCCGGCCCAGGGCCAGGAACTGCCGGCGATTGATCCCCAGGTGCGGGAAGTAGCCGCCGAAGTACTTATCCATGAGATCGACCTCGAACTCATCGAGGCCGGCCTTGACGATGGTATGCGTGGTGAAGATATTCCCGGACCGCGTGGCCTCGACCGCCTCCTCGAAGGTCATGTTGGTCGTGCTGCGCAGTTGCCGGATGCGTTCCAGGGCCATGAACGCCGCGTGGCCCTCGTTCATGTGGCACACGGTGGGATGGATGTCCATCGCGGCCAGCGCCTTGAGCCCGCCGATGCCCAGCAGGATTTCCTGGCGCATCCGCAGTTCCCGGTCGCCGCCGTAGAGGCTGCTGGTGATCATGCGATCGCCCGGCGAATTGGCGGGGATGTTCGTATCCAACAGGTACAATTTCAGCCGGCCCACGGAAATGCACCAGAGCTGAGCCTGTACGGAGCGGCCCGGATACTCGACACTGATCGTCAACGGCCGGCTGCTGGACTTGCGGACCAATTCCGCCGGCATGTTGAACAGATCGTTTTCCACGTAGGCTTCCTGCTGCCAGCCGTCGATGTTGAGGCACTGGCGGAAGTAGCCTTTCTGATACATCAGGCCGACCCCGACGATCGGGATGCCGAGGTCCGAGGCGCTCTTGAGATGATCGCCGGCCAGAATGCCGAGGCCGCCGGCGTAGATCGGCAGGCATTCGTGCAGGCCGAACTCCGCGCTGAAGTAGGCGATGACCACGTCGGTCGGACTCTCGCAGACCTTCTGGAACCAGGTCGGCGCTTGCAGATACGCGTCCAGGTTCTCCGAGACCCGCTTCAACTCGTTCAGGAAGCTCTCGTTCTGCGACAGGGCTTCCAGCCGCATCTGGGACACGTTCCCGAGCAGCTTGACCGGGTTATGGCCGCACGCCGCCCAGAGCGCGGGGTCGATCCGCTTGAACAGGTCGACAGACTGGGGATTCCAGGACCAGTAGAGATTCCTGGCCAACGCATCCAACGCACTGAGAGACGCGGGCAGGGCCGGCAAAACGGTGAAGCTACGCACACTCGGCATTTCAACTCCTCGCAATCCAACATCCGTACACGAGTATCCCACGGGAAGCAAAGGCAAACCTTCGGTTTCTTATCGGCAATTTGCAGCGGCCGCTTAACCCCAAAAGCAGCAGGGATTCGCCGACGGCAGGAGAGCGTCCGGACCGATAAGCGCCCGGCCGGACCGCCTGAAATCAAAAAGAAAAAGGCCTGTATGCACAGGCCTTTTTTCTATATGCCAGCTCACCTCCACCTGTGCCGTAGGGAAGACCATTGAAGGGAACCCATTACTTTCAAGTGGGTAATCGTTGCTTGCGTCCGAAAGTCCCAGCGCGTGGGCGTTTCCGGTCCGACAAGGTCTGATTTCCCTCAGTACGGGTATCGGTTCCTTCAAATACATGCCTTCGATACGAACACTGCAGGGGTCAGCCCGCACTCTACCGTATAGCAAATCCCTGACCTTCCGTCAAGGAAATAAAGGCCTACTCAGCCACCACGCGAGGCCGCCGTCGGCCCCGCCTGAGAGTTGTTATCGGCACCGCCGCGTCGTTCTCTCCAGCAAAATCCCGCGCGATCCGGCGGCGATCCGCGCCGAGCTGAGGCGGCCGATCCCCCTGCCCGCAGCGCCTCGGCCGCGCGCGGCGTCCTTCGCCTCCCGTCACAGCGTGCGCAGCTCGGCGCCGACGGTCCGCGCGAGATTCTCCACGATGGCGGCCTGGTATCGGTCCACGGTCTCGTGCGTCAGCGTTCCATCCTCGTCGCGGAAGCGCAGCGACAGCGTCACGCTCTTGGAACCGGGCGTGATGCCTTTGCCCCGATAGATATCGACGAAGCGGATCTCCTCCAGCTCGGCCGGCGCGGCGCCGCGCACGGCCTGAACCATCTGTGTCCAGAGCACGGGTTCGGCGATCACCACCGACAGATCGCGCTCAATCGCCGGGAACCGCGGGATCGGCCGGATCCGCACGGGACCGCCCTGCAGCGTCATCAGCGCGTCGAAATCCAGCTCCGCGCCGCAGGGCATCAGGTCCTTGAAATCGAACCGCGTCCGGATGGCTTCCGAAAAGACGCCGGCCTCCCCGAGGATCTGGCCGTCCACCAGCACGCGGGCCCCCACCTGGGCCCAGGGCAGATCGGCGGGCACGAATTCCACCTGCGCGCCACGGCGGATGTCCCCGACCAGCCCCTCGATCGCGCCGCGCAGGCGGCGCAGCTCGCCGTCGACGACCAGTCCCAGCTGGGCCCGCTCTCGGGGCAGCGCGCCGGCGACGCCGGTCGGGACAAAGGTATCGGCGATCTCGTAGATCCGGCACGGCAGGTTCCCCGCGTTCACGTTCGTCCGGAGCACCTGCAGCAGCGATCCCAGCAGAGTCCGGCGCAGCAGGTTGCCGGCTTTCCGCGTGACGTGACGCACGCCCAGGTGCGCGGCCTCGCCCCCGGCGACGAAGAGGTCGGCGACCGCCTCGTCCACGAAATCGATATTGATGGTCTCGTAAAAGCCGCTGCCGTTGAGGAAGCCGGATACGGACTGCGCCAGCCGGTGCCGGGGATCGGCGGCGGTCGCCTCGATCTCAATGCGTTTGCACGTCGGCACCTGGTCGTAGCCGTGGACGCGCGCGACTTCCTCGATCAGGTCCACTTCGCGCTCGATATCGCTGCGCCAGGTGGGCACGGCACAGACGACGACGCCGTCCTGCACCTGCGGCCGGAACTGCAGGGCCGACAGGATTCGCAGCACCACGTCGGTCGGCACCTCGATGCCGAGCAACCGGCCCAGCCGGGACAGCCGCAGGCGCACGGTGCGGCTCTGGTACCGGCGCGGGTAGGCGTCCACCACGCCCGGCGCCACCCGGCCGCCCGCGAGCTGCACGATCAGTTGCGCCGTCCGCCGCGAGGCCCAATCGATATTCTCGATATCCACGATCCGTTCGAACCGGAACGACGCCTCGGAGGGCAGCGCCAGCCGGCGGGCCGTCGTGCGGATGCACAGGGGATCGAAGTACGCCTCTTCCAGGAGAATCGTCGTGGTCGCGTCCCCCACTTCCGTCTGCAGGCCGCCCATGATGCCCGCCACGGCCACCGGCCGCCGCGCGTCGGCGATCACGAGCATCTCCGGCGTCAGGGCGCACTGGCTCCCGTCGATGCTGACGATCTGCTCGCCCGGCGCGGCCCGGCGCACGATGATCCGGCGGCCTTCGATCGTCGCGTAGTCGAACGCGTGCGGCGGCTGGCCGCCTTCCATCATCGCGTAGTTCGTCGCGTCCACGACGTTGTTGATGCTGCGCAGGCCCACGGCCTCGAGCCGCCGGCGGACCCAGTCGGGCGACGGCGCGATCTTGACGCCTTCGATCACGCGGGCCGTGTACCGCCGGCACCAGTCGGGCTCGCGAATCTCCACCTGCACGAGCTCGGAGGCGGGACGGCCCGTCTCCTCCAGGCGGACCTCGGGCCGCCGCAGTGTCTTACCGGTCGCGGCCGCCAGCTCGCGGGCGATCCCGATATGGCTCAGGCAGTCGCCCCGGTTGCTCGTCACCTCCACGTCGATCACCACGTCGTCGGCCCGGTGCTCGATCCCCTCGCACGGCAGACCGAGGTTGCTCAGAATCGCGGCGATCTGCTCCGCCGGCAGTCCCGTGTCGATGTAGTCGCTCAACCAGTCCAGAGATATCTTCATATCCGAAAGCCCTTATAGAGACGCACGAAAGAGCCACAGCCTACCGTCCGCGGCCCGGCCGGTCAAGCGCCGCGTCCGGGGCCGACAAGGCCATCGCCTGTTCAACCTCAGAGCAGCCCAACCGGATGCAGACGGTGCGTGACACGCACCCTGCTACTCCGTCGCTACTGAAACGGTGAGTTCCGGGTGGCAGCGACAAGCGTCAGCGCGCCGATGGCTGGCCCCTCCGCCAGCGGCAAGGCCTCCGCAAAGCCTGCGGCCTGGCCGCTGCCACCCGACGCTGGGAGTTCCGCGTTTCCGCGGGTCCGAATGCTCGCAGCCGCTTGCCAAGGCGGGCGGGCGGCGGTAAGCTGACGTCACCAAGTGGAATCGCAAACGCAAAGGAGCGTCAGCATGCAAAAGTATCGCATTCAGGTGTTGATTGTGGCCTGGGTCATCGCGGGCGGTCTCGTGATCGCGGCCGCCAAGCAGGAGGGCGCCAAGTCCGAGTTCTCGCGCACCACGATCGACGTCGGCGTGGTCGTCAGCGACATCGACCGGGCGGTGAAGTTCTACACCGAGGCCCTGGGCTTCAGCGACGCGGGCCGCTTCGAGGTTCCCGCCCAGATGGCCACGGACACCGGCCTGACCGACCAGAAACCCTTCCAGGTGCGGGTGCTGGCCCTGGGCAAGGAGCCGGCCGCCACGAAGCTCAAGGTGATGCAAATCCCCGGCACCGCGGCCCAGCGCGTGGACAACCGGGACCTGGGCTCCTGCCTGGGCATCCGCTACCTGACGGTGTTCGTGTCGGACCTGGGCAGGACCATGGAGCGGCTGCAGCGCCAGGGGATTGCCCCCGTCAAGCCGCCCTACCGCCTCAGCGGCGGCAACAACGATCTGATCCTCGTGAAGGACCCGGACGGCAATATCATCGAGCTGATCGGACCCCGGCCGTAGACGCGCTGGGGTCTCGCGGTGGTACGCCGATGAACGACTTCGAACAATTCGAGCAACTCATCGCCAGCGGGGCCTATTGCCTCTCCGTTGTCACGCACGAGGAACGCTACGCGCTGGAGATCGTGCGCAAGACCGCCGCCAAGCTCAACCGCGACCTGTGGATCTGGACCGTCGCCGAGGGCGTGCGGGACGGGTCCCTCGACGGCAGTCCGTGCATTGCCGATACGGATACCCCGGCGGCCGGACTCTGTAGCCTGGGGCGGGCCAAGCCGGGCTCCCTGTGCGTAACGCTCGATCTGGCCGAGCACCTGCGGGGCGGCAAGGCCCTCCGCCTGCTGCGGGACCTGGTGGACAGCTTCCACAAGACCGGCGTCACCATCGTGATGATCGACAGCAACGACAACCTGCCCGAGGTCATCAAGTCGTACACGAAACGGTTTGAGCTGTCCTACCCGGATGAGGAGGAGTTGCGGCAGATCGTCCGTGCCACCCTCCAGCGGCTCCATCGCTGCAAGCCGATCGAGGTCGCCCTGACGCAGCGGGGCTTCGACGCCATCGTCCGCAACCTGCGCGGCCTGACGCGCCGCCAGGCAGCCCGGATCATCAGCGATACCGTGGCGGCCGACCAGCAGTTCAATGATGACGACCTCAACGTCGTGATCGCCAACAAGCGGCGGATGATCCAGCAAGGCGGGCTGCTCGAGTATATCCAGACCCCCCTGGACCTGGATGAGATCGGCGGGATGCGGGCCCTCAAGAAATGGCTCAACCAGCGCAAGGACTCGTTCAGCGCCGAGGCGAAGGCCTTCGGGATCGAGGCCCCCAAGGGCGTCCTGATGCTGGGCGTGCAGGGGGCCGGCAAGAGCCTCTGCGCCAAGGCGATCGCGACCGCGTGGCAGCAGCCGCTGCTGCGCATGGACCCCGCCACGCTGTACGCCAGTTTCATCGGGGAATCCGAGCGCAACCTGCGCGAGGCGCTGCGGCAGACGGAGATGATGGCGCCGGTGATCCTGTGGATCGACGAGATCGAGAAGGCGTTCGCCTCCGCCGCCAGCCGCAGCGCCGACGGCGGCCTCTCGCAGCGGATGTTCGGCACGCTGCTGACGTGGCTGCAGGAGCATCGCGCCCCGGTCTTCGTCGTGGCCACCGCCAACGATATCGAGGCCCTGCCGCCCGAATTGCTGCGCAAGGGGCGTTTCGACGAGATCTTCTTCGTGGACCTGCCCACGCCGGAAGTCCGCCGGCAGATCTTCGCCATCCACCTGCGCAAGCGCAGCCGCGACCCGGCGGCTTTCGACCTCGATGCCCTGGCGGAGGTCTCCGAGGACTACAGCGGCGCCGAGATCGAGCAGGCGGTGATCGCGGCGCTGCACGAGGCCTACGGCGAGAAGGGCCAGCTCGACACGCAGCGGCTCGCCGCCACCGTCGCGGGCTCGCCGCCGTTATCCGCGACGATGGCCGAGAAGGTGGCCGCCCTGCGACTCTGGGCGAAAGGCCGGTGTGTCCCGGCCGATTAGCCGCTGGATAGGAAGGGGATTGCTCGTATGGTCAAGAGATGCGTGGTTGTTGTCGCTGCCGTCTGCGGCGTGCTGGTCCTTCTCGCGGGTTGCGTGGAGCGCAAGCTGACGATCAACACGGAGCCCTCAGGGGCCAAGGTCATCCTGAACGACCAGGAGATCGGCGTGTCCCCCGTGACGGTCTCCTTCAACTGGTACGGCGACTACTGGGTCCGGATCAGCAAAGACGGCTACGAGACGCTCGACACCCACCGCCGGCTCCCACGCCCGCTGCACGACCGCATGCCGCTGGACTTCGTCGCCCAGATCCTCTACCCCGGCACCATCGTGGACGCCTACGAATGGACGTTCGACCTCGCGCCCAAAGTGTATCCCACCCGCGAGCAACTCCTCGACAACGCCCAAACCCTGCAAAGCCGCCTGGAGCCTTGAGCCGTACCGGCCTCCGGCCGGAACCAAAGCATCTTTTCCACCACGAATCACACGAATGACACGAATCCGGAGTGTAGCCCAGCATTGTCATTCCCGCGAAGGCGGGAACCCAGCTCTTCCCCCCGGCTGGGGAGAACCCAGGACAAAGAAACCACCGATTCTGCCGATTTGCACAGATTACGAACTGACAACTGATGTCAAGCCGGAAGCCATAGGCTGTAGGCCGTAGGCTTCAACCCAAATCATCAATCGTAAATCATCAATCATCAATCCAAGGGCTACTGACTACCGGCTACTGACTACCGCATTTTCACCACCGAGAACAGAAATGTGCCCCAGGGCGACCAAGGGCCTTGAAAACGGAACGTAGTGC
>JALORE010000110.1 GCA_025459125.1 Planctomycetota bacterium | reverse complement strand
CTCGCACATCCCCGCGCCACGGGCCCGTGCGAAAGACGATGCGTTCCACGGTCTCGGCCTTCTCTGCGAATTTCACTCCACGGTCCACCTTCTTGCCATTTAGAGACAAGTCATACTCACCGGCGGCACAATCCACATCAAATTGCACCGTCAACCACCCGTTGCCCACCACCGGGATGGCGTTCACCCAGCGGGTCATCTGGTCCTGGGCCAGCCACTTCCCATCCAGCCGCACTTTCAACGGCCGGTGCCCGTAGCGGTCCTGGATTTCGGCCTCCAGCACTCCATGACCGACCTGAGCCGCCAAAACGCGGAATTCGATCGTGACCCGGGAACTCTCCGGGAAGGCGCGCTCCGCCAGTGCGTAGTCGTAGGGATCCTCATCCCGCAGTTCGAGACACCGGTTCCCACCCCGGTGCGGATCTTCTACAATGCTGATCGGAGCCCCTTGCGGTGCGTAGAGGTTCCACCACTCCAGCTTCTCGTCAGTCTCCCGGTCGTCAAAACTATCGCGAACTGGCTCCCTCACCGTTCCGGTAACCGGAACGCGCGTGCGACTGACCCAAATGTCTTCCTTGTTCATGCTGTAGGTGTTCCACAGATGCCGCCCGGGCGGATCGCCATTGCCTTCCTCGATGCCCCGGACGTACTGCGGCCCGGCGTTCTTCAGAATCCCGGAAAACCGCCGCGGCGGAACCTCGCCATGCAGACAGAGCATGTTGTCGAAATCCCGACAATCGTCGCCCGTCATCACGACGAGCGGGAAGCGGTTGTTGCGGGTGAGCGAGTGGTTGTAAACCAGCGCGTAGCGGCCGTCCTCTGTTCGCTGCACCCACGTCTTGGCCCCACAGGGCGTCAAGGTAGGGGCTCCCATGAGCCTGGTCCACGACTTCCCCTCGTCGGGGCTGAGCGAGTAATGCGCCTTCCAGACTCCCAGGACCGCACCATCCGGGCGATGAACGAAACTCAGTGCCTTGGGTTCCGCGTCTTCGGGTGTGATGGTGAAGAAACCGTCGGTGGCCCGGTCCTCCTCCCACCATTGCAGCGTCATGAGCTTGTCCGCCAGCAGGACGTCACAGGCTTCCACAAAGCCGGCGTCGGCGCTGGTGTTGTAGAACGGATAGCTCGTGTTGGTCTCGTCCCAGCCGGCGTGACGGTTGTAGCGAATGAAGTAGATCGGGCCGAACATGCCGTCCGGGCGGATTTCCCGCACCACCCGCCCCAGCCCTTGCCCGCGGTTGGGACCGGACCGCGGGTGGAAGCAGTAACTGTAGAAAGCCAGGGTCAGGAAGCGGCCGTTGGGCGCCGTGTAGAAACCCATCCGCTGGTGCATGACTGCCGGGGTTCCGGCAGGGAGGTACCCACCCGCCGTCTTGATTTCGGGCAACGCATATTCCGGGAACACCACGCGTGGATTGGACCAGTGTTGTCCATCCTCCGAAGTCATCAGCAGCGTCCGCCCGGGCGGAACGTGTTCCTCTTTCGGGGTGCTGAGATACTGGAGGTAGAACTGGTCACGCCAGTAGGCGAGGTACGGCTGGTGATTGTAGGTCCATCCCAGCAGGCCGCCTTCCGGCGGACACGTGCGGTTGGCGCGCAGGGCCTGGAACCTATGGACGCCCACCGCATGGCGAAGCGCGCCGTCGTAGAAACACTTGTCGGTCTGCTCCTTGCCCACGTAACGGACCGGCTCGGAAGTGGACGCCGCAATCGAAGGCGGCATCTTCGCTGTCTCCACGCCACGGATTACACCCACTGCCAGCAAGAACAGCGCAGCCAGCACGCTGGGCCACCAGGGCAACGAACTGGTTCGAGAGGTGTGATCGGGAACTGACATGCGTTATCCTTTCTCATGGTTCCAGGTCAACCGGCATCGGTTCGGTTCCCGACGCCGGCTTGAATTGCGACCTTCATGACGACCGGACGTTCAGCCTGGCTACTCAGATACGCTCGTCCGAACGTCATCAATCAGGTAGACGCTGGCCGGGGATCTCGCCTCGGCCCCGGGCAGATCCTCTTCATCCAAGCCGAGCGTCTTTGGCTGGCCGTCCAGAATGGCCGGCCGCACATCACCGCGCCACGGGCCGGTGCGAAACACCAGTCGTTCGACGCTCTCCACCTTCTCCGCAAAGGCTATCTGCCGTGATTCGCCTTTCACAACCAGGTCATAGTGCTGCGCAGCACAATCCAAATCTATGCGGATGTTCAACCATTGCCCGAGTTTCATCCGAACGGGGTCGGCCGACTGCCTGCCCAAGTCCGCGGACAGCCACTCCGGATCAACATGAAGGCGCATCGGCCGCCGGCCATGGCGATCCTGAATCTCGCAATCCAGTCTGGCCGTCCCGATCTGCCGGGCCAGAATCCGGAACTCCACATTCACCCGCTTGCTCTCGGGAAACACACGCTCGGCCAAGGCATAATCGTACGGCTCTTCATCTCGTAGCTCCAGGCAATGGTTCGCTTCGTTCTCGGGTTCACCAACTACGGAAACGGGCGACCATTGCGGGGAGTAGATGTTCCACAACTCCAGACCATCCACTGTCGCAGCGTCCTCGAAACTATCGTTCCCCGGGCGATCCACCGTGCCCGTGATGGGCAGACGGGTACGGCTCATCCAGATATCTTCCTTGTTCACGCTGTACGTGTTCCAGAGATGGTTGTCCGGCGGGTTGCCGTTGCCCTCCGCAATCCCACGCACGTATTGCGGCCCCAGATTCTTGTGAATGCCCTCGTAACGCATCGGCGGCAATTCGCCGTGAAGCACCAGCATCTGATCAAACGCATGGCAGTCTTCGCTGGTCATCACCACGAGGGGGAAGCGGTTCCGGCGCGTGGCCGAGTGATTGTAGACCAGCGCGTAGCGCCCATCATCCGTGCGTTGCACCCAGGTCTTGGCACTGCATTCCAGGATCGTCGGGCACGTGACCAGTCTGGTCCACGTCTGACCCTCATCAGCGCTGAGTGCCGCCAGTTGAGCCTTCCAGACGCCGAGCACGGTGCCGTCGGGCCGGTGGCAGAACGACAGGGCCTTCGGCTGCGCGCCGTCCAGTTGGATTGTGTAGAAACCGTCCGTGGCGCGGTCTTCTTCCCACCATTGCAGGGTCATGAGTCTGTCCTTGAGCAAAGCGTCACAGGCTTCGACGAACCCTCTGTCTTCGCTCCGGGTATAGAACGGATAACGGGTGTTGGTTTCATTCCAGCCTGCGTGGCGGTTATAGCGGCTGAAGTAGATCGGGCCGAACTTGCCGTTTTTGTAGATCTGCCGCACCACTCGTCCCAAGCCCTGACCCTGGTTGGGCGAATCGCGCGGCGTGGGGCAATAGCTGTAGAAACCCAGTGTCAACATCCGGCCATCGGGCGCAAGGTAGAATCCCATGCGCTGGTGCATGACGCTGGGCATCCCGGCCGGCACATGCACACCGTCACGTACAATCTCCGGCAGTGGGTACTCCGGGAAGACCACCCGGGGCCTGGACCAAGAGCGCCCGTCCTCGGAAGTCATGAGCAACGTGCGGCCCGGAGGATTGTGTTCCTCCTTCAGGTTGCTCAGGTACTGGAGATAGAACCGACCGTTCCAGTAGGCCAGATAGGGCTGGTGATTGTATGTCCAGCCTACGTTGCCGCCTTCCGGCGGGTGCGACCGGTTGGCGCGGAGTGCCTCATGCAAATGAACACCCACCGCGTGGCGAAGCGCGCCGTCGTAATATCGTTTGTCAGGTTGCACTGTGCCCACGTAGCGGACAGGCTCGGAAGCGGAGGCGGTAATCGGTGCCGGCATCGCCGCTGTTTCCGCACCTGGGGTTGCATCACTGACCAGCAAGACGGCCATCGTCATCAGGCCAAGCTGCCAGCGTCGCAGAGGCATCACGTGCGACATCAAGCATCTCGCCGGTGCGATAGGCAATGACTGATTGGGCATAGATCATTGTCCTCCAGATGGCGATGTTCTTTCAGGTGCCGGCTTACAATCGAAACGACGCAGGCCGCGAGCCCCAGCGTCTGTGTAGACTTCGAGTCCCCAGTCAAACCCGCGAAGGTTGTCGGGGTCGGAGTCGGCATCGGGGCTGAACAAGCCCGTGGATTGATTCGGCATGTCCCCCGCATCCCGGAAGTGCAGGCCGTCCGACGACCATTTGATCTTCGGGGAGATCACGCCGCAAAGGGCCGCCACCCCATGCCGATGCCGCCAGGCCGAGAAGGCATGCCCGGCGAACAGAGGGTTGGCCGGATGCTTGTGATAGGGTCCGGTGATCTCGTCGGCCAGCGCGACACCGATGCGGGTCTGCTCGTTCGTCTCGGTACTTCGCCGACTCTTGAAGTAGAGCCACCATTTTCCCTCCCGGAAGATCACGTTCGCGTCGCCCAGCATCCCGGAATCCCAGGCGGCGGGATCCGGATGACGCCGCAGGATGGGATTCTCGGCCCATCGAATCCAGGGCCCGGCTGGGTGATCAGCGATCGCGCAGCCCAATTCACGGGTGGCGAGGCTGCCGTCACGAAAACCCGTGTAGAAGAGATAGAAGCGCTTCCCGTGCGAGACTACATACGGCGCGAGGGCTCCGCTCTCGTCCCAATGCCTTTTTTGACCTCGTCCCAGAGCCTGGCCCAAGTCCGTCCAGTTATATCCGTCCGCCGAGAAGGCAGAATACACGGAGACCTCTTTGTGATCCCCGATGTTACGCGTGTAGAAGACCCAGTAGAAGCCAGCATGCCGGATGATATTGGACGGGTCATGCCGATCAAATTGGGGCGTTGGTCGAAACGCATCAATAACGGTCGTCGTCTTCGGAACGCCGAAGAGTTCTGAAGGAATGGAGCGACAATCGGCATGCGAAGTCGCCGACCAGAGAATCGTCAGAGCCCAGCACCTCGCCCAGTGCCGGTATAGCACAGCAAGAGCCGCTCCTGCCGGTAGTTTCCGTTTGCAGGCACAGGACGGATTGTCGGGACTGTCGATCATGCTACTGCTTTCGAGATGCCTGGCTCTCCAGGGTGACGTTGTCCAAGTCAAATCGACTGGTAGGCTGCAGCACGTCAGCATTCGGGATACGATCCGTCAGCCACGTTCCGTCTACATGCGGCCGCCTGCGGAAATCGCGCAATCGGAATACGCCGGTTCGAAAGACGATACGTTCCACACGAGAGGCACGTTCCAGGAAAGCGGCGTCACTTAGCCCAAGCTTGCCGTCTACCTTCAGATCATACTGTTGGGCAGAACAGTCAACGGCCATTTCTACGCTGACCCATTTGGTGATCGAATACGGCTGGACGTTCTGCCGTGTCTCACCATTCCACGCGGTGATTCGGCCGTCCGCTGGATTTAACGAGATGGCCACCGCGCGGCTACCGTCGCCCGAGACAACATCGATCTCCAAGGGTACGCCGGCCGAGTCGCTCTGATGTACCCGTACCTGGAACGCGAGCCGGGCGAGACTGCTCGCGGGAAAGACCCGCATAACGCTGGCGTAATCGCAGGCGTCACGGTCTTCAAGTCGCAAGAAACGGTTCGTTCCTTCCGCAACAATGGCCACCGGTGCCCACTGGGGACTATAGGTGTTCCAGCCTTGAATGAAGCGTCCTGGCGCGTGGCTCTGAAAGTCATCGCGGACGTCGTCGGTCACCTGACTCTGGATGGGGGTGGGTACACAGGCGACCCAGATATCCTCTTTATTCATGCTGTAGGTCAGCCACAGGTCTGTTCCTGGGGGATCGCCATTGCCGGGGCAGATGCCACGCACATATTGAGGGCCGGAGTTCTTATCGTCGCCGGCAGCATTCTCGTAACGCTGAGGCGGCATGTCCCCGGCAACCACCAGGTAAGGCGTGTCGAAAGTCAGGCCATCTCTGGAAGTCGTCACTGCGAGCGGCCAGCGCCGATGCAAGTCTCCGCCCGGTTTCCCGGGAGTGCAGCCAGCAAAAGCATAGCGACCGTCCTCGGTGCGCGTCCCCCACACCTTCGCACTGGGATTGAACCCGAAGGAAGTGACCTCGACGGGAGCAGGAACGCTGTCTCGGGTCCAGCGTGTTCCTGTGCTCACAACCATGTAGTGCTTCTTCCAGGCCCCCACAATCCGGTTGTCCGCCAACCGATACCAATTAAATGCCTTCCATTCACGCACTCCGGGAAGGGTCCCGGCGCTGATGGTGTAGAAGTTGGGATCCTGATCCTCCTCCTGCCATTGCTGGCAGAAAAGGGGGTCAGCGAGCAATGCTTCGCAGGCAGCTCGGAAGCCGGGGTCGGTCGAACTCAGGTAGTAGGGACTTGTACGAGGAAGCGGCCCTGCGAAGTTGGTTTTCACATTGTAGGTTTCGGGGCCGCAGGACTTCGGACCAAGGATTTCCCTGACCAGCCGCTCGCCCGGCCCGCCGGAACGTCCTGCATTCGCCTGACTGACGAGGAAACGACCGTTCGGGGCGACATAGAAGGCCATTCTGGAAGCGCCCCCACGAATGACATCAGAGGAATCCACGCCCGGGTGCCAATCCAAGCCGTTCGTGGACCAGCACAACTGAACGCCTCCGGAATGGAAGGACCAGAACCGGCCGCCCCAGGAAGCGAGCATCTGGTGATGGCGATAGATTGTCCTGCTGCCATCGGTGGCCTCCGGATTCTCCGGAGCCGACCGGGACACCTGGACATTCTGGACACCGACTGCCCAGCGCAGTTTCCCGTCGTGGGCCGAAAGGGCATCGCCGTAGATGCCGCCCGTGTAGGTTGGCAACGAACCGGCGCAGCCCATCTTCGCCAACAGGAGCATGCACGCGCAAGGTCCAAGGAATTGCCGCTTGCGGGATGTCATCTTCGTCATCATCTACTCCTATGTGCCCTGACTGGACTTTGCTGGAAGCGCAGTTGCGGATCATTCCGCGTAGCTGTCCGCCCTGCCCCCCATCAATTCACGATTGCCCGGGCCGATTGCGCATGAGTTCCGTCAGGTCCGGAACGAGACTGTTCAGGTAATCCTCCAGATTCGTGTAACCGTCCCCGTCTCTGTCGCCGTTGCGGTCGTCGGGGTCCTGGGGATCCAATCCGTTGGCATTCTCCCAAGCATTGGGCATGCCATCCCCATCGGTGTCCCAATCCACGCGCCGGCGCTCTTCGGGATAGGGGTCCCATCCTCCCACCTCTTTCTGAGAGTCGATGATTCTACCAACGCCGTTTTTGATGTTCTCGACAATGCGTTCATCCACGGTGTCGCGTACAAGGGAACAGCCGCTATACTTCAGGCAGAACTCGTAGGCGGTTTTGGCATCCTGGGTGAACGGTTTGAACGCGCCCATATCGAATTCCGCGGGAGATTCCCACTTCCCGCGCGTGGTAGACATGTAGCTGCCCGAGTTGGTGTAGATGACGGCCGTGCCGTTATCCCGATTGAAGGACTCTGGCATTCCCTCGAAGAAGTTGCCCGCCATGAACCCTTGCGCGTGGGTCGTGTCGCCGTCTTTGATCTGCATCGGGGGCTTCGATACATTCGTACAAGGCCCGGGCTTGTAGTAATTACCAACTACGTTGATCTTCATCCCGCCGAAGTTGGTTTCTCCGGACCAGTTGTAATCGACGCAGTTGCGGTAGTCCAGGATTACATCAAAGAAGCCTTTGACCCCGGAGCCGCTTCCGAGGGTGGGGTGCCTCTGTCGTGACGTCGAGTAGATGTTATGGTAGACCGTCGTGTGACCTCGGCAGTCGCGAATCGACGTGGCCATGGCGTGCTGGGAACCCCTATAGTGGATCGACCTGTTCAGGGCCTCGCCGTAAAGGAGCCACTGGAGGGTCGTGCGGCTATTGCCGCGGTAATCCGAATTGCCGTCGATGCCCCAACTCAGAGAAAGGTGCTCCAGGACAACGTTGTCGCTGTAGTCCACCGTCATGACATCCGCGCCCGACTCTTTGCCCTTGTTCTCGTCCCCCAATCGAAGCCTCAGGTACCGGACAATGATCTCCTTGCAGTTCTCGAACGCCAACGGGTTTTCGCGCAACGTGATACCTTTTCCGGGAGAGGTCTGGCCGGCGATCGTGATGTGAGACTTGTCTTCAACGTGAACGCGGCTCTTCAAGACGATTGTGCCGGAGACGTCGAACACGATGGTCCGGGGGCCGGTGGCGGAAACCAGGCCCTGGCGGAACGAACCGGGGCCTTGGTCGTGCAGGTTCGTAACCACATACACGTCGCCTCCGCGACCACCCTTGGTGTACTTCCCGAACCCTTCAGCGCCCGGAAAAGCAGGTTGTTGTGATCCTTCCGCACATACCGTCGTCGCGAAGACCACCAGAAACAATGCGGCCAAGAGAATGATCCGTATCATGAGAGTATTCGTATCCTTATGCTTGTGCTTATCGTCGTATCTTGGCACGATCGATCCCATCACGAGAATCAAGGCAAGAACCCGAGAACACGGCTCTCCCCGAAAGGGAACGGCCGCAGATCGCATTGCAGGCATCGCGGGTATCATCGTGAGAGCGCAACCCATGCATTGGCGATCAGTACCTTCGATAGCGCCGGCATCAGGATCGACATCAGCAGGCCGATGATCGTAATCACCACAAGCAGCTCAATCAATGTGAAGTCTTCACGTTTGCCCACCGCACTCGCTCCCGAAGACATCAAAAGTCACAGAGTGCAAGCGGGCGGACCACCGCTGTCGGTGGTCCCGCCCGCTTCAGGTTACACTATGACCAAGATGGCTCCATGACCACTGCCACATTCGCAGCAGTTCAGCATATCAGCCAGGAGGACACTCGTCCGACACCGGCCGGGGCCTCTCTCAGAACGGTTTGGCGACCGGCGTGGTTTGACCGGACAGCCACAGGACTTCCTCCAGTGCTAGGGCTCGGTTGTACACCTGCACCTCATCGATCAGGCCGCTGAACAGCTTGTACAGACTGCCGTCTGCATGGTTGGTCAGCGCGCCGATGTAGGCGTTGTGCTGAGAAGCGCCGGCCAGATCGTAAGCCGCCGGAATCGTCAGGTTGCCTTCGAATTGACCGTCAGTGTAGATCCGCAGGGCCGTGCCCGCCCGCTGTGCCGCCACGAAATGCCACTGGTCGTCGTTGACCAGGCGCTTGGCGTCCACGGCGTACTTGGTGACATCGTCATCCGTAACCAGGGAGACTATCCCTTCGACATTCTCACTCACCGTCAAAGCGTAGCGTTTGCCGCCGGTGCCGTCACCGCCTTTGGCGAAGAGGGTTCCCTTGTTCGCGTCGCCCGTGCCTTTGATCGCGGTCTTGAACCAGGCCGTGACGGTCCAGTCGCCCGTACCGAAGTTCAGCGCTACCGGATTGCCCAGGTCCACGTAGCCGGCCTTGTCTACCTTCAGCGCAGACCCGCCGTTGGGTCGGCCGGAACTGGCGAATGTGGCTTGCTTGAGGGTGCCGTTGAGCCCGTTGCCGGAGGTGTCGTTGGCGTTTCCTTCAAAGGCGTAGAGCGCCTTGAGATTGGCCTTGCCCGGATCGGTCGGCGTGATGAACTCCGGGCTCTTGGCATAGAGCCGAATATCATCGATGTAGACCAGGCCTTTGGCGCCTGCGCCCTCGACGCCGATCGTCAACTTGGTCACGCTGCTCACGTTGCCGACGGCCGACAGGTCGATGTTCCAGGGGATCCAGGTCGCCCTGGCGAGATCGCCCGCGCCGCCGTTGTACGGCACCTTGACACTGTTGATCTTCAGGTACAACTGCCCGGTGTTGCCGGCCTTCCCCTGGAAGTAGAGCGACAGGCTCTTGATGCCGCTGGTGGTCCAGTTCTGCGGGGAGTCGAAGGTCCGCGTCGCCTCAGAAAGCGTGATCGTACTGGTGTTGCCGTAGCTCAGCGGCATGGACTGTTTGCCGCCGTGAACGATCTTCTGCTCGGCGAACGGCGCCTGAGAAGAGCCCACCTGCGAGCCGTTGGTAGTCGAGCCGAAGCCGTCGGCCCACGCTTCATAGATGCGGTGGCCCTCGGCGTCCGTGTAGCTCTCGAAGTCTTCCACCACAGCATACGACTGCACTGTGAAACTCCAGACCTCGCCTGCCCAGGATTGGGTGGCTGCGGCGTCGTTGACCTCGTCCACGCGCCAGTAGTACGTCGCACCGAGCGTGAGCGCAGACGCGCTGAAGCTGTGATCGGCAACCGTCTTGGCCGCAGCGGTGCCGTCGGTCACGGCCTGCTTGTCCGTGCTGACATAAACCTTGTGAGAAACCGCCTGGCGTCCCGGGCGCCAGTTCAACGTTGCGCCCACAGCGACGTCCGTCGCCGCATTGGCCGGCTGCGGCGCGCGGGCCTGGACCGGGACATAAGAGAACCGGACTTCGCTCAGGCCGCATGGGGGCGTCGTGCCCCACTGGCTATTGATGGTCAGCTTGACGTACTTGGCGAAGACGCCGGCCAAGTTGACCGTTGTGTTGGCCGTGTACGTGGACAGACCTGTGGCGCGGGCAAAATCAGGCGTGTCTTTCACCTCGGTCCACGTCGTGCCGTCCACCGAGTACTCGATCTGGACGCTCTTGGCGCCAAAACCAATGAAAGGCTCGATCATCTGATTGGAGTTCCACACCCACATTTCCTGCAACAGATAGGCCTTGTCGAAGGTGAACTGAATCCAGTTGGGCTGCGTGCCCGTGCTCAACCACATATCCTTCGCATCGTTCGAGTGCTCGCCGGCACTGTTGAGGCCCGAACCGTCGACCGTTCTCTCGGGCCCCGCGCCGACCTGCGCACTCGACGCGGTCGCCGTGACTTTCTGGATCGGATAGCTATAGGGCTCCGCGGTGAAACTCCAGACCTCGCCTTTCCAGGGACTGGTCGGGTCCGCGTCGTTCACCTCGTCCACGCGCCAGTAATACGTCTGCCCGTAGGCCAGGAAACCGGGGGCGAAGGTGCTCGCCTGCTGGCCTTGGGCCACGAGAACGTTCAGGGGCGTCTGGCGGTCGGCAGTGCTGACGCTCTGCTTATCGGTTCCCAGGTAGACATCGTGCTTGACTGCCTTGGCGGCGGCGGTCCAGGCCAGCGTCACATCCCGCACCACGTCCGTAGCGCCATCCGCGGGAACGGGATTGAAGGCGCCGAAAGGAGAACCGGCCGAGATCTCCTTCCAGCCATTTCCCAGGTTCGTGATGGTCACTGTGGGGCGCGGCGGGATGGGAACAATCGTCCAGGCGGTCTTGTTCTCCGGATCATACTGGTCGCCCGCGGCGGCGTTCCCGATACGCAACACGCCGCCGCCCACGTGCAATACGGAGCCACGATCCGTGATGCTCTGGATCCTCTCGCAGACCATCAGCCCCCCATTCAGCCAGATGTGCACATCCTGATTGCCGCTGCTGTCCGGGAACTTGAAGTCCACGGTGTTGCGAAACTCGCCGCCATTCATCGTGATCTTGCCCTTGCTGTCCATGTCGAGGCGGGCATTCATGGTGAAGCGCCCCCCGTCCTCCACGATCAAATGCCTGCCATCCGTGAGACCCGATCTTCCCGTGACCGTCAAATGTCCCCCGGCGAGGATTTGCAGGGTGCCGTTCGCGTTGAAGCCTCCCTGAGCGAACGTGGTCCAGGTTTGAGCGTCCTTGATCTGAATCGGGTTCTGAGCCTGGGCGAACCCATTCACACTCCACATCATCCCTGTCATCACAAACAGCATTCTTCGTAACATCGTCATTCCTCCAGAAAAGGGGTAACGGTAGAACCTCAAGAGACGCATTTCTGTTCTTCTATGCACGCCCAACCTCCTTCCCCTGTACGGTAATGTCCCCACGTTCTCGACTTTGCCCCGACAGCCAGCCGTAAAGCGTCAGGCCCCTTGTATCCTTGTCTGACGGAAACAGAAAACTCGCGGCGTATCCGACGACGAAGAGCACCATGTGGCTGTACACGCCGAGCATGTACTTGTGGTGGGAGAAGTTGAACCGGCCCAAGTCAAGTAGCTGCACCTTCTCCGGGCCTCCGAGGTCGAACTTGGTCGAAGTGAGCAACGCGTACGCCGTGAAGAGAACGCACGCCGCGATACCCACATTGAGCCCCCGTCGATTGGCCCGGACGGTGAAGAAACCCAGGGCGAACAGGCCCGCGATGCCACCGGAGAATATGGCATACAGCGCAAAAACGGTTCCCAGGATGGCCTCTCCACCCAAGCGAACGTACAAACAGGCAATGCCGGTCGCGCCCAGTCCGGTGATCACTACCAGGATTCTCCCCATGCGGAGGCATTGCTTGTCCGTGGCGTGGCGCCGGATGCGCCGGTAATAGTCCTCGACTCCGACGGCGGCCAGGCTGTTCATGTCTGAATCCATGATGGACATCCCCGCGGCGATCAGGGCGGTCAGGATCAAGCCCTTGATGCCTATGGGCAGTTGCGTCATGATGAAGTGCGGGAACACGCGGTCACCGGCGACCCCTGGAGGAAGCTCGTGGCCGGGCATACGATAGTAGACCCACAGGAGTGTGCCGATGAACATGAACAGGACCCACACCCCCACGCACAGACCCACGCCCATGACCGAGGCGCGTATTGCCGCGCGGTTGGACTTGGCCAGGAGGAACCTCTGGACCACGGTCTGGTCCGTGCCGTACTTCTGTAGAGCATAGAAGATGCCGTTGATGGCCATGACCCAGAAGGTCAGGCGGGTGAGGTCCAGGTCATAAGGTCCCATGCTGATCTTGTGATTTTCCCACGCCGTTTGCACCACGGCCACCGGTCCCTGGCCGGACCCGAACAAGAGCATCCCCGCAGAAATCAGGCCCCCGCCCAGAAGCACGCTTCCCTGCAGACAATCCGTCCAAATCACCGCCTCAATCCCCCCGAGGAGGGTGTAGAGGACCGCCGTGATGCCCAGCCCCACAATCACGGCATAGACGGCATAGGGCTGATCCAGGCCGATCATCGACGTCAACGGCAGGGCCAGAAGGTAGAGCGCGGAGCCCATCTTGGTGAAGTGCGCCATGAGGAAGGCCAGCGAACTGTACAGCCGCGCCAAATAACCGAATCTCTTCTCAAAATACTCATAGGCGCTCAGTCTGATGACCTGGCGGTACATGGGCACGATGAACCAGACGATGGCCAGCAGCACAATCGGCACCATCAGGCCCTGAACCAGCAGAATCCAGTTGCCGGAATAGCCGTTGCCGGGATAGGCCAGAAAGGTGACAGTGCTGACGATCGTGGCCATCAAGGACATAGCCAGGGCCCAGGCAGGGATGGACCGGTCGGCAGTAAAATACGCCTCGGTGGATTTCTGCTTTCTGGAGAGAACAACGCTGATGTAGACGATGGCACCCAAATACAGCAGGATCATCAGGTAGTCTATCCAGTGCAGACCTTCATGCGGCATAACGAAGCCTTTCTTCTCTACTTGCTGCTCTTCCTGCCTTCCATGATCGCTTCGGGCCAGGGGTAGCTGCCTGGCTTGATCGTCACGAGCAGATTGCCGTGACCCGACATGCGAAGCTGAACGACGCCCGGTCCATATTCGGCCAGCACGTCCAGGGTCCCCCATCCCAGACGCGCGAGCACGGCCTCCGCCGTGGCGCCGCCTTCGAGGATCAGTTCCCCTAAGGCCATGCGGCCGACGACCGACTCAACCAGCGCGGCCATATAGTCGCTCAGCCGGTGCGCGAGGTGCGCATTCTTCACAACCGGCTGCACGATGGCGACCATGGCCTGACCCGGGACGTGCAGAGCCTCCAGGACAGCCTCGGTCCATTCGGCGACCAACGGTCCCGGAAGACCGACTTGATCGAACAAGGGCTCCGGCATGGGGCACAGAGGAATCCCCAGGTGAGGCGCCCTTTTCACTGCCTGCCGGGAGTATTCGGAGGCACTGCCGCAGAGGAAGAGCTTTGGCCCCGCCGCGCGGACGAGGCCGGAGGTCGCCCTCACCCGCTTGGGTCCCACCCGTCTTTCCAGCACGGCCGCGAAGAAATCGGAGCCCCCGGCCGCCAGCGTGCCTTCATCAAGCTGCCCGGCCCACCGGGACACATCGTCCTGACTTTCGGCCTCGGCCACAATGATGCCTTTCTCCTGCCCTTGGTAGGCACTGGGCTCCAACACGAGAACCGGGCAGCCGCCCGCGGCCCCCAGCAGGTCCGTCACGGAGCAGGACCGCGCCGGGTAGTGCAGGTCATTCGCAAAGTCGGTCTCCTGAAGGGGCTGATTGTCGATGCGGTACTGGCCGCCGACGATAGTCCTTCCCTTGGACGGGTTGGCCGGGGCCAGGATTGTTCGCGGCTTGTGCAACATACGCATCAGCACCTCCAGCTCCGCCCCCACATGACCACGCAGCACCGAATCCACTTTCTTGTAACACCACAGCCCCTCGGTATCGTTCAGTTCGCCGGCCAGAGCTCCTACGGTGGTCCGAGCGACACTCTCGGTTGCGTCCCGAGTACTCGTGTTGACCCCAGCTACGTCAATCCCATTCCCCAGCGTGAAGCGCCTCTGCACTTGCGCCGCCAGTCCGAATCGCCAGCTAATGCCGGCGATCTCGGCCGCTCCACTCAGATCGTCCGCGATTACTACCATCATCGCCGCCGCTCGCGTGCCAATGTAGCCGCATATTCGATTGCAGGGATCATGCTGTCCGGGGAGGCAATGCCCTTGCCGGCAATGTCAAAGGCCGTTCCATGGTCGACCGAGGTTCTGATAATAGGCAGACCCAACGTGATATTTACCCCGTTGACCGATTCCCACCGGCCCTTGCCCCGGTCCCAACGGAATCCCACCATCTTCAGCGGAATATGTCCTTGATCGTGGTACATCGCCACACAAACGTCGAACCGTCCTCCGAGGGCCCGTGGGAACAGCGTATCCGGTGGCAGCGGACCTTCCACGTTGATCCCAGCCGACCGGGCGGACTCGAGGGCAGGCACGATCTGGTCCTGCTCTTCGTGACCGAACAGCCCGCCGTCGCTCGCATGGGGATTGAGCCCTGCCACGCCAATGCGCGGTTGGCGAATGCCGAGCAGGCGACAGGCGGCGTCCGCCAATTCGATCACCCGCAGGACCCTGGCGCTCGTGATCGATTCACTCACCTGCTGCAAGGGCATGTGGGTCGTCACATGGATGACGCGTAAGTCACCGTAGACCAGCAACATGGCGTAATCCGTGGTCCCGGTGTAGCGGGCGAATATCTCCGTATGGCCTGCGTACTTGTGCCCGGCGGCGTTCAGGGCTTCCTTGTGAATCGGTCCCGTCACCGTGGCATCCACGCGTCCGTCCAGAGCCAGTTCGATGGCCTTCTCGATAGCCTCGAAAGCCGCATTTCCTGCTGCGGCACAGACCCTCCCCAGCTCCAGATTCGCCACATCGACGTTCTTCAGATCCAGCACGTTCACGCCGTTCTCATGAAAGACCGCCTCTTCAATTTGGGCAACGGGCCTCAAGTTCAGACCTACATGAGCGATGCGAATGCCCTGCCGCATGACCTCGGCGTCACCAACGATCAAGGGCCGGCAAATCCTGAAGATCTCCCCCTGGGCCAAAGCTTTGGCCGCGATTTCAGGCCCGATTCCCGCCGGATCGCCCATCGTGATCGCAATAATCGGTCTTGCGTCTCTCATGACGGCTGATCCCCTTGGGCCGGTACAACATCCGGCCGCTTCGCGTCATTCCCGGCCCGTTTTGCCGCGCGTATCTGAACCGGCCGTACCTCGGCCGGTCGGGGCACAACGTATCCCTGTTCACTCAACACGACTCTAAGCGATGCCAACTTCTCCCCGGTCTCGCGCAATTGTCTCTGAGTCAAGGGACGTAAGGGCGGCATGACGTCGGTCTGACAGTACCCCAGGAAATGCACCATCGCCTTGAGAGTCGGCAAGGATTGGCTGAGCGTCCGGTTCGTATGGAAGATGGCGGAGATGCTGTCTGCCAAGGCCTGCAGCCGGTTCGATTCCTCCTGCCGACGGTTGAATCCTGCCCGATAGAGATCCGCAAATAACCGCGGCACTACGTTCGCCGCTCCGGGCACAATGCCATCAGAGCCCATCTCCAAGGCCAAAGCACACAGACTCCCACAACCGATCATATGGCTGAAATCTGCTCGGTCTTTCCAGACCGCCGTGGCCGCCTGCAACCGCTCCGTATCCTTTTCAGAATCCTTCAGCCCGACGATGTTGGGATGATGGCTTAGACATTCGAGCGTGTCGAGCGAAATGGACATTCGCGTTGTGACCGGGATGTTATACATCATCAGGGGAATCGGAATGCTATCCGCCAATCGTTCATAGTAGGCCTTGATGTCGTCGTCGCCGAGAGGGTAATAGCTCGGCAGATGGGCAACCGCTACATCGGCCCCCAGGTCGGCGTATTGTCTTGCCATCTCCATGGAGGTTGCAAGACAGTTGTCCGATATTCCGGCATAGACCGGCATCCGGCGCGCATTCTGTCGAATCACCGCCGCCACAAACTGCGCTCGGGCCTGCATTGGAATAGACGCGGCTTCGCCTGTCGTGCCCAGTGGGAAAGGCGCCACTTGGCCTGCAACCAGATACTCCGTCAGCGTCGCCGCAGCTTCCAGGTCAATCTCACCCCCGTTCCTGAGGGGAGTGATCATCGGAACCACAACGCCACGATACTTCTTCTGCATGGTCATCATGTCATCCAGCTACAAAGATGTGTTTCACTTCAACAGGCCCCGGTAGATCCTCTCTGCGTCTTGCCGGGTCACCTCCCTGGGGTTGTTCTTCAGCAATCGTGTGATCGTCATGGCCGATTCGGCCATGCCAGGTACATCACTGTCCCGGACTCCGAAAGCAGAGAGACCGGAGGGAATCCCGCAGCGCCGGCACAGATCCTGCCCTAAGCTGTCAACCGCCGTGCACATCAGGGCCGCGAAGAAAGTCCACACCGGCCACCACGCGCCCCTGTTCATGCCGTCTTTCTCACTTCTTGCTACCCGGTTTCCGAGGCTCCCGACGCCACCTGATCTGACTACCAACAGAGAATCGTCAACAACGTCAACATTGTTGACAATAGCACCTTGGCGTGAAGATTTCAAGAAGAAAATCGGTAATCCAATAATGATTCCACACGTTTCCATCTACTTATATAACAGTCACTTACGTCATTTTTAAACATCTACTACTTTTTTCTGCTTGAAGCATGGATGCCCCAATGCCTATAATCAAAGGATCTAATTGTCGACAATGTCAACGCAGGATTGGACATACGGGACTTTGAGCATACTGACGAAGAAACAGCAGGCCTACCAGTATATTCGGGACGGCATCCTCAGTGGGAAATACCCCGGCCAGTACCGACTCCGAGAGGAGCATCTTGCCGGGGAGCTTAAGGTCAGCCGTGGCCCCTTGCGCGAAGCGATCAGCCAACTCGCCAGTGAAGGCCTGTTGGAGAAAGTGCCGGGCCTTGGTGTCTATGTTCGACAGAACGGCAGCGAGGAACTGAGCGAGCTTTACGAAATCCGCGAGGCTCTGGAGAGCTTTGCGGCGGGCAAGGCCGCGAGGAGAATGTCGACCGATGATTTGGCGACACTGGATCGCATCGTTGACGAAATGCACGCAATCGCCAAGTCCTTCCAGGCAGCCCCATCCGAGGCCCTCGCCCGACAACAGCGATCACGTTGGCTGCAGGCTGATCTTGCCTTTCACAACCTGATCGTGCACGTCGCTGAGAACGGGCGGATCGAAAGAGTCCTGGAGGAGTTCCGAGTATTGAGCCAGACATTCCGTAACAAGCAGCAGGACCCCACGATCAGTGACGCCGGGGCATATCTATCCAATCTCGCTTCGGCCTATCGCGACCACCGGCGAATCCTCCGCGCCCTTCAAAGACATGATTCCCAAGCCGCCCAGTCGTGGATGTCCACACATATTCGGCGGGCGAGAAACCGTACTATGCGATTGCTCGGGCATCTGAATTCGGCCGAAGACTGACGCTGATTCTCTGCTGGGACCGGGCACCAATTCCTGGCAACGAATCCCTGTGTACCTGTCAAGCGCCAACGGGACCACCCGGGGCGTCACCCTATCTCCCTAAAATTGCAGACACTTACGCTCGCGCACACCACCCTGGTATTCTGTTTCCTTCGAGGCTACAGTATGCCCTTCTGGCTGGGCTCGGATCACTCCCCGGACTTCGGTGTGAAGGCCCGAGAGAAAACCCCGCGGGGGGCGGGGCAGAGGAAGACCGTGGCACTCCCAGATCCACACCCGCGAACTGAGCAGCGTCAATCCCGTTGACTACCTCACGGCACTGCAGAGGCACGCAGACGAGCTACCCACCGTTCTACAGGCTGAGTGGAATCACTCTCCCGCACGCAACGCAGGTCTTCAAGCATCTCGCACGGATTCTGCAGATGCGGATGGCGAATAACGGGTCGATGACAAACGGGCGTGCCTACATTTTGTGTACACGCATGTCACCAACAAAGAAACAGGCACAGCTAAATGGCTGTGGCTGCCTGACTTACGAATAGCGGGGGGAGGATTCGAACCTCCGACCTCCGGGTTATGGGAGCGACGAGCCTGTTTTCCACAACTCCTTGGTTTTACGTAAGCTATGGGAAACAATAAGCCTAGCAGCTCTCCATCTAGATCGTCATGACGACCATGGTGACCATGATGATTCAGATTTGGCTACATCTTGGCTACAGTGGCAGTGACATGCAAGGACAAGATAGGTTTGGGGATGAGTGACAACCTCGCAACCAGGCTTCCCCTCCAGAGAAGCAGGTTACCGCCGACAACATTCTCATCCGATCCACATGTAAACAACGTACGCAGCGTCACTTACAGCGTGACAGTACTTGTACCCTATGATTTTCACCTTACGACGTCCTTGTTTGCTTTCTTACTTGTTGAAACCCTTGTGGTTCATGAATTCCCAAATGCGCCCCATCCAGGTATAGCTGCCCGTGCCCGGAGCGGCCTTCCTCTGGAAGCAGTGATTGCGTCCGACGAGCGTGTGGAGATCGGACTGGATTCCCATCCGGCGAAGCTGCTCCCAGCATTTCACCGAATTCATCGCCGCCCAACC
>JALORE010000006.1 GCA_025459125.1 Planctomycetota bacterium | reverse complement strand
AGAACCTGCCCGAAGGCGACGGCGAGATGGGCATCGGCATCGTTGGGATCCCGCACGAGACGCCGGCCAGCCTCTTCCAACACGTAGCGGCGCAGGAAGTCATCACGCGTCAGAGCGGGTTGCAGAGATTCATAGAGGGGGCGGTTGGGGTCGATGTGAGCCAGCCAGAGTTCCTCCTTCGGGATGGCGATGCGGAACGTCAAGCGCGTTCGGTCGGGCGACAATTCCGCCCCGTCCACGTACTCCGGGAAGACGTGTCGCGCCTCTCCCGTTCGCATATCGAGAACCCAGACTCCCCACGTGGAACACAGTACCATTTCCTTGCCATCGGCAGACCAGCGGCCGTGCAGCCCACCCCACGCCTCCGGCACGGGCGAAAACCAGCCACCAACCGTAGCTCCGGAGGCAATCTCAACGATCCTGAAGTCGGAGCCACAGCCAAACCCAACGTACTTGGCGTCCGGAGAGATCGCTGGCTCCGATGATGCAAAGGCGACAACGCGTTGCGGCTGTGCCCTGGGATCGTCGATACGAATAGAGTAAACATGATTGTCTTTCATCTGGCGGAAGAACAGCGTCTTGGAATCCGGGGACCAGAAGGGGCAGCCACCCGACGCCAGTCGGCGCGGCTCTCCCCCCACCGCCGGAACAATCCACAACTCCTCGCGGAGAACAAGATAGCGACCAGGCCACCGCAAGAAAGCGATGTACCGGCCATCCGGCGACCAGGCCGGATCTCGGCCAGAGTAGACAAGCAGGCGGCTTTCCCCCGAAGCGAGATCAAGGATTTCGATGCCCGTGGAAATCGAAATGGTGTCCGGCTGCAACGGCAGTCGTGTTTGCATCCATACATCCCGATCCGACCGGCCGTAGGCCAGTCTCTTCCCATCGGGCGACCACGTGGAGGTGCCGAGAACAGATGGTAGTAGCCGCCGCGCCTTCGGTTCCATGCGCCGGTACATGTCGACAGCATTCTGCAGGGTGGAAAAGGGCGGCTGTCCAGCGAGCGCCGCGGGCAGGTCGAGTACGCGTCCGCCGGCCAAGACATCGAAGACATGCTTGTGAATCCATTGGCCAAACAGCGTGCGGTGCCATGCCGTCCAACCGCGCGTGCTTTCGTAGATCCGCTTGGCACCGTCCCAATCCCCTGAAGCCACGAGGCATGCGAACTGGCGACAAAAGGCACCGCGGTCGTTCGGGTCCAACTCAATGCATCGTTGCGCATCTTGTAGCGCAGCGCGGAAATCGCCCATGCATTCGTATGTTTCACCTCGCTGAGCGTATTGCATGGGCAGCTCCTGGCTCCTGGCACAGAGCTCGATCGCGCGCGCGTGGTCCGCGATGGCCTCCTGGTACTTCCGCCGATGCCGGCGCGCGATCGCGCGGAGGGCATAGCCCAACGAATCCCGCGGGCGCATGGCAATGAGGACTTCACTCTCCTGCTCCATGCTCGCATAGTCTTTGCTGGCATAGTAGGCCAAGGCCCGCGCCCGGCGGGTGGGATGATGGCTGGGATCCAGCCCAACCGCCTTGGACAGCCAGTCGAGGGCCACATCCGGACTGCCGGAAGTCATCGCCCGAAGCATGAAGGCATCGGCGGTCTGCGGCGTCAGGGCATCCGCCTGCTCCTGGTGCCGGCGGGACTCCTCCAGGTCTGTTCCGAGATAGATTCGGGCCAGCAGGCAGTGGGCGGCGCCCACAAGCCCCGCTTCCTGATTCAGCAGCGGCTGCAACTGCTTCTCGGCGTCTTCACCTCGTCCCACATCCGACAGGATTTGAGCATAGAGCAAGCGCGTCTTGGGCTGCGGGTCCTCTTTCAGGAGACTGCTTTCGATTTGAGCCAGGGCGGCCTGATAGCTGCCTTCCGCGTAGAGCCATTGTGCCATGGACAACTGGCGATCGGCTTCGACCTGCTCTGCCAGATCGGTCACCTGACTCTGCGCCTGCCTGACCCGGACGTGCTGGTTCACAATGACGGAGAGGCCGACGACCAGCGTCATAACAATCGCACTCGTCACCACCGCCGGTGTCCGGTGCCGGCCCAGGAACTTGCGGAGCCGGTACGCAGTGGATTCCGGGCCCGCGAGCAGGGGACGGCCGTGCAGGTAGTTCTGAACATCGTCCGCCAACTCGGAGACGAAGCGATAGCGGCGGGTGCGGTCTTTGCGCAGGGCCTTGAGCGGAATCCACTCCAACTCGCTGCGCAAGCGCCGGGCCAGAGCGGCGGTATCTGTCCGGCGGCTTTCGGCGATCTTCCTGGCCCGCTCGCCCAGGGCCGACAGGCGCGTGCTGGGGCGGGGCGGCTCTACTTCCCGAATGATCCTCTGGATCTCCCCCAAGGCGGCGGCACGCAAGGTATCCGAATCGAACGGCAACGCCCCCGTGAGCAGTTCATAGAGCACGACACCCAGGGAATAGATGTCCGTCCGGGTGTCGATGTCCAGGCCGCTCATCTCCGCCTGTTCGGGACTCATGTATTCCGGCGTGCCGATCAGCTCGGCGTACCGGGTGAAGATCGTGCGCTCCGTCAGACGCTGATTGGTGGCCTTGGCGATGCCGAAATCGATGACTTTGGGCACCGGGACGCCATCGTGCAGCGTCACCATGATGTTCGAGGGCTTGATGTCCCGATGGATGATGCCTTTCTGATGGGCATGCTGCACGGCATGGCAGACGGGAATGAACAGCTCCAGCCGCTCCGTCGTGTCCAGCTTGTTGGTATCGCAGTACTCGGTGATGGAGACGCCGCGCACCAGCTCCATGACGAAATAGGGCCGCCCCGTCTCCGTGGCCCCGGCGTCGAAGACCTTGGCGATATTCGGGTGGTCCATCAGGGCCAGGGCCTCGCGCTCGATCTCGAAGCGGGCAATCACGCTCCGGGTATCCATGCCCAGCTTGATGATCTTCAAAGCGACCCGACGGTGCAGAGGTCTCTCTTGCTCGGCCATATAGACCACCGCCATGCCGCCTTCGCCGATCTTCTCCAGGAGTTTGTAGGGGCCGATCACAGTACCGGGGCCTTCGACGAGCGGAGAGGTATCCAGGGTCACGTGCACATCGAAGGCGGGAGACTCCAGGAAATCGCCCACCGCGTCGTTGGCCGTGAGAAGCTCTTCGACCCGCCCCCGGAGGGCCGCATCAGCGCCGCAAGCCGCTTCCAGGTAGGCCAGACGCTCGGCCTGGGACGCCTTCTGCGTCGCGGCGTGGTAGATTTCTTCGATTCGGTTGGGACTGTCGGCCATGAAATCGACCTCCGAGCCTGTCGGCTCTACCCTACAGTGCGCCGTTGCCGCACTAATCGCCTCACGCCCGTCCCGAAAAAGCGAAAAAGGACGGCTCAGACCTTGTTGATCTCGTGGAAGAGCCATGCACGAGCATAGGACCAGTAGCGGTCCGCGGTCGCTTTGGAGATGTTCAGGGCCTGCGCGGCTTCAGGAATAGTCAGACCGGCGAAGTAACGCAGCTTGACCAACGCGGCCTTGGCCGGGTCTTCCCGGGCCAGCCGGTTGAGGGCCTCATCCAGGGCCAGGAGGATTTCCGGCGGCTGTTCGCCGCTCAGGGCCTCTTCCTCGAGGTCCACCCGCTGGCGGGCGCCGCCGCGTTTGAGCCGCTGCTTGGCGCGGGCCCGCTCCACGAGGATGCGCCGCATGGCCTCCGCCGCGGCCGCGAAGAAATGCCCGCGACCGCTCCAGTCCCGGACTTCGCCCGTGACCAGACGAAGGTACGCCTCGTGCACCAGAGCCGTCGGCTGCAGCGTTTGGCCCGGCTTTTCCTGGGCCAGCTTCTGGGCAGCCAGGAGGCGGAGTTCCTCGTAGACCAGCGGCAGCAGTTCGTCGGTAGCCTGAGCCTCCCCCCGTTCGATGGCGTTCAAGATGCGTGTGACATCGCTCATGCCGATTCTCCACCTGTCCCCAGCTGCTCCTTCGCGGTTGGCAGTTCTCAGACAACTGAAAACCCTCAACTGACCACGGCCTCGGGTACCGTATTCTCCCACGCCGGGTGGAGATTTCAAGTCCCGCCATTGAGGCTACGGAGCACATGGGCGGTCCTACACCTCCGGCGATCAGGCAGGATGTCCGCCGTGGCCCCCGCCACGGCCATGAAGCTATCTCAAAGGAGTGAATGCCATGGCGTTGACGTCAGTGGTCAGTGGCCAGTTGAAGGACGATTCGTACGAAGAAAGCCAATCCGAAGAGAGTGTGAAGTGTGAAGCTCGAAGCAGGATGGACGTGCGAACAGAGCCCATGGCAGTAGCTATCCCCGTCGGCGGCAAGCTAGACCAGGGGTTTGCCGCCGTTGAGGTCTTCGTAGGCGGTGATGTACTTGGCGACCATGTTGTCCATGCTCCAGGTGCTGCGAGCTTCTTTCATGATCCGGCGCATCTGTTTCTCCCACTCGCGCGGGTGCTCGCGGAAATACCGATGGTTCTGGACCGCCGTGGTGAGCCCCCACCAGAGCCCGTCGGCATTGTAGTCGCGAAACAGTACGCCGTTGCCCTGGTCGATCGGGGCGCCCCAGGCCCGCAGGTTCAGCGGCACGATCTTGTCGCTGTAGCCGCCGGTATCACGGTTGGTGGCGGTCGCGCCGTAGATGTTGCCGACGACGTCGATCTGTCCGAACGGCTCGTACAGGGACGCGCCGAAGACATCGCCGGCGGCGGCGTAACCGAGCGTGCTGAGGTCCTGGCTGAAGCGGTGGTAGCAGATCCGGCCGGCGGAAGCGTACGCGATCCGGCCCATGACGTCGGCATGCCAGTTGTCCCCGCCGACCGGGTCACCGATGACGGCGATCTGCACGCCGGGATTGGCGTCCACGAACTTCTGCGCCACCGGCTCGAGCAGGTCCACACCCTTCTGCACCGGGTCCAAGCGGGAGGGCCAGTACAGCAGAATCGCCTCGGGATCGACCTGCAGGCCGGTCTTCTTCTGGAACTTGACCAGATTGGCCTTCCTGGCTTCGATGAGGCTGTCGTAGGGACCATAGCGCTTGGCCAGGCCCGGCTTGTCGACCTCGGGGTTCGCCTCCTGGTTTTCCGGGAACATGTCCGGCGAGATGCCGTTGGGGATCACCAGCGTGTCGTGGCCGTAGTAGCGGGCCTTGGTCTCGGCCCGCACGCTCCAGGGGATCACCATCTCGTGGAGGAAGTAGTCGCCGACGATCTCCTTGAGGAACTTCGCGCCGACGTAGCTGACCTTCGCGGCGTTGCGGATGGCCGTGGCCTGGCAGTCCAGGGCCTTGCCACCGGTGTCCGAGAGGTACAGCATGTCCCAGAGGGACCGCAGATTGACGCCGTAAAACATGTCCAGCGGCACATGGCCGGTGTGGGTATTGTGAACGGTGTGCAGCGCGGGTACGCCGCGGAGCCGCGCATAGGGCATGATGACCCCACCGGCCATCCAGTCGTTGGTGTGCAGGATGGCCCGGCCCTCGTAGGCGCTGCGGATCTCCTTGACGTAGGTGTTGACGATCTGCCGCTGGAACTCGGCGGCGTTGGCCGGCGGCGAGCCGTCATAGGCACTGCGGTAGCCTTCGAAAATCGCCGAGCTGACCAGGTGGACGTTCTCCGGGTTCAGCCGGTGCCGCGTCTGGATCCACTCGGCCTCGCTCAACCCGGCCTCCTCGCGGAAGCGGCGACTCAGGTTCAGCGTCACCAGGTGCACGGGGATATTGCGGTGCGAGAGGCCTTTGCACAGGGCGGAGATGACCTCGCCGAGCCCCCCGCTCTTGCCGGAGACGTACTTGGCGAACTGCCCCATCCCCTCGGAGGGTAGCCGGCCGGTCTCCGGCGTCACCACGATCACCGGCGTCCGGGCGGTTGTCTTGCGGATGTTGAAGCTCTTGACGGCGTGGGACAATTCGTCGGTCGCATGCGTCAGCGCGTACGCGGCGGTCGCCGCCGAGTCATACGGATTGACGGGGTCGCCGACCAGATCCTCGTCGTGGCCGTCGGTCTGGAGGTAGCGCAGGTGATCCGAGGCGGTCAGGTAGCGGAAGCTGCGCACCAGCTCACCGCCGGCCTGCTTGGCCTCCGCCTCCAGGCTCTCGATGTGGCGCAGGAGCACTTGCTGCGCGCGCGACGCCGGAGCCTCCGAGGCGATCTTCGACAGAAACGAATTCGTCGGGTGCGGGCAGTCGACCATCGGGCACTCGGTGATCTGGAACCATTCCGCGACCTCGGTCGGGTTCGTCGGCACGATGTCGTCGTGTCCGGTGATCTCCTCGACCAGCGCTTTCCAGAACTCGACCATCAGTCCGTAGGTGGGCGTATCGCTTTCATACAAAGGGAAATCGCAAACGAGCACGATCACTTCGCCCCCGGCTTCGTGGATCCGCTGGGCGCACTGCCGGGCGGCGGCGGCGCCGGAGGGCGGATTCGCCTCGGGCGTGGCCGCCGCGCTTCCGAACAACGGACTGCACAAGGAGGCGATCTGCCGACTGAGACTCCTGTGCCGGGGCAGGACGGCCAGCTTGCGAGGCCGGCCTTTTCTACCCACGGCACGGTAGACGCGGTTGGCCGCAATGGGCTGCTGATCCCGGACGTTGAGCGTCTTCACGTCGGGCTCGCACAGGATGGCCTTGAACCCCATGTCCGCAACGATATTCGCCACCTCGTTGCTGTAGGACAAGGCGGTATTCACGAATGCACAGGGCTTGACGCCGAAGACGTCGTGCATCCGTTGGCGGTGGAGGGAGACCTGTTCCTTGAACTCGGTCTTGCGCGGATCGGCAAAGAAGGAGGCGGCGGAGTAGTAGTACGGCTGCTCCAGGAACTCGACCTGCCGGGTGTTCTGGCCGACGTGGAGCAACCCTTTCAGGGCATCGACCACTTCCGGCTGGTACGCTTCGGCCTGCTCCAGGAACGTTCCGGACACGCCGAGGCTGATCTTGAAATCGTAATGGGCCTGCACGAGGTCCGAGAATAATCGCAAGGTCGGCAGATAGCCCTTCTGAGCCCGCGCGGTGAAGATCTCCCGGTTCTTCTCATCCCAGAGAAGTGTGACCCCGTCGGGGTGCAGACGATATGGCTGATGAAGTTGAAAGTACAGCGTTAGCAGCGGCATCGCAGCAACTCTCCGGCCTCATCCTATCCCTGCGCAGAACACAGGCAATGGCGTCAAACTACGGCTGTTACCTAATCCATAGGATGCTGTGCGAATCTCATACCCCTGGTCCGATGCACCGAGCACGCGGCCAGCTTACCCGATTGTGCCCGACCTGGGAAGTCCTTTTCGCGCGAGCGCGGCAAAAATATCAGTATTACCGACAGTTGACTTATGGGACCAGGCGCTCGGCGGCAGGAATCGCCGGGTGGCATCGTCAAGCGAAGCTCGTTGGCAGCGACGCGTTGATGATGCCCCTCAGGCGGTGGCGCCGCGCGACGCGGAACGGAACCGTAACAAGCTTCGCGACCGGCGGCCGCCGGACGATCGTCTCAGACCTTCTTCGGGTCGGGATGAACCCAGGGGCTGCGGTAGGGCCGGGCGAGCAACCGGTTGGCCTGCTCGTCGCCGACAACCTGACCCTTGTCCGGGTCCCAGACCAGCGTACGTCCGAGTTGGCAGGAGAGGTTCGCCAGGATGCACGCGGCGGCGGTGATGTAGCCCTGCTCGATGTCCGAGACCGGCCGGCCGCGGGTGTCCACCATGTCGAGGAAGTTCCGCCAGTGCCGGCGCATGGCCGAGGCGACGTGCCGCTCCAGGTCCTTCTCCGTCTCGTCCTCCGGGTACTTGTCGTATTCGTAGAGGGCCTTGCCCTGGAGCTTCTCGCCCTTGCCCTGTGGGATGAACTCATATCTGTGGACATCGGCCTTGAGGGTGCCCTTCTCGCCGTAGATGAAGGCCGCCCAGGGATACTCCGGATCGGGAGCCGTGCCCCAGGTGCGATGAGTCCACACGATGGGCAGGTCGGGGAAGTCGAAGGTGGCGGTCTGCGTGTCGGTAATGTTGGCTTTGCTGTTCTTGTCCATGAGGATGCCGCCGGAAGAGCTGACCTGCCTGGGCCAGCCCAGGTCGAGCATCCAGCGGACCATGTCGAGCATGTGTACACACATGTCGCCGACGATGCCGTTGCCGTACTCCATGAAGGCCCGCCAGCCGCGCGGGTGGTTGATCGGCGTGTACGGCCGCAGCGGGGCCGGACCGGTCCACATCTCGTAATCCAGGTAGTCCGGGGGCGTCGTGTCGGCCGGGTTGCTGCGATTGCGCATGTGATAGTAGCAGCAGACCTCGGCATAGGCGACCTTGCCGAGCAGGCCCTGTTTGATGACCCGCTCCTTGGCCTCGACCAAATGCGGCGTGCTGCGCCGCTGCATGTTGACCTGCACCACCCGCCCGTACTTGCGGGCCGCCGCCAGCATCGCCTGCCCCTCGACGACATCGACGCTGATGGGTTTCTCAACGTAGACATCGGCCCCCGCCTTGACCGCGGCGATCATCGCCAGGGCATGCCAATGGTCCGGCGTCGCGACGTGTACGATATCGAACTGCTCCTGCCGGAGCATCTCGCGGTAATCGTGGAAGATCTTCGGGGTCTGGCGGGATTTCTGCCGCGCGGCGATCATCTCGGCGGCCTGGGCGGCCATGCGCTTATCCACATCGCACACCGCGACCACCTCGACCGGCTCGATCTGCAGCAATCGGAAGTGCGCGCTCTTGCCATACCACCCCGGCCCGATCAGCCCGGTACGTCGGACCTTGCTCTGCGCATACAGCGGCACGAAGCCCCCCACCGCCGTGCTCAAAGCCGCCCCCGCCGCCGCAGTCCGCAGAAACTCCCGACGATTCATAGCAGTCCTCCACGCGTAGCACGGGCATGATGCCCGTGATCCCGAATTCGTGGGCGAGACACCCACGCTCTCGAAACGCCTCACAGCGTCATCGCAAACATCGGGACAACTATACCGCCGGGTGCTATCTCTGGCAACCACGAGCTTGTGGCGATTGACGGGCCAGAGGGAGCCGGTACAATGGGGATTGAAACCAACAATCGACAGTAGAGGCTTTGTGCAGGATAACCCAATGGCCAAGACCGCCTTGGATCTCACAGAGGATGAGTGGCGTGCCTATGATCCGGGCGCGGCGGTGCGCCGACGGCAGGCCACCGTCGACCCGCAAGTCGAGAGGCGTTGGCAGCAGGCGCAGCAATTGGCCCGAGACGCAGCCCAGCGTCTGCGTGACCAATTCGGTGCCCGGCGCGTCCTTCTGTTTGGGTCCGCCGCAGAGCGCTCGTCGTTCACCCGGTGGTCGGATGTGGACCTGGCGGCCTGGGGCATACCGCCGGAGCGTTTCTATGCGGCAGTCGCCGCCGTGACGAGTTTCCGGGTGGACATCCCCGTGGACCTGGTGGATGCCGAGCAATGCAGTGAGGACCTCAAGAAGATCATCGCACAAGAGGGTGTAGAACTGTGACCCCGCCCCTCCACCAGTTGGCCGCGCGTATACGGAGTGAGTTGAAGGACATAGCGAAGGTCCTGCAGCGCGTGGAGGAAGGATGGGACCGGGCCCGGCGCTCTTCGGATGACTACTACCTCGACGGCGTGGCGCTGAATCTGCATGGATTCTATGGCGGCTTGGAACGGCTTTTTGAGAGGATTTCGGTCCTGGTGGACGATGCCAGACCTGCGGGACCGGACTGGCATCAGACCCTGCTGAACCAAATGGCCCAAGAGGTCCCGGGAGTACGGCCGGCCGTGATATCGGAATCAACTCGTGTGAGGCTGGATGCGTACCGATCGTTTCGCCACGTCGCGCGGAACATCTACACCTTCAATCTGGACCCCGCCAAGTTAAAAGACCTCGTCGTCCAAGCGGCGGACTGCTTTACGCAGGTTCAAGCAGAATTGCTGGCCTTTGCCGACTTGCTCGAACGACAAGCGTCCCGGTAAGCGGCACCCGCTGATGCAGTCCGCAGATGATCCGCCGCCTTGAGCGTCGGCCCCGCCGCTAACCGGTGTAAGTCAGCGTGACACTCTGCAACGGCTGGATACAATCGGTGAGATATGATTCTCAACCACAGAGAACCTGTCCACCGACAAGCCAACCTGAAACTTCACAGTCTCTTGACTGTGAGGACAGTCGCTACGCGCTGGAGGACAACTATGGCTGGGGTTTCTGCATCCCCCTCGGAAGCTCTGGAACCCAATGTACTATGAGACTGACGTGGAAGTCTTCTGGGTGCAGACCATTTTCATCATTGACAAGGTCCCCAGCGTTCGAGCCAGCTTCGAGGCTTATCATTGAGGCGTCAGTGAAGTGGATAATCAGGGCCTCGCTTTCATGCACTCCCTTTCTGTCTTCCCGGAAGCCAAGTTCGACTGGCTCGACGGCCTTGCCCTTCGCGAGAGACGCTTGGACGATTGAAAAATGTGCCTGTGGCGGGCGAGCGATGCGAGGGAGTACGATGGGCCGCTGTCCACATCCCAGTCTTCGCCGAAACATCGACGCACCCATTTGTCAAATCGCTCATCGTGGTCGACCGTCCAGTGGGGGTCTTCCAGATGGAATGCATTCCATTTCTGAACATGGGATTTTGACTTCTCGAATAGATCCGGGAGCCAGGCGACTACGGCCAGACTGCCGTCTTCCAGGGTTCGGTACCCAAAATCGACATATACTCCCTCGTCCGTCTTCCCAAGTTGTTCCAACTCACGATAGTATTCTTCCGTGATTCGCAGTTGCCCTTCAAAGAAATCGGATTTGATCACATACTTGTGCGCCTCGTTTCGATAACTGGCCAGCACTTGGGGATCGAAGTACCCCAACAAATGCTCGACTGAATTGAGGTCGACTCTGTCCCGCTCAGGCTCTGACATGCTTACTCCTGATGAACAAGGCGGTTGCTGACATTGAATTCTCCCCTAACCTGTTGTCAGCCTGGTACCACGGCTCGGCGATGAATCAATAATAGGATCGAGCGATCATCATTTCCGCATGCACAGCGATCTTGGGGAATCATCCGTAGGATGGGCGAGATCGGTGCACCAAATTGACGCAGTCGGCGTACCCCCAGTCGTCAATCCGCAGACTCGCTGGGCACGCTCTGTCGTCCGTGGAGGACTGTGTGGGGGGCGAGGGCGCCGAAGGGACAGCGGGTGCATTCGAGGCAGCGGATGCAGCGGAGGTCGTTCGGGCTCTTCTCGGGCTCAATGTTGTACTGGCAGAGCTTGTGGCAGCGTTTACAGTCGGTGCAGCTAGTGCGATCCACGCGCAGGAAGAAGCCGGAGATACGATTGAACGAGGAGAAGATCACGCCGAGCGGGCACAGGACCCGGCACCAGGGCCGCTTGAAGAACAGGATGGCCCCCACGAAAGCGACAATGATGCCGAGCTTGATCGCGCTGGGCCAGGCGATCGGCTGGCCGGTCCAGGCCTGCTGGACGATGCCCGGCAGCGCCGCTTCGAGGCCGCCGGCGGGACAGATCCGGCAGATGAACAGCGGATGGGGCTCGCCAAAGAGGAACGGAATCGCCAGGACCGCGCCACCCAGCACGACGAAGCGGAAATGCCCCATCCAGCGGGGCAGCTCGAACCTGGGAGTCGGGATCTTCGCGGCGAGGTCCTGCAGCCAGCCGAAGGGACAGGCCCAGCCACAGAACAGGCTGCCCACGAAGGCCCCCACGAGAACGAGCAGGCCGATCGTCATGAAGGGAATCACGTGCAGGGCACTGAAGTTGGCCAGGACGCCAATGGGACAGGCGAAGGTCGCCAGCGGGCAGGCATAGCAGTGAAAGACCGGGGCACAGACGCCGTGATAGCGAAGGCCAAACACGTCCAGCCAGACGAGCAGAAACGCGGACTGGACCCACAAACGGTGCGGCTGAAGCTTCGCGAAGACGCCTGCCAACTTGGTTCGGTTGCCCATGTTCACCAGAAACAGACTCGAAATCCCAAACAGACCGCAGCCCCCGAAGAAGTTTCGTTCTCTGGGCTTTGGCTATGTTCCGGATTTCGGATTTCGCGATCCGAGTCTTCTTCCCGCCTCGGGGACGTCTTGCAGCCGGCACGGCCGCGGTTCAGTTCGTTCAGGTAGGACAGGCTTTGGGAGCCTCTTTGCCTTCGTAGGTCTTCTGAATCTGGCCTGACTCATCGCGGGTGAGTCCGCCCCGGGCCACTTCCTGCGTGGCCGCCGGCTCCGAGAGGACCTGCGGTTGCGTCGAGACCAAGACCGGCACCACGTTCGGCTCGCCGCCGGGCGCTGCGACCGCCGGGGCCCCGGCCGGCTTGGGCGCCGCCGCGATCGAGTTGCGGAACAGGCCATACGCCAGCAGGCCCGCTCCGGCCACCACCAGCACGAGCACCACGACGATTCTTCCCTTTTCCATAGTCGTCCTCGACCTCAGCCAAGATGTCAAATCTGAGATCTCAAATCCAAGAAAAATGGCGGAGGCGAATGGGAATCGAACCCACCCAGGACCTTCTCGGCCCTACACTGGTTTTGAAGACCAGGGGCACCACCAGGCACCAGTCACCTCCGCGTGCGGTCTGTTCGTGCCCAATGTCAATTATCCTAACAGGATCTTCGGCAAATAGCAAGAGTCGCTGCAATCCTCGTCGCCTGTCCAACGGTCCAACGAGGGTTTACGGTTGGCTCTTCGCCTGTTCGTAAAAGACCATGGCCGGGGAGCCGGCGAAGCTGATGCCCATCCAGGCCGCCTCATCGATTTCCTCTTGGGTGAATCCCTTGCTCCGAGCGTTCTTCAGGTGCATCTTCAGACAAGGCTCGCAACGTAGAGCGACCGACAAGGCAATTGCCATCGCCTGCTTCGTGTAAGCGTCCAGCGCGCGGGGAGTGCTGGCTGCACCGAGGAACTGCTTGAAAGCAGCCTTGACCGGGTCTTGGTCCTGTGTCCCAGTTGCCCCCCGCTGGGGAGAGACCCTCCCCGAGGGCGCGGACGCCGTAGCGCCAAGGGCATCAGCGCAGCAGGGAACCTCTTCGATTGATGATGGATGATTGATAATTGATACTTGGGGCGGCTTGGCCGCTTCGACCGGAGCGGGGGCGGGGATCTTCCGTTGACCGGTCGTTTCGAGATGGATCAGGCCGGAGCCCGGGCCGGTGACTTGGCCGACGATGGTCGCCGCCGGGACGCCACGGTCGTGCAGAGCCTGGACCAGGTCGGTCGCCTTGCCCGACTCGATGGCGATCAGCAGGCCGCCGGAGGTCTGGGCGTCATAACAGATGTCGATCATCTCCTGGGGAAGCGGCCCCGGGGCCACGACGCGGTCGCTGCACGATTCCTTGTTTCGTTCGACGGCCCCGGGCAGGATGCCGGCCGCGGCGCACTCCAGCACTCCTTCGAAAAGCGGCAAGTCGTCCCAGATAATGCGGACATCCACACCGCTGGACCGGGCCATCTCGGCCAGGTGGCCCATGAGACTAAAGCCGGTGACGTCGGTGCAGGCGTGCGCACCGAACTGAACCATCAGCTCGGAGGCGGTCTTGTTCAGGGAGGCCATCGAGGCGGCGGCGGCCTGGACACTGTCCGGCCGGGCCCGGTCGATCTGGGCGGCAAAGGCCACGATGCCGGTGCCCAGCGGCTTGGTGAGGATCAGCACATCCCCCGGCCGAGCGCCGGCGTTGACGACCACGCGATTCTTGTCGATCATTCCGGTGACGGCGAAGCCCGCCTTGATCTCGGCGTCGTTGATGCTGTGGCCGCCGATGATGGCGCAGCCGGCCTCCTTCATCTTGTCGATCCCGCCGGCGAGGATCTGGAACAGGGCATCATCGGGGATCATCCGCGCGGGAAAACCCACAATGGAAAGGGCCGTCAGCGGCGTGCCGCCCATGGCGTAGACGTCGCTGACCGAGTTGGCCGCGGCGACCTGGCCGAACGTGTACGGATCGTCCACGGACGGCGTGAACACGTCTACCGTCTGCACCAGGGCCTGGCCGTTGCCCAGGTCGTAGATGCCGGCGTCGTCCCCGGCCGGGACGCCCACCAGGACGCGGGGATCGTCGATCGCCGGCAGGCCCGCCAGCACCTTCTTGAGAAAAGCCTGATCGATCTTCGAGGCACAGCCCGCCTTCTCCACGAGCTTCGTCAGCCGCACGCTGCCGGTCGGACTCTCCCGCCGCTCGCCGGCACAGGTGCAGACGTTCCTCTCCTGGAACAAGGGACATGGGCACGGCTGCTTCGGATCGCAGATGCAGTGTCCCAGCCGGATGGATCGTTGCATCACGCGCTTGCGTCGTTCGGTATTGATCATCATCGAATCCTCAAGGACGATGGAATGATAGAATACTGGAATGTCGGGGAGTCCGGTTCTTCCACCCAACCCTGTAAAGGTGGTGTGTAGATTTCTTTGCATGCGAGGCCCATGATGGGTGGCAGCGGCAAGCGCCGCTTGCCGATGGCTCGTGGGACAGCCGCAAACGCCAGCGGCAAGCTCCGAAGACTCCGCTTGCCGCTGCCACCCTGTCTCTCACCTTTACAGGGCTGGATTCTTCCACCCAACATTCCATCATTCCAGTACTCCAGTATTCCAATTTATTCACGAGTCTTGTTGTCGCGCCAAGAGGGCTGCACCGAGCGCCCCGGTCATCTGGGGCTCGGGCGAAACCGCAACCGGCCGGCCGAGAGCCGTCTGCAACGCGGTTTCCATGCCCGAGATGCGGGCCACGCCGCCGGTGAACACGATGGGCGCCTCCACGTGGCGGCCGGCCATGGCGATGATCCGCGCGGCGATCGCCGTCTGGACACCCGCGACGATATCTTCGCGGGCCCGGCCGCCGGCGAGCAGACCGATGATCTCCGTCTCCGCAAACACCACGCACATGCTGCTGATGGCGGCCGGGTTCTGACTGCGAGCCGCCATGGCCCCGAGATCATTCAACGAGAGGCCCAACCGGCCGGCCACGATCTCCAGGAACCGTCCCGTGCCGGCGGCACAGCGGTCGTTCATGGCGAAGTCACGGACCTTGCCCCGGCCGTCCAGGCGCACCAGCTTACTGTCCTGGCCGCCGATATCAATGATTGTCTGGACCTCGGGAACAAGGTGCCGGACGCCCACCGCATGGCACGTGATCTCGGTAATCGTCGTATCGGCGACGGGCACGGCGCTGCGGCCGTAGCCCGTGGCGACGATGCGACGCACCTGCGAGCGTTGGAGGCCGGCTTGCGCGAGAACGCTGTCGAAAAGCTCACAGGCGAGCTTGCCCTGCTCGACCCCCTGGTCAGTCTGCCCTTGGGCGACGATTCCCCCGCCGTCGGTACCGATCACCACGACCTTGATCGCCCGCGAGCCGGCATCGATTCCTGCATACATCATCTGTTTCTCCGGTTCTTCACCGTCTCCACCAGCGCCTGCAGCCGGGTGGACAGAGTCGGCCGCAGCGCGTCCGTCAACGGCGGCACCTCGATTTCCAGCACCGGCAGGCCACATTCCGCGCGGACGAGTTCGCCGATGATCTCGCCTTCCAGGGCACAGTGACTGGCGCCGGGGATGCGGGAGACGATCACCGCTTCGGCCCCGAAGCGCCGGATCTCGGCCACGATCCGCGTGGCGCGATCGGTCGTCGAGCCGACCATGGGGTCGGCCAGGGCCATTTGCGCCAACGCTTCCAGCGGCGGCACCGTCTCCGGGATCGGGTCCAGAGCGTGGGCGAAGAGGTACTCTGTGCCGCAAATCCGTCCGCCACAGTCTTCCAGAAGGTTCATGACTTGCAGGTCCGCCACAGGATTGACCCAGAAGATGCGGGCAGCGTCCGCCGGCGAGTATCCCGTCCCCGCCGCGACCCGCAACGTGACCTCGCCGAGCAGTTCCTGCAAGACCACGATCGTCTCATCCTGATCCGAACAGAAGTGAATCGCCAGCATTTCCGCGATGAGCATCTCCAGGGCCGGCATGGGACACGGGGTCGCCGTGAACGCCAGGTCCCGCAGCCGGGCGAGCAGGGCGCGGACGTGGTTGGCCTGGACGATTCCCCGGCGGAGCGTATCGTCATCGAGCGTTTGCCCGGACAGCTCCTCCAGGGCCCGGCGGAGGCGCTCCAACTCAGACCGGACGAACCGAACCAGACTGGCGGGCGCCGAGAAGCCGCCGGGCAGTTCCGTGGCTTCTTCGCCGGGATCGGGGATCCGTCGATGGGGGATCTCCCACCAGAGGATCGGGTGGCCCAGGCCGCTCAGACGCTGGGCGATGGCGGAGAAGTCATCGCACGTCGCCCCGACGCTGCACGTCAGCAGATCGGGGATCGGGAAGTGCGCGCCGGTCACGAACGCGCCGAGCATGGCGCGAACCGGACAGAAGGACTCGTCCACCCCGAGCGAATCGGCGATCTGCAGCAGTCCCGAGTTCACTTCCATGACGCAGGGAATCCACCAGGCGCCATCGGGATAGAACGCCACGAGGTTGTCGAGGCTGTAGGCCAGCACCGGGACTGTACCGAGGTCTTTCATGGTCCCGACCAGTTTTCTCCCCGCCTCCCGGGCGGCGCGGAGCCGGTCTTCTTCCGTCAGCAGGAAGTTCCACAGCCGCAGGGCCGCGCGCGAATTGTCGTAACGCAACTGGAGCAGGCGCGTGTCGCCGTCGGCCGCGTGCCGGCCCAGCGGACCGCCATAGGCCGGCTGCGGCACGCCGGCCGCCTGCCAGAACTCGACCTGGCGATCCCACTCCTGCAACGTGATCTGCCGGGGCGTTTCGCTCACCGCAGGGTCTCCACAAACGCATGAATCCGGTTGCGCACCCGGGGGCTGTCCATCTCGCCCCGGCCTTCGCTGTCGAGCCGGAGCATGGGCAGATGGGCCCATTCCTTCAAGCGCTCGAACTCCGCATGCCATTTGTCGCACCAGACGTAATGATGCAGAATGACGCCGCGGGCGCCGGCGCGCGGCAACTCGGCGGCGAGCCAGCGATACAGTTCACCATTCGGCCGCCGGGACACATCAGGAATCTGGAAGTAAACCTGCGCCAGTTCCAGCAGCGGGTCGTCAGTCAGTCGTCGGCGGTCGAAGGGAGCAGGCAGACTTCGTTGTCCGGTTTCTGTCGCATCGAGCACAATCCGGCCGCCGCATTCATGGACGATGTCGAAGAGGACGCGGTCCCGCTGCATCAGCGGACCCCCGACAACAGCAACAGGGGCACCAGAACCGCAACCGCAGGGTATGCCGTGCACACCATCTTCGTCGCGCGGATGGGAAGCCGTGGCATCGAGCATGATCCGGGCCAGTTCCTCCTTACTCGGTTCCCGCCCGCCGAGGCGGACCAGGAATCGGCCGAGACGCTTCAGCTCGTCCAGATACAGCCGCGGGGCGGCAACGGTCTGCCACGTGCTGGGCACATTCAGCAGAAAGGCCGGCGTCTCGATCCGATGAACCAGCAGATCGAACACCCGCCGCATCTGATCGCAGGCCGTGGTAAGGACAATGCCCGTGACCTCCACACCGGCGGCGGCATCGTTGGCGAAGGCCCGGGCGTAGGGACACAGCCCTTCGATTCGCGGGATCGTCGATGCGCCCTCGATCGGCGCAGGAATCAGCCGGTGCGGCTGCAGGCCGTGCGCGGCGATCCATTGGGCCGGCACGTAGGGACACGTGTACATGATGGTTCCTGACTCTGTCATGGATGGAACAATGTCCTCTCGGATCGGGTGGCAGCGTCAAGGCTGAAGGCCTTGGCGATGGCTCTGGCGCATGCACGGCAGACCATCGCCAAGCCGCGTTTGACGATGCCACCCACCGCAGTGCAGCCGACTACTCGGCATCCAACCAACACGTGGGGCGATCCTTTCATGCCTGTCTACCTGCTCGCTGCTGCACGGTCTCGAACAGGGCCTCGACGCGCAGCGCGATTCGCGCGGAGTCGGAGGGCGAGTAGTCCGTCTCGATTCGCAGGTACGGCAGGCCCAGATCGTCTTCCGCCAGCTTCTTGACGAAATAGGACTCCACATCGTACGTGAGACACGCCTGCCAGATGAGGTCAATCACGCACTGAGCACGGTACTGCCGCGCCAGGTCCCGCAGGATGCCCAGGCGCCGGTTGTTCTTCGTCATGACGGAGCACGGCAGGCGGAAATACTTCTCGGCCAGAGCCACAATCGGGTCGGACGCCGTCTCCTCGACGTCTTCGAGAATCGGCTTGAGGCCGGTGCAGTTGTCCATACAGACGATCAGCCCGCCATGGGTTTCGATGAGCTCGACCACCCGCTCGGCGCCGTGGACAACCGGCACGCCCGTCAGCAGCACACGCACCGGGTAGGGTGGGCTGTGCCCACCCCTTGCCGCTGGGCCCGCCCGAGGCGAATTGGCGGGCACAGCCCACGCTGCGTGCTTCGAGCCGAACATCTCCAGCACCCGGGTGTACTGGGTGAGGTCGGCGTCGATGCCGGAGATGTTGCTCTTGAGCTGGAGCAACTGCCGGCCGGTCAACGGGGGATGCTCGGACTCCATCAAGGCCGCCAACTGCCGGCGCAGGCGGCGCTCGCGATTCATCGTCCGGATCGCCGCGCGGATCTTCGCGTCGGTGATCGTGACATGGAGCAAGTCCTCGAGCCGGGCGCGGAGCTTACGAAGCTCGGTGACCCAGTGCGCCAGCGCATCGGCATCGTCGGGCTTCTGCGGCAACTCCAGCACGTGCATCGTGCGGCTTTCGGCCATCAGCTCGTACATCTTCTTCTTGCCGTCACAGGTTGTCTCGGCGACGACCAGGTCCGCCATTTCGAGAAAGGGATTCGCCTGCTGCACGTGGTAGCCGAAGGTGGATTTGATGAGCGGGCAGAGATTGGCCGGCAGGTGTTCCTCGGCGGGCCGGATCATCTCCGCCGAGCCGCCGCACAAACAGACCGGCACGGCGTCCGCGGCCAGGATCAACTCCCGCGGCGTGTACTCGCACATGATACCGACGATGTGCCGGCCCCGGGCCTTGGCGTCCGAGGCGTACTGCAGGCAATTGGGGATCATGTGCTCGAACCAGGCCAGCGGGTCGTTCTTCGTGGGTTGGGCGTCCGCGCCCGACGTCTTCAGGCGCGCGGGGACGCTCGCCCTGCGAGGAGCGCCGCATGGCGGCGGGTTACACGGATCAGTCGCGGTGACCTTGATGTCTCCGTTGTCGTGGCACTTACCCATATCATCCTCTCTTACGTGCAACGAACACGCCCTGGGCGATCTTGCCCGTGTGGGCCAATTGCTGCATGAAGGCCATCTCTCCGGCCATCGCTTTCATCAGCTCCTGGTCAAAACCGATGATCCGCAAAGCATCGTACGTCAATTGCATGCCCAGCATATTCAGGTACAGGTCCACATGCGGCGCGAACCGGCCGGTATCCCTGGCCACGAGCACGTCACAGCCGTTGGCTCGCAGCAGGTCGCGGTAACCGGCGATCGTCTGGATATTCGGGAACTTCATGAAGCGCAGGTACCGCTCGGCCTCCGGCGCGGACAATCCCTGATCCGTCTCGATCCAATCCGTGAACGCGATCGTCCCGCCCGGCCGGACGATCCGGGCGGCCTCGGCGATCAGTCTACCCTTGTCCACCACGTAGCACCAGGCGTCCTCGCCCCAGACGAAGTCGGCGCTGCCGTTCGGGAGGCCACTCTGGCAGACGTCGGCCAGCGTGAACTGAATGCGGTCGGCCAGGCCGGCTTGCCGGCAGCGCTGGCGGCCCTGCTCGACGACCGTCGCGGTGGCGTCCACGCCGTGCATGGCGGCGACGTTGCGAAAGCGCACGAGAAAACGCATCCCCGCCCCGGTGCAGCAGCACAGATCGACGCCTTGGGTCCCGGCTCCGATCCCCGCCTGCTCGGCCAGATCCAGCGACGACGTGAGCCCGCCGATATGGATCTGCTCGCCCATGATCAGCTCCCACAGTTGACCTTCCGGCCCGCTGTAGACCCCTTGCACCTGTTTCAAACCAATATCATTGACGCTCTTCATGATGAAGCCCTCTCAGAACTCATATTTGACTTGGACGGCCCAAACGTTGTCTTCCCGGTTGTTCAGGATATTCCCGAAGTTGGCGTACCCGCCGGCCACGGTAATGTGGTCGTTCACGATATAGGCCAGCGCGACATCCCACCAGTCGCTCTCCGACTTGACCAGCTCCCGGCCGTTGGCCGAGCACGGCTCCATCAAATCGGGCTTCTGGCGATACTCCGTGGCGATCAGGAGTTTGTCGGTCAGGAAGTAGATGAGGCTGCCTTCGAAGCTGAACTTCCGCTCGCCGGCGAACCCCAGCAAGCCCGTCTGAATCGCATCGCCGTTCCGCAGGCCGGCCGAAACGATCAATGGCTTGGGCAGCAGGTCCTTGATCATCTTGGTCGCCATGAGCGTGAACTCCAGACCCGTTTCATGATCGGCGCCGAGCAGAGCGCACGTGCCGCCGAGCTGCTCATCGAGGTCGCCGAGGTCCTGGTGCCATTTGAGATGAGCACCCAAGGTGACGGCGGGCGTCCAGGCGTAACCCAACGACCCTTCCTTGATGGCCATCAGCCGCGCGTTGAAGTTGTGCAGGAACGCCTCGTCCTGCACACGCGCGCCGGTGGCCGCCTGCACCGCGCCAGGCCAGTCGCCCAGTCCGACCCGCTCGAGCGCGTAGCCGAATTCGACCCGCCCCCAGAGGTTCTCCGTCACCGCGAACGACTCGAAGTCCTTCTTTTCGAGGTGGGCGTAGGTGGCGGAGACGCTGGGCACGCCGAACACTTCGTTCGGTCCGGCCGGGTTCGCCAAGTACGCGACCGGCGTGATGAACACGCCACTGTTGCCTTCCACCTGGTGCGTCGGGAGCGGCGGGTCGGCGCAGGCCGCCGGACACAGGACCGCCAAGACTGCCAAGAGCACCGCGATCTTCTCCCTCTCACTGGATCTGCACATGGTCATGCCTCCAACAAATCCCTGGTCGATCCCCTATCTCGGACTCCACTACCGTTGGTTGCGTCGCTGCTGCCTCCTTTCCGGCTGTTTTGCGCCAAAAAAAAGGCGGGCCAGAGACAACCTCTGAACCCGCCGGTACACGCCGATCTTGCGCTATCCCTACTCGATGGAGTGCCACGTCCTTTCGTGCCTGACCTCGAAGGGGCCCAAGTCCATCTCGATCTGCACCTGGAACTTGCCCTGGAAGTCCGATGGCACTCGCCACGAGTACCGGCAGGTGCCACCTCAGCCATACTGGAACTTGTCCGCCACGAGCACGGTCCCCTTCTCATCCACGATCCGGAACGTACGGTCCGGCGCACGCCGGTAGTTCCGTTGGAAGTTCGGCTGGTAGTGCTCGCCCGCGACACCGATGAGGACCGGGCTGATCGAAACCTGCCCACCGGCTTGATGCACGTCCGCCGTCACGACAAAGGGCGGGCCGACCCGAATCCGCGTCGGCCGCCCCGGCTCAATGGTGAAGAAATCGAGCGGTCCGAGGCGACCGACGGCAGAACTGAGGTCGGAGGCAAACGACCATACGTCCCCCGCCGCGTCCTTCTTCTCGAGAGCAGCGTAAATCCCCTGGTACCGGCCCACGGGCAACCGCCACTGGCGACCGCGCAGGTACTGATCGGCGGCGTCGGACCACAGTCTCACTTCCATGATCGCATCGTTGGGCTCGACCGCAAGCGTCCCGAACCGGGGCTCGGTTCGGGAAAGGGCCAGGCTCGTCCCATCGGAAGCAATCTCGAGAGCGTAATACGTGTCTGCCACCTGCACCAGGCGTCCCAGCGGCATGATTTCCGACTGTCCGTTCAGCGAAATCGCGAACTTGCCGTCGCCATCCAGATCGATGGCGAACACGTCGGATTCCGGGATGCGCCACGCATGATCGAGAGGCAGCGACAGGAGCGAATGGAACCGGCCGTCACAATCGCCATCGACCACCGCCACGCGATAGGTCCGGCCGTCCAAGGTGAGCCTGCCGGTCCGGAAGAACGCAGGGCGGGTGGTCACGGCCTCCGGCTTCTCCAGCCGATAGCAATCCACGTAGAACTGGCCCTCAGCGGCACGGGAGCCGTCCCGGGGCGTCAGCGAAATCGGCCCGAACCGCCACGAACCGCTGTTGACCTCGGTGGCGCGGATCGACGTTGCCGTGAAGCACCGTTCCTGCGCGAGAACGCCATCGGCACCGGTATCCACACACAGGCGGGGTCTTTCGGACAGATTCACGACCACGGGGATGCGCCGGCCGGCGCTCTTGATCTCATAATAGCAGGGCCGGTCAAAACCGGCCGGAAGATCGCGCACCCGCGCCGGCGGGGCCGTTTGAGGTTGGAGCATCTGAACCGCGAGTGTCACCAATTGACCGGACGGATCAACCTTCTGGCGCGCCAGCCGGCATCCACCCTCCTGGATGGACGCGCGTCCCAGGAGCAACCAGAGCATCCCGCCACCGACGGCGATGACCATCAACAGGATGATCCCGTGCGCCTTGAGCCTCATCGCCAGGCCCCTCCGCCAGGGCCGGATAGACCGCTACAGGCTGTGCCAGGGTTGGTCGTGCTTGACCTCGATCGGACCGAGGTCGATGCCCACCTGGACCTGGAACTTTCCGGCGAAATCGTTTGGTACTCGCCACGAGTACCGGCAGGTGCCACCTCAGCCATATTGGAAATCGCCCTGGGTTATCACCTGGCCCGCTTCATTGACGATCCGTAACGTCGGAGCGGACACCGGACTGCCGTCCTTCTTGACCACCGGCCGGTAGTGCTCGCCGGCCTGGCCTTCCAGAATCAGTCCGATGGCGTATTCCGGGCCCGCTCGGATGACATCCGTCTTGACCAGGATCGGCGGCCCTGCTTTGGGACCGTTGGGATCGGTCGAGACGAGCAACCCGCCCCCGGCCTGGTCCAGGGTCCAAGTGCTCCCATCCGCCGCGGTCCGGCTCACGGATGTCGAGGCCCCGCCGGCGGGAATCGAGACCGAGACCGGTCCGGATCCGGAAGGTGACCTCACGAAGAACAGGACAGCGACGAGCAGCACCAGCACCACGATGCCGGCCAGGCGGAGTTGATCAGTATTCTTCATAGCTTGATCCCTCGCAATATACTCTTCTTGTATCGTGGCGGCGACCGCCTGTCAACACGCAAATGGACAAAATCGGCTTGTCGGGTCGCCGGCGGCCGGTAGAATGAACGCCGGTGGCCTGCACAAGGCGCTGCAGGCGAGCTGATGGGAACAGGCACGATGGATGCACAGATCCAGGCACTATTGCGGAAGGTCCCCTCCGTCGATTCGCTCCTGAGCGAGCCGGCGTTGGCGGCCTGGGTGGCCGACTGCGGACGAGAGCCGGTGGCGGATGCGGTCCGCGCGGCAGTGGAGGAAATGCGCCGGCAGTTCCTGGCCGGGTCCGCCTCGGAAACAAGCGAGGCAGCGGTCCGCAGCCGTATTCTGGCCGCCGCCACGGAACAATTGCAGGGCCTGGCGCGACCGTTCTATCGCCGGGCGGTCAATGCCACCGGGATCATCCTGCACACCGGCCTGGGCCGGGCGGTTCTGCCTGCCAGGGCCCTCGCGCAGATTCAGGAAACGCTGCAGAGCTACTCGCTGCTCCAGGTGGACCGGGCAACGGGCAAGCGGTCCCGGCGTGATGAGCGAATCGAGTCGCTGCTCCGGCGGCTGACCGGTGCCGAGTCGGCCACGGTCGTCAACAACAACGCCGCCGCGACCGCGATCGTGCTCAACACGGTGGCCCGGGATAAAGAGGTCATCGTCTCGCGCGGCCAGCTCGTCGAGATCGGCGGCTCGTTCCGCCTGCCCGAGGTGATGGCTTTCAGCGGGGCCAAGCTGGTCGAGGTCGGCACGACCAATAAAACCCATCCGCGCGACTATGAAAACGCGATCACCGAGAACACCGCCGCGCTGCTCCGCGTGCATCCGAGCAACTACAAGATCCAGGGGTTCTCTGCGGAAGTCCCGCTCGCAGAGATGGTGCAGATCGCCCATAAGCACAACCTGGTGATGATCGACGACGTGGGCGCCGGCGCCCTGATCGACTTTGCGCAGTTCGGGTTCGAGCCCGAGCCGATGCTGGCGGGTTCGATCCGCCTGGGGGCGGACATCGTCACGTGCAGTGCCGACAAGCTGATCGGCGCCGCGCAGGGCGGCCTGATCCTGGGCAAGAAGACTCTGATCGACGCGGTGCGGAAGAACCAGTTCGCCCGGATCGTCCGGGTGGGCAAGCTCACCCTGGCCGTGCTGGAAGCGACGCTGAAGCTATTCCTGGACGAGAGCATCGCGCTGCGCGAAGTGCCCACACTACGGATGCTCCGGCGCGGTGTCGAGGAGATCCGGGAACACGCGGAGCGTCTGGTTTCCGAGATCCGCGCGAGAAATGTCGCCGCGACGGTGGATACGGCGAGCGGTTTCTCGGAGATGGGCAGCGGCTCGCTGCCGGCGCAGAACCTGGCGACGACCCTGGTGGCGGTCACGCCGCAGAGGATCGGTGTCGATGAGCTGGCGCAGCGGCTGCGGCTCCACGAACCCCCGGTCTTTGCCCGAATTCAGAACGACCAAGTCCTGCTGGATCCCCGCACGCTGCGGGTCGGCGATGACGAGATCGTGATCCGGGCGGTGGCCGCCGCGCTGGCCGCAACCGAATAGCATGTAGGATGGGCTTCCGCCCATGCTGCTTCTGTCCTGGCGAATTCTCCGCATGGGCTGAAGCCCATCCTACGAAGACTACGAAATGGGAGTCCATGAGTCCACCGCGTCCAGGGCGTCCACAGAACCAACAGGACGGACGAAACTCATGACCGTACAACAGCAGAACGTCACACTCGGCACCGCCGGGCATATCGACCACGGCAAGACCGCGTTGGTCAAGCTCCTGACCGGCTGCGACACGGACCGGCTCAAGATCGAGAAGGAACGCGGCATGTCGATCGAGCTGGGCTTCGCGCCGTGTATCATCTCCGATATCGAGGTGGGCATCGTCGATGTCCCCGGCCACGAGGGCTTTATCAAGACGATGGTGGCCGGCGCCAGCGGGATCGACGGCTGCATCCTCGTGGTCGCGGCCGACGACGGCGTGATGCCGCAGACCCGCGAGCACATGGACATCCTCACCCTGCTGGGCGTCGAGCACGGGATCGTGGCGCTGACCAAGGTGGATGTGGTGAATGCCGAGCGGGTGCAGACCGCGACCCAGGAGATCCGCCGTTTCCTGACCGGCACCTTCCTGCAGGAGGCCCCGATCCTGCCGATCTCCAACATCACCGGCCAGGGCTTCGAGGAGTTCTACGAGGCCCTCAAGGCGTTGGTCGCGTCCATCACCCCCAAGACCACCGGCGGCGTCTTCCGCGTGCCGGTGGAGCGGGCGTTCTCCGCCAAAGGCTACGGAACGATCGTGGCCGGGATTCCCGCGTGCGGGGCCGTGGACGTCGGCGACGAGCTCGTGCTGCTGCCCCAGGGGACGAAGGGACGGCTGCGGTCCGTGCAGGTCTACGGCCGCGACAGCACGCGGGCGCTGGCGGGCCAGTGTGCCGCCCTGAACATCCCCCAGTGGGACCCCAAGACCGTCGAACGGGGCAATGTGATCACCGTCAGCGATTACTTCGCACCGCACCAGTGGTACTTGTGCGCGCTGAAGCTGCTAGATCAGGAAAAAGGCGACCTCAAGAATGCCGCCCAGGTCAAGTTCCACACCGGCACCTCGGAGTCGCCGGCCAGCGTGTACCTCTTCCAGGAAGGCCGTCTCAAGCCGGGCCGGCCATGCCTGATCCAGGTCTTTCTGGACCATCCCGTCATCGCCGGGCCGCGCGACCACTTCATCATCCGCTCGCTCTCACCCACGCACACGCTCGGCGGCGGGATCATCGTCGAAGCGCTCGAAAAGCGTCTCAAACGGACCCATCCGGACGTTCTGCAGGACATCACCGAACGAGCCAAGGCGGTCGCACGACCGAAGGACTTCGTCGAGTACTGCGTGAAGAACGCCGAGGCGTTCGCGGCGGATGAAAGGCAGATCTCACTGCGGAGCAAGATCCCGCCCAAAGAGCTGGCCGGCCTCCTGGCGGAGCTGGTGAACGAGGGACGCATCCTGGCCATCAGCGGCAAGGCGTATCTGCACGTGGACACCGCCCAGCGTGTCCAACAGCAGGTGCTCGACCTCGTCCGCGCGTTTCACCGCCAACGGCCGGAGAGTCCCGGTATCGGCCGCGAGCAGCTCCTGTCCGAGTCCGCCCGTGTAGGATGGGCTTCAGCCCATGCGGACGGCACTGGCATGGCCGGACCACAACAGCATGGGCTAAAGCCCATCCTACGAAAGGACGTCTTCGAGGCGGTGGTGGAGCGACTGCGGGCAGACGGCCAGCTCGCCGACCGCAAAGGCTTCCTGGCCGTGCCGGAGCATCGCGAGCAGTTCAAGGATGCCGAGCAGCAACTGCTGCAGAACGTCGAGGCGCTGTTCCAGAGCCATCCTTTCGATCCGCCGGCCCCGTCGGAGATCGCCGTGCAGATGCGCGTCGCACCACCGCAGGTGCAGAGAGTCCTGCGCATTCTCGGAGAACAGCAACGGCTCGTGCGCGTGGACCAGGACCTGTTCTTCCATGCCGAAGCCGTGGCTACCGCGCAGGAGCGCCTGGTCTCCTATATCCGGGAAAACGGCGGCCTGGAGAGCGTCAAATTCAAGTACCTCCTCGACACCAGCCGCAAGTACGCCATCCCCCTGCTGGACTACTTCGACAAGATCGGCGTCACTCGCCGGGTCGGGTACACCCGCCACCTGAAATGACGAACACCGCGGGTGCGCGGGCTGTAGGTGCGAGGCATGCCTCGCCCTGACCAGCGAGCGTAAGAGCCTGCGGGATCACCTCTGGCAGCGTCGCTACAGGCAAGCCGCAGCAAACGACTGACGCACATGCGATCTCAGGAGCCCGGAGATACTGCCGGAATGTTTGCAGAAGGAAGCCTGAAAGTACGATAAGAACCGTGGGTGAATGGGTGGACTTCCCGGGAGGCTTGTCCATGCAGTACGGCAGAATTGCGTTGAAGATCCTCGCTGTCTTCGCCGTGACCCTGGCGCTGCTGATCGTCCTGCGGCCGGGGTGAAGCAGCCCCCTGCGGGTCCTTGCAGGACCTGTGCTGCTGTTATGCCCGCCGCTGGCCCTGGTGTTCAGCATCCTCGGTGCGACCCGGGACGACCGCCGGGAGTACGCCATCGTGGCCCTGCTGGGCTCGGGAGCCCTGATCATTGCCTTCCTCCTTTTGCTGCACTGACAATGGGAAGAAGCCCATCTGCAACGGAGCCGCCGCCACCGTAGAGTAAGGCCAGTCCTTCCAGCGCCGGGTTCTTCGAGGGGAATGCCGATGCGGTACGACAGGATCGAGTACCTTCTGCTGGGTGCGAGTGTCGCGATGATCCTGCGGCTGGCGTAGCTGCAGCCGGGGTGAGCGGCCTGATGCCCCGCGATCCTTGCAGGATCGCCATTGGACCTGTCGGTCGGATCAGTCCAATCAACCCGACAGGACTGATACGACTTATGGGACTCATGGGCCCAGCCACACCTGAGGCACGCCTGCTACCCGGTCCCATGAGCCGGTCACCGGTCCAGATAGCCTTCCGGAATCACGAAGAACTTGTACCCGCCCACGTCGCTGAAGTAGATGCGGCCCCGGCCCGTCTTGAAATCGAACGTCGTCCGACCGTCCGTGTAGCGATCCAGGAGCCGTTGTGCGAGCTCGCGACGAGTCGGGTCCTGCCACAACTCGTACAGACGCTCCAGCGTTTCGAACGTGCGATTGGAGGTAAGGCCAAGCGACCGGAGGTCCTCGTCGACGCGGTAGACTTCATCATGGTAGACCAACTCCAGGTTGACTTGGTAGTAGGCGACCAGACCATTCGGGTCCGCGTGGTACTTGTCCCAAAGATCCGGCCCGAACTTGTCGAGGAAGAACTGCTTCTGCAGGTCCATGGCGGGCGCTACGATATCGCCCGCGGGCTGGGTGGTCTGGCGCGTGCTCTCGAGGGGCAGCTCCCGACCCGGGTGCAGCCAGGCGCGAAAGGCCGATTCCTTCGGCCACCCCGCGGTTTCCTTGGGTTCCGGAGAAGGGCCGAGGTAGATCACTCGCCCGGCCGCAAACCGACCGACTCGCGCCAGGGCCGAGGCCACGGCGACGGCTTCGACCCGGCTGCCGGCACGGCGGCGGACCAGCGGGGTCCGGCCGTCGAACCGGTGGAGGTAGTGAATGCAATTGATGAAGAGCCGCCGGCCCGCCTCGGTCATCCGGGAAGGCGGGTCGCCGTAGCCCCATTGCAGGAAATTGGCGTGCCGGCCGATGCCGATCGCGCCGTAACCCTTGGCCCGGTTGAAACCAACCGCGATGATCTCGGCGTCGGGCGAGTCCTGGAAGCCGTAGGAACAGGCGACCACGCTGCCTCTGGGCGAAGTCTGTACCCGCCAGACCTTGATTCGGTCGGGCAGTTGGCCCGGACCCGGATAGGTCTCACGATAGTTCTCCGGCGTGGCGCGAAATTCGAACTCGGGCGCCACCGCCAGCGGCGTGTGGTACACCTCGTGGTCGAGCAGCTCAGCATGAGCCGCCTCTTCCAGGCAGCTTCACCAGGGCGCCATCTTAAGCTGCAGGCGGGAACAGATCATGCTGCCGTGCACGCCCAGGGTGATGACCGGCCGGGAGAAGCTCTCGGAAAACTGCGGGCAAGGCCCCGCGAAGACATTGCCGTCCCAATCGAGCAGCGTCACGTCGAAGCCCTGCAGGTCCGCCTCCCGGAGCGTTTCCAGGTTGCCCGTCCGGACTACGTCGAATTGCTGCTGGAGAAAGGCGACGAAGTCCGCTTCGCGGTCGGAGCCGGGGCGCCCGGCATAGAGAATCTTCAGGCTGCGATTCACCGGCGCCGGCTCGCGGGCGCTGCCCTGTTCGGCCCCCGCGAGTAGCATCAGGCCGGCCACCCCTGCCGCCCATCCGCGGAGATCTGCACGTTGTACGGCCCACATCGGTAGTCCCTCCCAATTACCTGTCCAAGTGAACTGTAACATCCCACCCGGAACAGCGTCAATACGTTGGACGGTGCGTGCGACGCACCCCTTCCTATGAAGATGAGAGACAGGGTGGCAGCGGCAAGCGCAGCTTGCCGATGGGGTTTGCGTCTGCCCGACGAGCCATCGGCAAGCTGCGCTGGCCGCTGCCACCCGAAACTCACCGTCTGCAGAGGGACGGAGTACTGCGGGCTGGTAGCACAACCACCCCCGGCGGTGTCTTTCGGTTCCCCAGCCGGGCGCGGCCGGGATGGCGGGGGTACAGCATTTGCTTCTCGAAGCGCGTTGTGGTAAGGTGGGCCAAGCATGATGGCACTCAATAGGTGGCCGCCAGATGCGGGAGGGAATGTCATGCAGAACGGGAAAAGCGATCGCAAACGCACGTGCACGCGGGTCCTGTCGTCCTGCTTGCTGCTATTTCCGGCTGCCCTCGGGCTGCCCGCCGGGGAGAAGGCCAGTCCGAGTGCGGCATCGGCGTCCCCGCCCCAGCAGGTCGTGACGCTGCGGGAGATCCCGGTCTGGGAGATCCATGAATGCGTGCGGGACTCTTTTCTGGACGGCCTGCCCTCTGCGGTCAGTCCGCAGGCGGACCCGGGCGTGCGTTATCCCGCTCTCAAGTCGGGTAGACCCGTGTATGGAGAGATCCGCTCGTCGTATCTGAGCGCCACGCGCCTCGCCAATGCCGGGACCCGCGCCGGCGGCCTGGCCTGCGTGGTCGACCCGTCGGCCGGCCCCTCGGGCGGCGATCTGCTCTACGTCGACGAGAACGCCGATGGCGACCTCAGGAATGACACACCCCGTAAACCTCTGCCGAAGGCACCCGCGGGGCTTCCCACCTCGCAAAACCCCATGATCACGTGGACATGGTTCGAATCCGTGAACGTGACGCTCGATGCACCGCAGGCCGGCCGGCGGACGATCGAACTGCTTCCCTGCATCTGGAAGCATGGGGACCGGATCATTTTTGTCCGTTTCCTCCCCGCCCGGGCGTATACCGGCCGGTTCGAGGCCGGGGGCAGTTTCTACGACGCGGTCCTCGGCTATCGGTATACGCTCCGAGACCCCCTCCATGATCCGACTTCGCCGCTGTGCCTGGTCGCGCAGGACGGCCGGCGGGTCAGTTCTCCGAATGCCGAGCAGTTGAACGTCATGACCCTGCTCGGCGGCAGGTATTACCGCTTCTCCTGCACGCCGGCGGTCGACCGGCTCATCGTCCGCCCCTACGATGGCCCGCTGGGCACCCTCGAGCTCGGCGCCGGCGGACGGGACACGCAGAAGCTCCAGATGGCCGGAGCGCTGTGTGCGCCGGATTTCATCGTGACCACCGGCGCGCCGTTCGATGGGAGGAGCGTGTTCCAGGGTGTCCGGCGCTGCGAGATTCCGGTCGGCGACTACTGCGCGGGTTACCTGACCGTCGAGATGGACCAGGTCCGGTTCTCCATCTCCACCAACCCCTATCCGGATGCATCCGGGCGAACCCATATCGGCAAAGACCTGATTCGCGGCATCGCCGTCCGCGCCGACCAGCCGTTCGTACTCGATTTCTCCCACCGGCCGATCGTGATGTTCAACCGTCCCGCCGGGAATGACCCGGTCGCCCGGGGAAGCGCGGTCCGGATCGAAGCCATCCTGGTGGAGCCGGTGCACAATACCGTGATGCGTGCTCTTGCGGACCTGACCCGCCGCGAGACGAAGCTCTACACCACGCCGGAGGGGAAGGAAGGGGCCTACGAGCAGGCCCCCGCGCTCCCTCCCCGGGTGACCATCGCGCGGGCCGACGGCGAAGTCGTCGCGCAGGGCATCATGCCGTTTGGCTGAGGCGGCACCTGCGGGTACTCGTGGCGGGTACCATTGGACTTCGAGATCAACGGCGCAGAAGAAACTCTGACGATCAAAGTGACGTACGACACGCGGGAGCTCTATGGCACGGTGGTTGGAAAACGGGAGGTAACCGTCTGCCGGCCGTGACCAATGCCAGGATGATGGATCATGAGACACACACGCGCAAGGCTCCTGTCGGGAGCGATGGTCTGGTTGACGCTGGCAGGCGCGCCCCTCGTGTGCGCATCGGGCCAGAACGCCGCCCAGCCACCCCCGGCTGGGGTCCAAGTCCGTCCGGAAATCGAGGGTCTGCCGGAGGTGGCTGTCCCCGAGACGATCGGATCCCCGGGACCGGCCGTCACGCTCGAGCGTCAGGGCCGTCGGCTGATCTTGAACTGCCCCGCCGCACGGCGGGACAGCCTGCCCGTCGTGGGCGGCCCGCGTGAGGAACCGCCCCGATTCGCCATCTACCAGGGGCAACGCCAGCTCGCTTCCGGGCAATTTGAGTATGGCTGAGGCGGCGCCTGCTCGTACTCGTGGCGAGTACCGTTGCGAACATTTGGTGACTTGCGCGTCGTCGCCTCGGCCCGGGTCGACGGGGCCGGCCCCTTCGAGGGCGCGCCGGCCGTGTTTCCCTGGCACTGGTCCTGGAATCTGGTCGGCCTGGGACCATGGCTGCTTCTGGCGCTGGGAGTCGCCCTGCCCCGAACCAACCGCGATCCTCGGGCCTTGCTGATCTTCATTCCCATGCTGGTCCTGGCCTTCCTCTGGCAGCGAGTCGCCGGATGGATGGGAATCACGTCCGCCAACCAGATCGTGTTCAGTTTTCTGACCGAGTTCCTGGCGGTCGGCGCCGGCCTGCTGTGGCTCAACGCCGACCGGCTCGCCCGGTATCGCGGCCTCGTGCGCTGCGCCGCGAGTCTGGGATTGGTGCTCCTGGCGGATGCGGCGGCCCTCGTGGCCTGGAGCCGCACGTTCCCCGGCAGCGTCCGAGAGCTCTTGATCGTCACGATCCTCATCGGCGTGGTCGTGCTGGTCTCGCTGGGACTGGCGCGCCGCCGGGCCCGCCGGCGCTACGATCCTCTGCGCTTCGCGCTGTGGCTGGCGGCCTGGAGCGTATTGCTCGCCCTGAGCCTCGTGGCGGTCCCCGCGGGAATCTCGATCGTTGCCGGTTCCCCGGCTGTCGACGACCTGCGGTCGGCGTTCCAGCGGGTGGTCGTCCCCGGCCTGGCGCTGGGCATATGCCTGTACGCGGTGCACCTACCCTACCTGCTGCTGATGTTCACGAGTCCCTTCTTCCGCCGACGGTTTTGCGCATGGCTCGGCGCGGAACCCGGGACAACACAGCCCGACACGGTGCGAGGAATAGCGGAGCCAGGATAGATTGTTTCCCTTTCGCGCGACGGCAACATCGCAGGATAAACGCAAAGCCCTGAAGATGGAGGTGGAGAATGCGTCCACCGGGTGGCATCGTCAAGGCCGCAGGCCTCGGCGATGGTCCATCGCACAGGCAATTCGCCGTCGCCAGGCTCCGCAGGCTCCGCCGGACGATGCCACCCGGAACGTCCTGCGACTTTGCGCTCGTTCTGGGGCAACACCGGTTTCCTGCTGGCACCCCGCGGCCGGGCAGGCTATCATGGAAGTGAGCCAGTGAACTCGGAGGGCTTGCATGCGACCAAATGCGAAACACCGGTGGCCCGGGCGGGCGGCGTGCTACGGCGCCGTTCTGCCGGGCGTACTTTGCGTACTTTCGACCGTCGTGCTGGGCGAGCAGACGCCGCGCGTCGGCACGCTTCGCCTGGACGGCGCGGGCCTCGAGCGGCTGGTCCTGCAAAACAGCGCGGGGCGGCGGATTGTCTTCTGCTATCGCGAGCCGAACCTAGTCCTGCCCGCGGGCACCTATCGCCTGGAGGAAGTGATCCTGCAGGGCGAGTATTCCGGCCGGTGGCCCTGGCAGGAGGCCGCGATGCGGGTGGTGAAGATCGAGCCGGACGGGCTCGTGAACATCACGCTGGGGGCCCCCCTGCGGCAGACGATCCGGGTCGAACGCTGGGGCGCCTCGCTGGTCCTAAACTATCACGTACTCGGACGCGGCGGCGAATCGTACAGTATCACCCAGCGCCAAGCCGCACGACCGCCGGCCTTTGCCATCTACCAGGGCGAGAACGAGCTGGCCGCGGGCGTTTTCGAGCCAGGCTGAAGCAGCACGGGCTCGTACTCGTGGCGAGTACCCTTTGGAACCTCCGGCCCTTTGCGTATCATCCCCTCCTACGACCTCGGCGCCCTCGGTCCCGGCACGGGAGAACCGGTCCCCTACGATTGGCACTGGTACTACAGCGTCCCGGGATTGGGCCTATGGGTCGTGCTCGCGCTCGCCCTGGTGGCGCCGAAGGCCAACCGCACCCCGGGAGTCGTGTGGATCCTGGCGCCGGTGCTGCTGGTGGCCCTGCTCTGGCTGGCCATCGCGTGGATCTCCAAACCCGTCACCTCGGACCGGGTGATGTTCGGCGCGATGGCACTGTCCCTGGCCGTAGGCTCGGCCGTACTCTGGCTCCTCGGCCACGTGCTCGCGCAGCGCGGCCGAGACCGAGCACTGGTCCTGGCTCTGGGTCTGGCGTTAGGTATTGCCCTGGTGGGCGCGTCCTGGACGCAGGATTTCACCGAGCAGACGCTCGGATTCGCCTCCCTGCTGGTCGTTCTGATGCTGACCATGGTTCTCGGGTACGCCCCGGCCGTACATCTGTCCCGCGGCGTATACCGTCCGGTGAAGTTCCTCCTCCTGCTGGGAGCAGGGACCGTGGCCTTCTCGGCGCTGGGCATGCCTTTGTGGTTCCTGCTCAGTTCCGCTGCGACCGGCCACTGGCCCACGAATATCCCCCTTGTGCTCGGAGCCACCGTGGCCGGTGGCGCGCTCATGGGCGCGTGCGTCTTCCTGGTCTCGCTCCTGTTCATCCTGGTCGGCCTGCGCCGTCCCCTGCTGCGGCCGCGTTTCTTTGCCTGCCTGGGACTAACGATCGCCCCGGACGCATCCACCCCGGCCCCAGCGATTCCTTGAGCCGCGGGCGCGACCGCCGCCTGAGGGATGGTTGCGCATCTTCGTGCGCCCGGTCCGGGGAATTCGGCTTGACCGGCGCGTGCGGCGCAGGGATGATGGGGCGTCGTCGGTAGATGAGAGCTCCTTCTGGGCAGGAGGTATTCCATGAAGTCCCGCGCGCGTGTCGTTCTCTGCGGCTTGGTGATTCTGAGCGCCGGCGGTCTGCGTGCCCTGCTCGCACGGAATGGCGATTCCTCGTTCGTGCCCCGGCAGCTGGATGAACAGCACGGCAAGGTGCAGGTTTTCGATGTCGATCGGGACGGGCGCAACGATGTCATGAAGATCGAGTCGCAGGGCGAGTCGCTGGCGTGGTACCCGTGCGGAGCGAACGGCGAGTTCACGAAGCACGTCGTGTTCCAGGACCGGCGGTTCCGGGCGGATCGTCTGGCCGTGGCCGACCTCGACGGCGACGGCGATCTGGACGTAGTAACGGGACTGGAGGAGGATGGGCCCCGCGCGGTCGTCTGGCTGGAGAACCCGTTGCCGCAGGGCAAACCCATGGAACCAGGGGCCTGGCGGCTCCACCGGGTCGGGCCGCAGAGCGATTACATCAAGGATATCGGCCTGGCTGACTTCAACCGCGACGGCAAACTGGATATTGTCACGCGAACCCACACCGAAACCGCCATCTTCTTCCAGAAGACCCCCGCGCAGTGGGCCCCGCCCAAGCTCCTCCAGCACGAGTCCCACGAAGGAATGGACGTGGCGGACCTCGACCGCGACGGCGATCCGGATATCGTCCTCAACGGCTTCTGGTTCGAAACGCCCGAGGAGGTCGAGAACGGCACGTACCAGAAGCACGTCTTCGACCCGACGTGGTTCACGCCGGTGGACAAGTCCTGGCGCGACAACAACGCCGCGATCAAGCTCGCGGACGTCAACGGGGACAACCTGCCGGATATCATCATCTCGCATTCCGAGCTGCCCGGCTATCCGATCTCGATCTACACCGCCTCGTCCCGCGCGGATGTGCGGAGCGACCGCTGGCGGCAAATCAAGGTTGTCGATCGCTTCGACTTCTGCCAGACCCTCGACGCGGGCGATGCGGACAACGACGGCGATATCGACATCCTCGCCGCCAAGTTCGAGCGTGCCCCCAATGAAGGGACGCAGTGGCGCAATCAGCCCCCCTACCCGGTCGTGCTCTTTCGCAATGCCGACGGACAGGGCACCACGTGGGCCCGGGAAGTCCTGTCTGAGGATGGCCTCTACGCGGGCGTTCTCGGCGATGTCGGCAGCGACGGCGACCTGGACATCGTGGGTCCCCGGAGCTACTGGGCGGGGCCTATCCGCTTGTGGGAGAACAAGCTGTGTGACCGGCCGTTGCCGCTGGACAAGTTCAAGTATATCCAAGTCGATGGCAGCCGGGACAAGCGGTACTTCGGCTTGGCGTTCGGCGATTTCACAGGAGACGGCTACGTGGACATCGTGGCCGGCAAGTGGTTCTACCGCAACCCGGGTGGCGATCTGACCGGCCCGTGGCAACGGATCGCGCTGGACGAGCACGTCGATGCCCTCGTGGCGCTGGATGTCGACGGCGACGAGTTCGGCGACTTCATCGGCCTGACGTGCGACGAGCAGTACTGGTTCGAAGCGAAAGACACCTCGGGCGGCGGCTGGAACAAGACCCGCATCGGCGTGCTGCCGATCTGCGACCACAAGCTCAGCACGCAGTACTACCGCGCGGGGCAGATCGTGCCGGGCGGGCGGCCCGAGATCGTGCTGTCGCAGTATATTCTCGAAATCCCCGCCGACCGGCAGAGCGGCACCTGGCCCGCCCAACGGTACACCACCGAGGGCCAGGGTTATGCGATTGGCGATATCGATGGCGATGGGCTGCTCGACATCGCCGGCAGCTACCGGATCGAAGGCCAGGACACGGTGCCCGGGGCCAGCAGCATCACCTGGTGGTGCAGCGAGATGTGCTGGTGGAAGAATCCGGGCGACGGCCGCAGCAACTGGAAACGCTTCGACCTCGGCAAATCCACGAATGCCGACCGGTACGAGCTGGCGGATCTCAACGGCGACGGCCGGCTCGACCTGGTCACGAGCGAGGAGCGTTACCCGGGCCACGCGGCCAATGCGAGCTGCTACTGGTTCGAGCAGCCGGCCGACCCGCGGGGCGAATGGCCGCGGCATTTGGTCGTGACGCAATGGTCCATGAACAATCTCGACGTGGCGGACATGGACCGCGACGGCGACGTGGATATCGTGACCTGCGAACATTCCATGCCTCTCGGCAAGACCCCGGCGCCGGGCCACGAGCGTCTACAGATCTGGGCCAACGACGGCCAAGGCCATTTCACCGAGAACGTGATCGACCGGGACAAAGAGAGCCATCTCGGCGCCCGGGCGGTGGACCTGGACCGCGACGGCGACCTCGACCTCGTCAGCATCGCCTGGCGCGACTTCCCGTACCTGCACCTGTGGCGCAACGACGCCATTGCAAAGGAGTAATCATGCATCCGACCATCAGCCGACGGCGCTTTCTCCAATCGACCGGCCTGGGGGCCGCCACGCTGGCCCTCACGAGCTGTGACACCTTCCGCAACCGGCTCGGTGCGGCCGAAACGGCACGCAAGCCCAATATCGTCTTCATTCTGGCGGACGATCTGGGTCGCGGCGACGTGGGCTGCTACGGCCAGAAACAGATTCAGACGCCACATCTCGACCGTATGGCCGCCGAGGGGATGCGCTTCACGGACCACTACGCCGGCACCACGGTCTGTGCGCCGTCGCGGTGCTCCCTGATGACCGGACTGCACACCGGCCATACGCACGTCCGCGGCAACCGGGAGATCCAGCCGATGGGGCAACTGCCGCTGCCCGAGGGCACCGTGACCCTGCCGCGGATCCTCCAGCAGACGGGCTACCGGACGGCCCTGGTCGGCAAATGGGGCCTGGGCGGGCCCGACAGTACGGGAACCCCGAACCGGCAGGGCTTCGACTACTTCTTCGGCTACCTCTGCCAGCGGCACGCGCACAACTACTATCCCGAGTTTCTCTTCCGCAACGACGAGCGGTTCCCGCTGCAGAACGAAGTCCCCGACGGCCGGCCGGATGGGGCGGGCGTCGCCACGAAGAAGGTCGAATACTCCGCCGATCTGATCGAGCAGGAGGCCCTCAAGTTCGTGGAAGAGAACCAGGGCGGCCCCTTCTTCCTGTACTTCGCGCCGACGCTCCCGCACGCCAACAACGAAGGCGGCAAAAGCGGCATGGAGGTGCCCGACTACGGGATCTATGCCGGCGAGACCTGGCCTGACGCCCAAAAGGGCCACGCCGCCATGATCACGCGGTTGGACAGCGCCGTCGGCCGGCTCCTGCAGAAGCTCAAGGACCTCGGCCTCGACGAGAACACGATCGTCTTTTTCGCCAGCGATAACGGCCCGCACAGCGAAGGCGGCGCCGACCCCGATTTCTTCGACAGCAACGGCCCGCTGCGCGGCATCAAGCGGGACCTGTATGAAGGCGGGATCCGCGTGCCGCTGCTGGCGCGCTGGCCCGGCCGGATCGCGGCGGGCGCTGTGACCGAGCATGTCTCGGCTTTCTGGGACTTCCTGCCCACCTGTGCCGAATTGGCCGGCGCAGCGCCGGGGGCAGCTACGGACGGCATCTCCCTGCTGCCGACGCTGCTCGGCCATCCCGCGCAGCAGGCGCAACACGAATTCCTGTACTGGGAATTCCACGAGGGCGGCTCGATCCAGGCCCTGCGGATGGACCGGTGGAAAGCCGTTCGCCGCTACGGGAAAGATATGGAGTTGTACGATCTGCAAACCGACCCCGGCGAGACCAAGAACGTGGCCCGGTATCAGTCCGCCGTCGCGGCGCAGATCAAGACGTACCTGACCGCAGCCCGAACCGAATCCGAGTTCTGGCCGCTCAAGGGGTAAGTGCACAGGCACAAAGTAGTGGTTCGCCCAAGCCAAGACATGGAGAAAGCCTGCGAAGCGGTTCTGTCGGGTGGCATCGTCAAGGCCGCAGGCCTTGGCGATGGTCCAGCGCACCGGCAATTCGCCATCGGCAAGCTCCGAAGACTCCGCTTGCCGCTGCCACCCTGTTTCTCATCTCCACAGGGCTGGAAGCGTGTCATGCAACGTGCTGTTGGTCGAGGGCTCGGCGCCGTGTGCCTGCTGGGCTTTGCCTGCACCGTGTCGGCGGCGCCGGTCCGGCTGCCGGCGATTCGGAGCGTATCCCAGGTCGAAGCCCGCGGCAAGGAGGTGATCGCGCGCTATGCCGACCACCAGCTCGCGGAGCTGGGGTTCCTCGAGGTCACGAAGGCGCCATATAACGCCGACCCCACTGGCAAGAGCGATGCCACGCAGGCCCTCCAGCAGGCGATCGACGATGCGCGCGACGCCCAGCTCGTGGCGTACCTGCCCGCGGGCCGGTATCTCGTCTCGGACACGATCGAGGGGATCATCGGCGTCGTCCGCTGGGACCGCTGGCCCTATGAGGGTTGGGCCGATCCCTGGGAGGCGGAGGCATCGTTCGAGTATCCATGCGTGCTGATGGGCGTACGTGAAGGCGGACGGGCCACGCTCGTGCTGGCCGACCGCGCGCCCGGTTTTGGCGATCCGAATCGGCCGAAACCGGTGCTCTATTTCTGGGCCCGGTCGATGCAGGTCCCCGGCCGTCCGGTGGCGGACCCGAACGTCCCGCAAGCCAACATCAACTTCAACCAGAAGATCCTCAGCCTGGACCTCGAGCTCGGCCGGGGCAATCCCGGCGCGATCGGCATCGATCATCGGGGCGCCGAAGGAGCGAGCGTCGAGGATGTGCGCATCGAGGCGCAGGGCGCGTTCGCGGGCTTTCGCTATGCGCCCGGCTCGGGCGGCGCCCTGCACGGCCTCACGGTGCGCGGGGGGCGCTTTGGGCTGTACCTGACCGGCAGCCAGCCCTCGCCCCTGGTCAGCGACCTGGAACTGGTGGGCCAGACGGAGGCCGCGGTGCTGGCCTCCACGCGCGGGCCTCTAACGCTCGTTGGGGCTCGCATCCAAGGAGCCGGTATCCGCGGCCAGAAACCCTGGATCGCCTGGGACGGCGCCCTGAACGTCGTGGACTCGGTCCTCGACCGGCCCGGGAGCGAGCCGGCCATTCTGATGCAGCGTTCCGTCGTGCTGAGCAACGTCTGGGTGAGAACCGCCGGGACGGTGGTGCAGGTGGACGACCATGCCCGGCTGCCCGGCCGTGCCGAGGGCTGGACCCACGTACGGTCTTACGCCGCCGGCGGACGGGTGCAGTATCCCAAGGAGCTCGGTGGCAAGATCCGGCGCGACACGCTCTGGACCGAGCGCACCGAGCGAGCCGAGCCGCTGGTACAGGTGACGCACTCCGAACAGGGACCGCCCGCGGCCTTGGCTCAGTTGCATCGGCTGCCCCGCTGTCCCGACCCCTTCGGGCCAGGAGTGGTCAACGTCAAGGCGCCGCCGTGGAACGCCAAAGGCGATGGGCAGACCGACGACATCGATGCGTTGCAGGCGGCGGTGGACCGGCACGAGACGGTGTTCCTGCCCAAGGGCAAGTACCGCGTTTCGCGGCCCCTGCGCCTGAAGGGTGGCACAAGGCTGTTCGGCGTTTCGAACCTGTACACGTGCCTCTGCCCGGTGGACAAAGCGGCGGCGTACGCGAATCCGACGGAGCCGCAGCCGCTGATCGAGACGGTGGACGATCCCCAGGCACGGACCCTGCTCGCTTTGTTACGGCTCGAAGTGCCGGTGCTGAATCCGTGCGTGTTCGCGCTGCGCTGGCGGGCCGGACGGGATTCGGTCGTGCAGAACGTCTATCCGAGCCGGCCCCCGTGGCATCCGAACGCCCCGGCCATGAATCATCCCATGATCCGCATCGAAGGCGCCGGCGGCGGCCGGTGGTATACGCAGACCTACCTGGGTGGCTGGTCCCAGGGCCCGGACTTCCGCAACCTGCTCGTCACCGGCACGCGCGAGCCGCTGCGCTTCTACCATCTGCAGCCGCAGTTCGCCCGGGGCAACGCCATGATCGAGATGCGTGATGTCCGGAACGTGGACATCTACTCAATGAAGGCCGAAGGCGATTTCACCCTGCTGTGGCTGCGCGGCTGCCGGGATGTGCGGCTGTTCGGCTTCAACGGCATGCTGCTGCCGGCTCCCGGCTGGGCCCTGATCCGGGTGGAGGACAGCCGCAGCCTGCTGCTGGCCAACATCCAGCCGATGATGCCGCGCATCGGCGCCTACACCGGCCACCTGGTCAACTACGATCCGCGTACGTCGTTCCTGGTGATTGACGATGGCTTCAAAATCGCCGGCACGGAACAATTCGCCTGGTATCAGACAGATGGAAGTGCTCCTTCAGCGACTCTCAAGATGAGGTGACACCATGAACGAAGACCGAAACACCGTTGCGCGTCGTTCCTTTCTCCACGGTTCACTGGCGGTGGCCGCCCTGGCTTCAACCGGCCGCAGCCTGGCGGCCGAATCTACCCCGGCCCGTCAAACAGGCACTGACGTCACCCTGCGGGAGAAGTTCTTCGGCTGCATCGCCGGCTGTCACATCGGCTCGGCCATGGGCGCCCCGGTCGAGGGCTGGTCCTACGAGAGAATCGAGCGCGAGCATGGGCTGCTGGACAAGCCCCTGCCCTATTCCCACTATGGCAAGAAGGACTGGGTCCGCGCGCCCGGCACAACCGAGGACGGCGTCGAGCGGCAGAAGCTGATGATCACCGCCATCCTCGAGAAGCAGGACCGGATCAATGCCGAGGATCTGCGCCGGGCCTGGGTGGACCACATGAACCCCAACGGCGCCGGGCTCGTCTCGGAGCCCTTCGAGGGGGCTTTGCTGACCATGGCCCGGACTCATATCCCGGCCTCGGACATCGGCAAATACTGCGACTACTCGGGCCTCGTCTCGCTGGCGCGTTCCTGTCATCCCATCGGCCTGATCAACGCCGGCGATGTCCGCGGCGCCATGGACGACATCCGCGAAGTCGGCCAGGTGTACAACACCGCCAACAGCCGGGGCATCCTCTGGGCGGAGGTGACGGTGGTCGCGATCGCCGCGGCCACGAAGCCCGGTGCGACCGTCGACAGCGTCATCGGCGCGATCTTCGACAACTGCGACAAGGTGGACACGCGCTTCTTCCGCCCGGCCGGCATTCGCGGCGAGCTCGAGCGGGGTTTGAAGCTCACCGCCGACTGCCGCGACGTGCGCCAGATGCGCGGCACGTTCGACTCGGTCTACAGCGGCACGGGACTGGTCTACGCCCAGAGTTACGCCAATGAGATCGTCACCAAGGCGATCTGTGTCCTGCGGATGACGAAGGGCAACACGTGGGAGGCCATGAAGGCCGGGATCAACATGGGCCGGGACACCGACTGCCTCGCCGCCGTAGCCGGGGGAATCGCCGGTGCCCTCTCGGGCGGCGCATCCATTCCGACCGGGATCATCAAGCAGGCCGACCATGCCACGTCCGTCAACCCGCATACGAACTCCCGGCGCACACTCCGCGAGAACTCCGACGGCCTGTACCAGGCCTTCAAGGCCCGGCTGGCCCGCCTGAAGACGTACGCTCAGGAGATGGACGCGGCGTAGAGAGCGAACGATCAAGTGTGAAGTGTGAAGCCAGAGAGCTTGGGCCGCCCCGCTTCATACTCCGACCTTGCGACTTCGAACTTAGGACCGCTACGGCCGGAGCTCGACCTTCATCCAGCCGGCTTTCTTGTCGGCGAACATCCGATAGGCGTCAAGGACCGAGACGATCGGCTGCTTCTGGGTGATGATCCGCCCCGGTTTCACCGGGGCGGCGGAGACGATCTGCATGAGCAACGGGATATACTTGCGGTGCTTGCAGCACCAATTCCGCCGGGCGAAATTGCGGAACGCTACAATTGGGTGATCTCGGAGAGGCCTTCGATCTGCTTTTCGGTAATCTCGCGGATGCGGGATTCCAACTGGTCCTGCAAGGCGACGGTTTCCCGCCGCAGGGTGTCCTGGAGACGCTGCTGGAATTCGTTCCGCATGGAGGCGATCCGCGAGGGCCTCAGGACGTTCTTGACCACCCAGGGCGGCGCGTTCCAGGAATCCGCGAGCTCGCGGGCGCGAGCGGTGCCGTGCCGAATGGCCAGAAAGGCAACGATCGCGCCGATCACGGCGCCGACGATCAAGCCGGCCGGTCCGGCGAAGGCCAGCAGCGCGATCCCCCCGCCGCCGCTGAGCGAGGCACCGACCGTGGCCGCCATCGCGACGACGAACCAGCCGACCGCCTCCATGATGCCGCCATAGAGGTCCGGGGTGCTCGGTTGGACCCATTCCTGTCCCGCCGGCGTCCGCTGGGCCTCTTCAATGGGTCGGTCACCCACGCTCAGACCGTAGGACCCAAACCAGTCGCGCAGCAGCTCGTTGAGCTGACCCGGCAGGCCCAGCCGCAGCGTATGCATCCGGCCTTCGATGATCTCGCGCAACCGGGGCTCGTTCGCCCGGACCTGGGCCGAGATCCCGTCGCGCAGGCTCTTGACCGAGCCGCCGCGGAGCCGGAAGTCCTCCAGCGTCGGGCGGATGACCTGGTCGAACAGCTCCGACGTGACATCCGCGGCCACCCCGGCCACGTAGCTGTCCGTCACTTTCTCGACCAGCGGCCGCACGCGGGTCCGGCAGAACTGCGGCAGATCGTTGCGAAGCTGCGCGCGGGTCTGGTCGAATCGACCCTGTAAGGCGGGCAGGATCGACAAACCCTGGGCAATGACCGCATAGGGCCGGTCGCTGCGCATCAGGCGCGACCGCTCGACTCCCAGCGCCTCGGCCACCACGTCGGCCACGAAAGGCCACTGGCTGCTCCCGCCGGCCAGGATCACCCGGCTGATCGCGCGGGTGTCGATGGCCTTCTCCGTCAGCCCGTGCGAGAGGGTCGTGCGGAACCAGTCGATCAAATCGACGGCCGCTTGCGGACTGCGGCTGGCGGCTTCCAGACGCCCGACACTTGGGTCTTCGGTCTTGCGGCCTGGGTCCTGGGTCCTCCGCAAACCCATATCCTCCATGTGTCGAACGAAGGCGGGGCTGGGGACATAGCGCTGGGCACGTTCGAGAAAGCCCGGCCAGTCCATGGCCCGGAGGCTGCCATAGCGGCCGACGGATTTGTTGATTCTCTCGAAGCGGTCCCGCGCCATGGTCAGGGAGAAGAACTCCTTGACCTCCCGGCACAAGTATGAGTGCACGTAGTAGGTGTCGCCGGCCTGCTCCATCGCCGCGAGGGCCGGCGGGTTCTGCGCGAGGAACCACTGGAAGAACAGGTCGTCGAAGAGCCGGCCGCCCAGTTCCATGTCACCCCAGGAATGGGTGACCTGGAGGCTCTGGAGAAAGGCGAAATCGCAGGTGCCGCCGCCGAAGTCGATGACGAGGATGCCCCGCCGGGCCTCTTCCGGCGAGAAATCCTTGTGCCAGAGGTGGTGGAGCAGCGCCCCCTTGGGCTCGTCGAGGAGCCGGATCTCGCCGTAGCCGGCGGTCGCGGCGATCTGCTCCAGCCGGGACCGGAAGCGGACATCCGCCTCGCTGGGCACGCCGCAGATGACGTCGTGTTTGGTCGGGTCCAGCGTGATGTGCTGCCGCTGGGCCTGCTGGACCACCGTCCGCAGGAAGTCGGTCGCCGCCCGGGCCGCCTCGTCACTGTCAACAATGTCGGGTTTGAACTGGGTGCGGAGCTGGTAACCCCGACGCTCCTCGGGGGACGCCTCGCCGTACTCGTGCAGCGCCGGCTCGCCGACCAGCGGCTCCCGGCCCTCACGATAGAGGATGGCCGTGGGCAGACCGTCCCGCCCCGAGCCGAAGTCGATCCCGACCGGCGAAATCTGGTCCGCCGGACACTTACAGAAGTACGTGTTCGTCGTGCCGAAGTCGATCGCCAGTATGTTCCGAGACGCCATGTTACCTTCGCGTATCGCTCATTCCGTGATTGCCTGGCCTGGAGATTGCTTCGTCGCTGCGTTCCTCGCCATGACCTCTACCGCCCCAGCATGTCATGGCGAGCGAGGCACAGCCGAGCGCGGCAATCTCAGCGCCGCGATTCCCGAATACACCACCTATCCTGTCGTCCTCTCGCGGACCTTCCGGACGAGTCCGCGTTGCACGACCTGGCCACCGAAGACGACGGCCGGGCGCTCGACCACGACCGGATCGCCCTCGACAATATGCCCGAAGGTCTCATACTGGCTCGCCAGGTCCGGTTTCCAGACCAGGGTCTCCGGCCCGGTCCGGCCGGCTTCCAGGAATTCCGGCAGCCCTTCCAACCCTTCGAAGCCGGTGTTCTTCGCCTCCTGGATGAGCTCGTGGGCCACGACCGGCAGGGACTCGGCCGAGGCGTGCTGGAGGGCATACACCAGCTTGCCGATCCGCCGCAGGGCCTTGTCCCGGTCGCCCCCGGCCTGGGGTACACCCAACCGGTAAACGCACAGAACCGCCAGCATCGGCACGGCCCAGTCCACCCACTGCTCGACGCAGATCCGCACCGCGCGTTCATGTTCCGCCCGTACCGCGCCCCGCAGGGCCTTGGGCCGGGTGAAGATCCAGGGCAGAATCCGCGTCAGCCAGCGGAAGCGTGCCAGCCGCTGGGCGATCAGCACCGCCAGCCACGCGCCCAGGGGAGCGCCCAGCAGCAATCCGAGATCGGCCTTGTCCAGCGCCAGGCGCAGCAGCGGCGCCAGGCCCAACATGCCTCCCACCGCCCCGGCCGCCGCCGCCAGGGCCAGGGTGACGGTCTTCGTCTCGCGCAGGCCGGCGGGCTCGGGAATGCGCAGCGGCCGCGCGATCGCCTCGAAGCTCAGTGCGATTCCCGCGACGGCGCTTTCCTCGATTCCCGCCTGTGCCGACACGGCAGTCTTCCCGCACCGGTGCGCGTCGGCTCCGCCATCCATCAGACCGATGGCGCTGGCCGACAGCAGGTCCCGTCGCACGGCGGCGCGGGCCCGCGCTTCGGCCGCCTGGAAATCCCCCGCCCGTGGACGGGCTAGGGAATCCAGCGCCACGAAGTACTCGCCGACCGCCCGGTCGACGAGGTCGCGGCGTAAACCGACGGTCGCGGCTTGGGCCTTCGCTATGTTCTCCTGGAGTTCGAGCATAATACCCGTCCAACTATACACGATAGTCGGGGGTCGAGACAGAGCATTGCCGGAGAATTCCCGCGGGAAGAGGACGGATGCAATGCGCCCAAGGCGAACGGGGTGGGTGTCGACGAGGTCCAGAAACAGGCGACCGCCGGTGAAGCCTCTTTCGGTCGAGGGGCTCCACCGGCGGCGCGTTATGTCTTCTTCAGAGAGAGCCGAGCGTCGGTTGCCGGACGGTCAGGCGTACTTGCGGAGCTTCAGGCCGGTGACGCCGACACCGAGCACGCCCAGGAGCAGGGCGGCCGGGACGGGAACCACCTGGGCATGCACGCTACCGTTGCCCAGCGTGCTGCCATTCGCGAGAGCCGTGAACAGTTGCTCCAGCGTCGAGTATTTTCCGTACACCGGGTAATGGATGGCGACCAACCCGCCAACATCATGATCCGAGGGATCGTCGATCGTGACGGTCTGCGCGTTGCCATCGGCATCGGCGCCGCTGAAGTTGCTGTCGCCCGTGAACACCCACGGAGCGCCCCCCAGCAGGATCGAATCGCCCGAGAAGGTGCTGAGAACGCCGTCCATCATCAGTTGCAGTTGACCACCGAGGGTCGTCAACGACACACTGGTCGACGTGAAGTTCGCCTTCATCTTGCTGGACCCGGAGTTGTCTTCCAGCTCGAACGTGCCGTTGGCCGTGTAATTGTTGCCGGAGCCGACGTAATGGAACAGCAGGTCCATGTCGTAGTTGTCGAGCTTGACGCCATCGAGAGCGGCGTGCGTATCCGTGTCCTGGATCTGAACGGTCAAGTCACTATTGACGTTCAGGGCTTCCACCAAGCCCTCCAGATTGTACGCCGAGGCCTTGTTCTGAATGGTCATCTTCGTCTGACTGGCATCGACGACCACGGCCAGATGGGCCAGGGCCGGCGCCGCGGTTCCGCAACAAGCCACAAGACTGAGAATCAACCATCGCACTTTCACCATGACTTCTTTTCCTTTCTGCTCTGATGCTGGACTATCGGTTCTTCGCCCCCAGCGGGGATCTCCACAAGAGATCGCTTCCGCGGCGCAGACCACGAGTCCGACCGATACCTGTGACCTGTGGCTGCACTGACCAACCTTGATGAACCCTTGCCTCCAGGTGTTGGATGCTAATTCTCCATATTAAATCCAGAATCGAGCCAAAAGTCAAGAGAATTCGCGGCCGCGCGGCGGCGCGCGAACCCCGGAGGCAACGTCCGCGAGCCCCCCTGGAAACGCCGGAGCCCGCTGGGGATACCACTCGACCCGAAATTATCAGACGGGCATCCTGTCCCGGCGGGTTTCCGCGGGTCCTTATTACGACGCCCAAAATGCATTTCGGCGCATTTTTTCCCGGCGTCCTGTTGAGGCGGAGGCGCCGGGCGCCTCGTCCCCTCGTGATCTGCCGGTCGCGGTGGCCATAGAGTCATCCGGGCGGCACAAGCTATACGCACCGACGTTGGCCTGGTTCAACCTGGCTCGCATCAGGGTAACACCGCGCCCCCTCAGGCAGGGTGGCATCGTCAAGGCCGACGGTCTTGGCCATGGTCCTGCGCCCAGGAAGGCCACCATCGCCAGTCCTTTCTTTCCCTGTCTGGATCCGGCTCGCGCTCCAGCCTTCGGCCCCCATCCCGTCTCTCCAGCCGTGTGCGTCTGTCCTCATGTGACCAACAGAGGAAGAAAGGAAGGGAGAAGATGAACATGCGGAGAGAGAAAGATCGTTGCGGCATTCGTATCGGCGTCCTGGCTCCGATGTTCATCGCGGCCTGCGGCGCGAAAGCGGATTCCACCCTCGGCCCGGCGGAGAACCTGGGACCGCTCGTCAACACCGCGTCGCACGCCGGCGGCGTGCCGGCCCGGCCGGTCAAGCTGACTGTCACCAAGAACTGGGGCATCGCGCCGCGGACGGGTTTGAGTGAGGTGCGCTGCTTCTACCTCCCGGAGCCGTCGGGCGCCCAGCCGCGAGGCAGGCTATGATCCCGACAAATCGAACCATTGGATGCCGAGTTTGCGGGCAGCGTAGGCGAGTTCCTTCAAGTGGTCGCCGTAGGCCATCATCCAGTGCGAATCACGGACCTCATTGATCAGCTTCTTCCAGTCGCCCCGGATCTCCACGTCCTGCTGGGAGCGGCAGATTTCGTAGGCGGGGTTGCTCTTCACGACGCCGGTGAAACCGAGCCAGCGGCCGGTGCTGTATTCGGGATCGACGAATGTCACCCGTTGGCCGAGGCGCATCTCGACCTTGGGCGCGGCCCCGTACTCGGATTCGAAATGCGTCACGATCGTCGCCGGCTCGTACCGGCGGCCATTGAGCCGGCGCGGGCTGCTGCAATGGGCGCAGGTCACGAGACCGTCGTGCGGGAACGTCGAATTGTGCAGAAAGACCGGCGTGCCGCAGATGTGATGCAGCAGGACTCCCGCGGGAATGATCACGAAATCGGACTCGCAGAAGGCCATCAGGCCTTCGTCGTTGAGCAGGCCCAGGGTCAGGCACGGCGTCGTCTGCGCCATGGGCATGATCGTGCTCATGCAGTTGCGGATCGTGAAGGCCGAGGCTTCGTGCTCGCCCAGCAGGTCCCGGAACAGGCCGTACAGAACAAAGGCGTTCGTCACGAAGTCCTTCGTGGTCGCCAGCGTCGTGCCCGGCAGGGCCAGGTATGCCTCGGCCCAGCGCCGGGCGGCCGCCATCCGGTCGCGGTCTTCCCGCGCGGCTTTGATGCGCGGGGCGATGTCGTCGTACGGAACGTCGATGATATGAAACCGGTATTTCTCGCGTGCGACCTGCGGGGCCTCGGGCGCGTACTTGCCCCACGGTCCGCCCAGGGCAACGATCCGAGTGCCGAGGAAATTCTTGAGGCCGTAGAGGCCGCGGAGCCGCCAGAGGAGCTCATCATAATCGTCCACGACCACGTCCTCGACATGGACCGGGCCGTGATCCAGGTGAGAATTCCGGCCTGGCTCCGGCCGGCCGGTCTGGAGGTAGCGGGTGCTCAGGGCTTCGTACCAGTAGTAGGCCGTACCGGAGCGGTGCCGGACGAAGATCAGGGTATCGCGGTCCTTGTGCGGCGTGAAGCATGTCTTGAGCAGGTCGCCCGAGCCCGATGCGGCGTAGACCAGGACCGCATCGTACGGCTTCTCCTGCACCCGGGCCGCCTCGGCGGCGGATTTGACCTTGACGATCGGCAGGATCTCCAGCGGCACGTCCGCGCGGGCGGCAAGCGTGCTCAGTTCTTCCGTGATCGTCTGCGCCTCGGTGTTGGCCGCGGCGTCGGTCTGGACACCGCCCCAGGATTTCCAGGAGGTCGCCGGCCGCTTCTCAGCGACGCGGTACATCAAGAGGGGCTGAACAACCAGGGCCTTGCCGGTGCGGACCGGGGGACGGCGTGCGTCCCAGTCCGCCCCGCCGGCGCCGGCCGAGGACGAGGGATCGAAGCTCAGTACCCCGCCGGCGAGACCCGCCGCGGTCAGGCCCAGGAACTCCCTGCGGTTGACGTGAGATGAGGACATGGCAATCTCCTGCACGGAACCACGAATCCGCTGCGCGGGCGGCCGGCCCTGATACCCACGACGTTCGCCCGCGTCCCGTCAGTGTACCCGAGGCGGCGGCAACTCTCAAGCCACGGCGCAGGCTTGTACCCTACCCGACGCCCGGGCGTAACGGTTGCGGTTGGATGGGCCTGGGCTACCCCTTTCAGAGTGAGAGACACGAGGGTGGCAGCGGCAAGCGCGGTCTGCGGAGCTTGCCGATGGCGTTCTTGCCCATCCTACGAGGATGTGACGGACTCGCCGATGGCGATGTCGGCGGCTTCCGGGTGGGGCATCATGTCCCCGGTCTCGGCCGCCGCGAGCAGATCGTCGGCGGTGACGCCTTCCACGGTGGTCTCGAGCCGTTGGGCGACATCCTCGACCCAGGCCGCCATGGCGACCACGACGGTCAGGTCAAAATCGTAACCGCAGGCGTCCTTGAGCAGGCGCAGCACTTCCGCCACCGGGCGCGACGTGTGATAGGCCCGGCTGGACGTCAGCGCATCGAACGTGTCGGCCACCGCGACGATCCGCGCTCCCAGGGGGATGGCGGTCCGGGCCAGTCCATCCGGATAGCCCTGGCCGTTCCATTTCTCATGGTGGTGGCGGACAATCGCGATCTCGTTTTCGAGAAAGCTCATCTTCTCGAGGATGCGCACCGCGATCATCGGGTGCTGTTCGACGATCCGCCGCTCGTGCGGCGTGAGGTGGTCCGGCTTGAACAGAATGGCGTCGGGGATACCGATCTTGCCGATATCGTGGATCATGGCCGAGCGGTGAATGAGGTCCACGTACTTCGGTCCCAGCTCCATCGTCCGGGCAATGCCGACCGCGTAGGCCACGACGTTCTCGGAGTGCTTGCGGGCGTAGGTATCCTTGGCCTCCAGGGCCTGTACCAGGCTCCAGATGCTCTCCATGAACACCTTCTCCGCCTTCTCGGACAGTCCCATGATCCGCCGTTGGAGGCGCTTGATACGGTCGATTTCGAGGTCGCCGGTGTTGATGAGCCGCGACATCCCCTCGTTCCAAATCTTGACGCAGTTGCGGCCGGCGTTTTTGGCCTCGTAGAGCGCCAGGTCGGCCCGGCGCATCACGTCGCCGGGGGCCTCGTCTGTCTCGGTCCGGCTCTCGGCAATCCCGCAGCTCACCGACAGGGCCATGCCCTGTTCCAGGCAGACGAGCTGCGCTTTGGTCCGGATGCGTTCCAGCAGCACGGCGGCATCCACCGCCCGCGTCTCCGGCAGCAGCAGGACGAACTCATCCCCGCCGTAGCGGGCCAGGATGTCGGGGTTCCGTTTCTCCTGCCGGACGCAGTCCGCCAGCTTGCGAATGGTGTCGTCGCCGACGGCGTGTCCCAGGACATCGTTGATCATCTTGAAGTGGTCCAGGTCGATGATCGCCACAGAGAACGGCCGGCTGTACCGCTTGGCGCGGTCGTATTCCTCCTGGAGCTTGTCTTCGTACAGGCGGCGCGAGCCGACGCCGGTCAGGGGGTCGGTCAGGGAGGTCAGCCGCGCCTGCTGGTAACGCGTGGCGTTCGTCAGGTGGGCGACGACGATCTCCCGGGTGAGCTTGGCCTTGTACAAGGTCAACTCCCGGTTGGAGATGCTCGAGGGGGCCAGGCCGCACATGCACAGGTAGCCGCCCAGGCGCTTTTCCCTGCCCGAGACCGCCTCCGGCAGGCCCACGATCTGAAGCGGCAGGATCAGCCGCGGCGGCTGTCCGCCCGGGTCCCGGCATTCCGCGGGGACTTGGGCTTCGAAGTAGCCCTCCTCGGCGGGGATCTCTCCGATGGCTTCCGGGCTCTTCAGGTGGCCGGCCACACACGGGCAGCGGTTCGAGCTCACCAGCTCCGGCTCTCTACTGTAGTCGCCCTGCGGATAGAGGCACAGGACGCAATTCTGGGCTTCGAACAGCTTCGGCGCTTCCGTCGCGACGATCTCGGCGGCTTCGCCCAGATCGATGCTCTTGAGACACTTCGAGAGCATGGCCACCTCCTCGGCGGCCGCGCGGTCTTCCAGGAGCTGTTGTCCCATAATATCGCGAGCCGAAAGGATGCCCACGACGATTCCCTGGTCGACGATGGGCAGGTGCCGGATGCGATGTTCGGTCATGATCCGGCGGGCCTCGCTGCTGGTCGTCCCCGGCGGGCAGGAGACCACGTGCTCGGTCATGATCTGGGCCACGCAGACGGGGACCCCAAACGCATCTTGTCGCGTTTGAGGACCCAAGCCGGCCCCCCCATCCAGCGCCACGGCCACATGCCGGGCGATATCGCGCTCGGTCACCAGACCCACGAAGCGGTTTTGATCGTCGACGACGATCAGGCAGCCGACGTTATGCGAGAACATCCGGGCCGCCGCGTCCTGGACGCTGGCGTGGCAGCCGATCTGGACGATCTGGTGCGGGCTATTTGCAGATGCGGACATTATAGGCCCTTTTCCTTTGACACCCTTGAACTCCTCAGACCACCAATATCGACGAGCCCGCTAACTTACTTTAGCCCTCCCGCGCAGCACATACCGCCTGTAATGGCCCAAAAACCCGAAGACCGCCAAAGCCGCCAACCAAAGTACATGGCGGTCCTGACTGTCAGGCAGGGGAAAGGGGCTCATCCGGGTCAAGCGTCCTGACAGCCCGGCAGGGCCCCACCCTCTGGAGAAAAGGTGTCAGTGGGAGAAAAGGTGTCAGGATGATTTCTGTTGCCCAATAGCAGCGGCCTATTGTACCCTTGCGGTATGGCGTGACCTCCTCGAATAACCGTGGAAGGAATGGCCTATCACGTGCTAAACCGACGCGTGATGCGACTGCCGCTGTTCCAGGAGCCCGGCGACTACGAAGCGTTCCAGCGGATTATGGCCCAAGGCCTGCGGCGGTCGGACGCCCCGCTGCTGCCGGCCCTGCGTTATGTGGAGGCCAATGCCCTGCGGGCCCAGCTGGCGGAACGCGCCCAGGAGTGGCGCTGGGGCAGCCTGTGGGTGCGTCGGCACGGCCC
>JALORE010000365.1 GCA_025459125.1 Planctomycetota bacterium | reverse complement strand
AGGAATCTTGTCAACCGCTCATCCTGTGCATATGATGATCCCATGATCGATACGCCCATTGAGATACTCGCTTCCCAGATCGAGGATAAATTCCTGCCCTTCGTGCGGCGGCCGGCCCGGTATATCGGGGGCGAGGTCAATCAGGTCCGCAAAGACCTGAGCCAATGCGATGTGACCTTCGCGCTGTGCTTTCCCGACGTGTACGAGGTGGGCATGTCCAACGCGGGTCTGGCCATTCTCTATCATATTCTCAACCAGATGGCCAACGTCGCGGCCGAGCGGGTGTTCGCCCCCTGGACCGACGCCGAACAGATTCTACGCCGGGAGCGGATCCCCTTGTTCAGCCTGGAGTCCAAGGCCGCGCTGCGCCGCTTCGACGTGGTCGGTTTCAGCCTGAGCAATGAGCTGTGTTATACGAACGTTCTGAACATGCTCGATCTGGCGGGAATCGCGGTCCGGCGCACCGACCGGACCGAGGCCGACCCGCTCATCATCGCCGGCGGCGGCATGGCCAACTGTTGCGAGCCCCTGGCCGCCTTCATCGACCTGTTCGTGCTGGGGGAGGGGGAGCAGGCCATCGTCGAGTTGGTCCACCTGCTGCGGGCGGCCCGGCAGACCGGCCAACGCCGGGACGAGGTGTTGCGCGAGATTGCCCGGCGGTTTGACTGGGCCTATGTCCCGCAGTTCTACGATTTCGAGTACGAAGGCGAGCGGGTCGTCTCATTCCGGGCCACCGAGCCCGAGCTGCGGACGCGGTTCGAGAACGCGGTCGTGGAGGATTTCGAGAATGCCCCGGTGCCGACGCGGCCCATCGTGCCGTTTGCCGAAGCGGTCCATGAGCGGGTTAGCGTTGAGATCATGCGCGGCTGCCCCGGCCGCTGCCGGTTCTGCCAGGCGAGCTACTGCCGGCGCCCCATCCGGTTCCGCAGCCTCGAGAAAGTCCTCGAGTTGGCGCAGGAATCCTACCGGGCGAGCGGTTTCGACACAGTCAGCCTGCTGAGCCTGTCCACCGCCGACTATCCCCGCCTGGAGGAGCTGGTCACGCGGCTGCACGGCTACTTCGAGGACAAGCACGTCGGTCTGTCGATCCCCAGCCTGCGGGTCGATCAGCAGCTGAAGCTGGTGCCCAGACTGTTCACCTCGGTGCGCAAGAGCGGCTTGACGATCGCGGTAGAGGCCGCCGCCGAGCGGCTCCGGCAGATCATCCACAAGCCCCTGAAGGACAGCGATCTGTTCGCCACGGTCGAGGAGGCGTACCGGGCCGGCTGGCAGAAGCTCAAGCTGTACTTCATGGTTGGCCTGCCCGGTGAGACACTCGACGACGTGAAAGCCATCGTCGCTCTGGCCTGGCGCCTGGCGACGCTGCGCCGACAGGTGGACGGCAAAACCGGCAGCATCAACATCACCATCAGTTGGTTCGTCCCGAAACCCCACACGCCCCTGGGCTGGCTGCCCCAAAGCCCGCGGGAGTACTTCGAGCAGGCCCGGCGGCTGATCCTCGAGGAGAAGAACCGGCTCCGCGCGAAGTTCCTCCAGTTCAAGTTCCACGCGATCGACCAGAGCATCCTCGAGGCGGCCCTGGGGCGCGGCGACCGGCGTTCTGCCGCGATCATCGAAACCGCGTGGCGCCGCGGGGCCCGCTTCGATCTTTGGGACGAGTGCTTCGACTACGGTCTCTGGCAGAAGGCGTTCACCGAGACCGGGATAGACCTCGACACGACCGCCCGACGACGATTCACGTCCGACGAAGTCCTGCCCTGGGAACACCTGGGCGGCCCGGACAAGCGGTACCTGCTGACGCACCACGATGCGGCCGTGCAGCACTTGTAGCCGGGAGCGACCCGCCTCCCCCGGCGGCGGAGCAGGATTCACCCTCGCCTCCGCGTGCAACGTCCCAGAATCGCCGAGCCGGCGACTCGCGCGGCGCTCCCGGATTCCCCGCGGAGGGCCGGATCCTGCGTTTCGAACCATAGTCCCCGGATTTCGTCAAAGTCGAGGCCCCAATGGTCGATAGACTTTCCTGCAGGGGCCTGGATGATTGTTCTTCCTCGATGAGGGAAGCCTGACAGAATCACGACAGCGAAGCAAGAACAAGGAGTAGTTTCATGAGAGACTCCAGGCCGGTACTGCTGGTGGAGGACGACAACATCGACGCGATGACTGTGCGACGGGCGTTTCGCGACCTGAAGGTAGGCAACCCGCTCGTGCACGTCGTCAATGGTGAAGATGCCCTGGCCTTTCTTCAAGACGAGGCGCACGACAAGCCTTGCCTGATTCTTCTCGATCTGAATATGCCCAAAATGAACGGCATCGAGTTCCTCGGGATCACCAAGGCCGATCCCCGGTGGAAGAAAGTCCCCGTGGTCGTGCTGACCACCTCCAGTGAGGAACAGGACGTGACGGAGAGCTTCCGGTTGAGCGTGGCGGGTTATATCGTCAAGCCGGTGGACTACCGGAACTTCGTGGAAGCGGTTCGAACCATCAACCTGTACTGGACACTGAGCGAGATACCGGATCACGGAGTGGAGCGAATCAATGAAGGGTGCCAGACCATTACTGCTTGTGGAAGATAGTCCCGATGATGTCATGATCATCAAACGGGCGATGAGCGACCTGCGAGCCGCCGACCGGATGATTCATGCCCCCAGCGCCGAGCTGGCGTTGGTGTACCTGCGGGACGCGGCCAACGAGAAACCGGGGCTGATTTTGCTCGATCTGAACTTGCCCGGCATGAGCGGCACCGAGTTCCTGCAGGCTGTCAAAGCTGATCCTTCCCTGGTCGAGATCCCGGTGATCGTCCTGACCTCCTCCCAGGAGCGACAGGACATCGTACACAGTTTTGACCTCCGCGCCGTCGGGTACGTCGTGAAGCCCTCGACGTACGCCGAAGCGCTGGAGGCGCTGAAGATCATCGACGGATACTGGTCTCTCAACGCCCTGCCCGCCGGCCGCAGATGACGTGGTCGCCACCGGCGGCCGACGCCGCGCGGGTGTTCTTGCGGCCTGCCGGAGTCTTTCGGACGAACCGTTCCCTCCTTCTGGCCGATAGCGATCGTGGGCCCGATCGGGCCTGGCGGATCGGCATCCAGGTGAGGTGATCTGAGAGCAGCGCGCGGAGGAAGACAGCATGAAGATCGTACAGAAGCACTGGATGGAAGCGACCGGCTGGCGCTCCCTTTCCACCAACGGCGTAAGCGACCGAATCCAGGTGGTCTTCGCCTTTGGCGAGACCGGCGTCCTGCGCCGGGCAACGTTGCTCCGGGAGATACGTGACGCCTTTCCGCAAGCGCACATCGTCGGTTGTTCCACGGCCGGCGAGATCGTGGCGAACCGGGTCTTTGACGATTCTGTCACGGCCACCGGCGTCTTCTTCGAAAGAACGTGGCTGCAGTTCGCCCAGACGGCGGTGCACCGCATGGAAGACAGCTTCGACGCCGGAACCCGCTTGGCCGAGGCGCTGAATCCGGACGGGTTGGTCCACGTCTTCGTCCTGTCGGACGGCCTGAACGTCAACGGCAGCGCGCTGGCCCAGGGCCTGCGCAGCAAACTGCCGCCCGCCACGGCGGTGACGGGCGGCTTGGCCGGAGATCAGGCCCGGTTCAAGGAGACCGTCGTGTTTCTGGACGCTCCTTCCGGGAAGAGCACGATCGCGGCGATCGGCTTCTATGGGGATGCCCTGCAGATCGGCTACGGCTCCCGGGGGGGCTGGGACTCCTTCGGGCCCGACCGCATCGTGACCCGGTCCCGAGCCAACGTCGTCTACGAGTTGGACGGGCAGTCGATCCTGCAATTATACCAGAAGTACCTGGGCGATCAGGCCGGCGGCCTGCCGGCTACCGGGCTGTTGTTCCCGCTGAGCGTCTCCCGGGCGGACGGCAACGAACGCTTGGTGCGGACGATTCTGGCGATCAACGAAGCGGACGGCAGCATGACCTTTGCCGGCGACGTGCCCGAGGGCAGCCTGGCCCGCCTGATGAAAGCCAACGTCGAGCGGCTGGTCGACGGCGCCGCCGACTCCGCCCGACAGTCGCGGGTCGCGGGTTCATCCACCCCGGACCTGGCCATGCTCATCAGTTGCGTCGGCCGCAAGCTGGTGCTCAAACAGCGGGTCGATGAGGAAGTCGAGAGCGTCCGCGACACGCTGGGCCAGGGTACCGCCCTGACGGGCTTCTACTCGTACGGCGAGATCTGCCCCGTGGGCCCCGCGCAGAAGCAGCCCGAACTGCACAACCAGACGATGACCATCACCACGTTCTCCGAACGCACCTCGTGACCATGAACAAGCTGTTGCAGCGTCAGATCGAGAAGTTCCTGGGCGGCGGGGAAGCCGTCCCTCCAGGGCTGGAACCCCTGTTCGAGGCGATCAGTGACGCCTATGATGGTTTCGACGCGGACCGGCGTCTGATTGAGCGTTCGCTGGACATCAGCTCGGAGGAGCTCACGCAGATCAATCAAAAGCTCCGGAAGGAGATCAGCGAGCACCGTGCGACAGAGGACAAGCTCGCGGGTGTCAACCAGGAGCTCAACGCGTTCGCCTACGTGGTCTCGCACGATCTCAAGGCGCCGCTGCGGGGGATTCGCACCCTGGCCGACTGGATCGCCACGGATTACGCGGATCGGCTCGGTCCGGAGGGACAGGAGCAGTGCCGCCTGCTACAGAACCGGACGGGCCGGATGCAGGATTTGATCGACGGGATTCTGCAGTACGCGCGGGTCGGGCGCGTGTGCGAGGAGCGCGTCCGGGTGGATCTTGCGGCGTTGTTGCCCGAAATCGTGGATCTGCTGGCCCCGCCCTCCCACATCGAGATCATCCTTCCGGACGCGCTGCCGGTCATCTGCCTGGAGCGGACCCGGGTGCGCCAGGTCTTTCAGAATCTGCTCAGCAACGCCATCAAGTACCTGGACAAGCCGCAAGGCCGCATCACCCTCAGCTGCCGCGGCGACGACGCCTGGTGGACGTTCAGTGTCACCGACAACGGTCCCGGCATCGACCAGAAGTATCATGACCGGATCTTCCAGTTGTTCCAAACGCTCGCGCCCCACGAGGACAGCGAGAGCACCGGCATCGGGCTGAGCCTCGTCAAGAAGATCGTAGAGACCTACGGCGGACGAGTCTGGGTCGAGTCCACCCTCGGGGAAGGCAGTACCTTTTTCTTCACGCTGCCCAGGATGCCGGTCTCCCCCGGGGAGGAGCCCCAGCCACTCTGCGCTGCGGCCGCGTCGCCCTCGTAACCCCGGGGCACAACCCGCGTCGATCCCCCCAGCGTCGGCGAATCATCAAATCCAACAGCTACGGCGTCCGGGCCGACACCGGCCTTGTCCTCGGCAAGAAGCGGCCGGTTCCGCCGGCACCTCAGCGAGCCTCCAGGACTCTCGAGGGCTCGATCGGCTTGGATTTCAGCCCCGGCCAATCCTTGTACCGCTGGAACTCCTGCTCGTGCTTCTCGAGTGCTTCCCGGCTCTTCTCGGAGGTCCGGGTCAACTCGTCGAGACCGCGACCGACATGCTCGGAGGTGTGTGAGATTTCTTTCTGGCGCCACGCTACTCCTTTGTTTGCAGTGACTTAGGAACCTTTCGGAAAGGAGATTGGGTCAGGGAAGACAAACGCGTGAGTGCCGAAGAAGTGAAGCAGGCGATCTTGGCCGACGTCGAGCAGTTGGCGGAAGCGATAGCGCAAGCGATGAACGCGGCCCACGAGGGCCACATCATTGCCGACACGGAAGAGCCGGTTCACGAAG
>JALORE010000364.1 GCA_025459125.1 Planctomycetota bacterium | reverse complement strand
GCAACCTCAAGCAGATCCGCGAGCACATCGCCCGCCACAAGCTGCCGATGGACCCCTCCGCGGAGGCGTTCGAGCACCTGTTGACCGATCTGTGGGAACGCTATCGGTTCAGTTGTCCCAAGCGCAACACGATCGGCGCCTACATGCTCGGAACGCTCGAGCCCGACTGGCAGCAGTACGTCGAGTTTCATCTGAATACCCTCGGTTGCCGGTTCTGCCGGGCCAACCTCGACGATCTGCAGAGCCAGAGCCGCGCGGCCCAGCAGGAAGCCTTCCAGGCCCGCATCATGGAATCGACCATCGGCTTCCTGCACCGGCCGACGTAGGCTGACGGGCAAGCCGCGGATCTGAAGCGGTGGGTGCCATCGATTCGGCCCGGTCACGGTATTAGGCAGGGGTGGCAGCGGCAGGCGCAGTCTTCGGAGCTTGCCGATGGCGTTCTTGCCGATCCGGCGAGCCAGCGGCGAGCTGCGTTCGCCGCTGCCACCCATCACAAACCTTGAATACAGGGCAACTCATGTGCCACCTTGAAAAGAGTGGCCCTGGGAGTCCCATCTATCCTATCGGAGGTACGCGGGATGAACAGACGCACCGCCATTGTGCTTATTACGGGATTGCTGGCTCTGGCTGACGTGACGAAGGCGTGCACCGCTTTTTTGGTGGCCCGGGGGGACACGGTGCTCGTCGGGAACAACGAGGATTACTACAATCCCCGCACGCACGTGTGGTTTGTGCCGGCGGAAGAGGGCAGGCTCGGGCGGGTCTACTTCGGCTTCGATGATTTCAACCCCCAGGGTGGCATGAACGAGCGTGGGCTGTTCTTCGACGGCTTCGCCACCGCCCCGCGCAAGGTGGTGCGCTCCGTCGGCAAGCCGGCGTACCCGGGCAGCCTCATCGATAAGGTGATGTCCGAGTGTGGCACGGTGGCCCAGGTCCTGGCAGTCTTCGACCGGTACAACCTGGAATTCCTGGAACGGGCCATGCTGATGTTCGGCGACGCCACCGGCGACAGCGCCATCATCGAGGGGGACGACGTGGTCCGCAAGCAGGGCCGGTTCCAGGTCGTCACCAACTTCTACCAGTCGCAAACGTCAGCCGGCCAGGAGCCTTGCGACCGCTACAAGATCGCGGTCAGCATGCTCCGCGCCAGCGAGGAAGTCTCCGTGCCGTTGTGCCGGCGCATCCTGGCGGCGGTGCACGCCGAAGGAGAGGCCAAGACCCTGTATTCGAACATCTACGACCTCAAGCGGCGGACCGTCCACGTCTACCACTTCCACAACTTCGAAAACGTCGTGACCTTTGACCTGGCCGAAGAGCTCAAGAAGGGAAAGCACTCCTTCGATTTGCCCGCCCTGTTTCCTCCCACCTTTGCCGCCAACGATTTCGCGCAGAAGAAGATCCGCGAGTTGGAACAGCAGCAGAAGGTCCGACGTGCCATGGACGTCGATCCGGAGATCTACAACCGGTACGTCGGGCAGTACCAGCTCACGGGAGCGCCTATCCCGGGACTGGTTGTCACCCTGGTGCGGGAGGCCAATCGGCTCTACCTCGACGTGCCGGGAATGACCAGATACGAGTTGAGCCCCGAAGCGCCGACACGATTCTTCTATCTCACGTTCGGTTCCTTGTTGAAATTGGCATTCCTTCAGGACGATCAGGGTCGGACCGTCGGCTTCGATGCCGATCTGAATGGAACGAAGATCTCCGCGAAGAAGATATAAGGAATCACCGCGCGGCCGGTTCTCTCTGGTGCCTGGCCGCGCGGTCCGCTATCCTGATGGCGAGATCGTCGACGCGAGCAACGAGATTGTGGGCCTATCCGGCCCATCGTGAAGGGAGACGTGCATGCACGCCTGTCGTTGGAGCGGTTTCCTGGGGGATCGGACCAGGTGGTTCTTGATCGCGCTGTCGGTGGGCATATGGCCCGGGGGCGGCCATGCGGGTGGGCAGGGTGCTTCGCCTGCTGGAACCCAAGCCTCTCGGGCCACAGTGACTCTTCTCTACCACCGGGATCCCGAAGTCCGGATGACGACGATTCGTGCTCTGGCGGTCCGGGAGGACCCCGACCTCATCGACGACCTGATTCGCGCGTACACGGTGGAGTTGCGCGTCGACGTGTGGAATGTGTATGAGCAGGTCCTGCGTCCCTACGGGAGCCCGACGTCGCGCGGTCCCTCGGCCTGGAAGTCGTGGCTCCAGACCCAGGTCGATGCCGGTCAACTCACGATCGACTATCAGCCGATCGCGCCGCCGGCCCTGGACCCGAACCAGCGTGCCAACCTCGATCCGCTGGCGCTGCAATTGGACCCCCAGCATTTTGCTCATTTTGCCGAGACCGTCCGGAGCGGCTCGTCCCAGGGCAGGCCATCCCGGGATCGGATGTCGCCGGGGGGGCCGTGGTGGGACGCCATGCGCTACTTCATCGCCAACGATCACCTCGACCCGGTGCGTGAATTCCTGGGTGGCGAGTTTCTCCACCAATGCCTGGCGCGCCGGGAGGTGGATCTGATTCCGGTCGCCCAGTTCCTCGGCTGCGTGGCGGACCCCAGTCCGTTGCGCGAGCGCATCAACGAGCAGGTCCGTCGCTGCCTGGCCTCGGATGATCCCACGCTGGTTGCCAACACGCTGCGCCTGCTGGCGGGTGTCGAGGGGGCACGGGCCGGTGCCTTCAAAGTCCCGGGAATCGCCGACCGGATCCGGCCGCTGCTGGGGAGTCCGCACTTCGCCGTGTCGACCCAGGCCCAACGTGCGCTGCTGCGGATCAATCCTCGCGACCTGACCCCCGGCACTGTCCGGGCGCCGCTGGCGAATGTGGCCCTGCTCTATCACCAGGACCCCGAGGTCCGCACGGCGGCGATCCGTGCCCTGGCCGGCGGTCGGGACCCTGGCATCATCGACGATCTGATCCGTGCGTGCAGTGTGGAAACGTACCGGTTCGTGCGCAATGCGTACGACGAAGTCTTGACGGCGTGGATCGGTCCGAGGCCGCGCAGTCCCTGGGCCTGGAAGGCGTGGCTCCAGAGCCAGGTTGCTTCCGGTAAGGTCACGATCGACTACCAGCCGATCGTCGTGGCGGACCTGGACCCGAATCAACGTGCCCATCTCGATCCGCTGGCGCTGCGGTTGGGTCCGGAGCACTTCGCCCACTTTGCCGGGGTGATCCGCCGCAAACGGGCGCCGGAGGCCGAGTTGCGGAACGCCTTGCGCTACATGGTCGCCAACGATCATCTTGACCCGGTGCGCGAGTTTCTCGGCGCCGAATGCGTGAGCTTGTGTCTGGCTCAGCCGGATGTGGAGAGCCAGCTTCTCCTCGGGCTTCTCGGCTACCTGGCTGCCCCCGGCCCGCTGTGCGATCGCATCCACGACCAACTGCGCCGCTGCCTGGATGCGGACGACCCCACCACCGTGGCCCATGCCCTGCAGATGCTCACTGGAGAGCAGGAGCGTGACATTGGCTTCCAGGTCTCGGGAGTGGCTGACAGGATCCGCACGTTGTTGGCGAGTCCGCACCCGATGGTGGCGGCGGAGGCTCAACTCGCCCTGCGCCGGATCGAGCCGCACGCTGTGCTGTCGGACGCCGCGGCGCCGGCGGTGCATGTGGCGTTTCTCTACCACAAGGATCCCGAAGTCCGTACGGCGACGATCCGCGCCTTGGCCGCCCGGCAGGACCCCGGCGTCGTCGACGATCTCATCCGCGCTTATGGCACGGAGATCTATACCCCGGTGCGTAATGTCTATCGGGAAGCCCTGGGCCGCTTGACGGGGCAGAGGCTGCCTGACCCGGCGGCTTGGAAGTCCTGGCTGCAGACGCAAGTCGCTGCCGGCAAGCTCACGCTCGACTACCGGCCGGTCGTGCCGGCCACGTTGGATTCGCAGCAACGGGAGAATCTCGACCCGCTGGCGCTGCAGTTGGGTCCCGAGCATTTCGACCGTTTCGCCGAGGCGCTGCGGGGCCGATGGTCGAACGGGGGGGAATTCTGGCGGGCCTTGCGCTACATGGTGGCGAACGATCACCTCCCCCAGGTTCGGGAGTTTCTGGGCAGCGAATGGCTCGGCCCGTGCCTGGCCCGCAAGGATGCCGACATCAGTATCCTCCTGTTCCTATTCCATTCCTGGACCGATCCCGATCCTTTGCGCGCTCGCCTGCACGACCAGGTGCGTCGCTGTCTCCAAGCCGATGATCCCATGGTCTTGGCCAACACGCTCCATCTGCTCGCCGGGTTCGACGGGGGGCTGCCCGGACTTGACATCTCCGGCGTGGAGGAGAGAGTCCACGCCCTGGTGGCGAGTCCACACCCGACCGTGGCTGCCCAGGCTCGGCGGGCGGCCAACCCGCGCCGTCTCGAGGTCCCCGACATGTCCCGCCGTGCCGGACGCGAGGATGCCCCGGCCGCGAATCGGGGCGACTCCGGTGTCTCCTACGCCGAGGCCCTGCGCGATCTGCACGCCGCACTCGGGAGGCAATACCCATGCTTCGAGCTCAAGGGCATCGACTGGGAGGCGGTCGGTCGGGAGCTGCTGCCGCGTGTAGAGAGCGTCAAGACCGACGAGGAATTCGGGCTGCTGTGTCTGGAGCTGGTCGCCCGTCTGCAGGACAGCCATGCCCTTCTTATGAAGGGCTCGGCCGACGTGCCCCAGCCTGCGTTTCCCGTGTGGGACGGCGGGTTCGCCTGCCTCGACGACGATCAGGGTCGCGCGGTCGTCTACTTCCTCGTGCCGGAGGGTCCCGCGGCGCAAGCCGGCCTGACGCTCGGGCAGATCGTCACCCACGTGAACGACCAGCCGGCGGCCACGGCCATCGAGAAAGCAATGCGTCTCTACCGTACCTACGCCGGCTACTCCAGCCAGCGCTACCTGCGCTATCACGCCTTGCGGTTCTTCGCCCGCCAAGACACGCAGAACGCCCCGATCTCGTTGAGCCTCGTGGACACGCAGGGCAAGCAACGCCGGTGCCAGATGCGGGCCAGCCTCAAGGCCGGCTATGTGCCCCGGTTGCCGGTCCCGATCCCCGGCATCGAGGATGCCGGCTCCGTGTCCTGGAAGAGACTGGACGACGAGATCGGCTACATCTACGTCCGCCGCGTCGGCGGCGACCTGATCGAGAAGCTGGATCAGGCCGTCGGCGAGTTCCAGACCGCGCGGGGCCTGATCATCGATGTCCGCGGCAACAGCGGCGGCGGCTTCGATTCGGACCGGGCCCATCGCAACTTCTTCCTGGATGAGGTCGGCGCCGAGCCGAACCGCCCGCGGTTCCGGGGCCCTCTGGCCCTGCTGGTCGACGAACGCTGCATCAGTGCCGGCGAAGGCTGGGCCTCCTGGTTCATCGCCCGCCAGCGGGCCCGCGTCTTCGGCCAGACGACCGCCGGAGCCTCATCCCGCAAGATTGAGTATACACTGAAGAATGGTCTATACCGGGTGTCTCTCCCGGTCAAAGCGTACACCGGTTATCTGAATCGGCCGATCGAATTCCGGGGTCTGGAACCGGATGTGCCGGTGCGCCCGAAGGCCGAAGACCTCGCCCGGGGTCGTGACACGGTCCTGCTCGCAGCCCAGAGCTACCTGCTGACGCAGCCGTCGAAGCCGTGATCTTGTGCGTGTGTCCGCTTCCCGGGAGCCCGCTCGCGCTGAGCGCGAAGCCGAAATCACAAATCGTAAATACATGGGTAATCCCCCGGCTCTGCCGGGGGACTCCCAGAGTTTGACAGATACAGGAGTCGTCCATCAGACTCACGGACTGTGAACCGCT
>JALORE010000109.1 GCA_025459125.1 Planctomycetota bacterium | reverse complement strand
ATGAGACTGTCGCCGGCCACGTAAACGTAGCCCTCCGAGTCGACCGCAATGGCGGAGCCAGTGTCGTTCACGTCGCCGCCCAGGTAGGTGCTCCAGAGGTGTTGTCCATTGAAGTCGAGCTTGGCGACGAAGGCGTCGTAGGCATTGCTATAGGCGATGTCGTACCCGCCGCTCGTCCAACCGGGGGATGCGGTTCGGCCCGTCACGTAGACGCCGGAGGCATCCACCGCAATACCATTACCATCAGGTAGGTGCTCCAGGTCAGGTCCGGGTCGATCACCAGGACGTGGTCCGGATCGATCGCGCCGGTGACCTCGAAGCCATAGGTCCGATCGTCGAGCACCACGAAGCGCCCGGCCACCGCGACCTTCTGGCCTCCGATTTCCTGGTACAGGTAGGGGGCCCCATCCCGGATCACGCCGCGCTCTGCGCCCAGGTTCACCTCCAGCGCACCGTCCGCTGCTACCGAAAGGCCCTCGATGCCTTCGTAGCGAATGGCAATCTGACGGTAGTCCGCCCCCGGCGCCACGTGGAATTCGTACTTCACACGATTTCGCAGACCCCGGACATGCAGATCGATCCCCTCATATAATTCCTCATACGCCGCGGTCTTGTAAGAAGGCACACCCGCCCGCCAGTTGTCCGGGTCACCCACATAGTAATTGAATCGGGTCCCCGACCGCTGCAGTCCCACCGGCCGGACCGTGCGGGCCCCCAGGAAGGAGACCGAGAACTCGAACACCTGCAGTGCCGTACCGGTTCCCGGCCAGGCGTCATACACCCCTGGGACAGAACCAGTTGCCTTCGCTTCCTGGCCCGGATACTGGCCGGTGACCTGGAACGAGAGCCCCGTGTCGGTGACCGCCACATCGACCGATGTGCCGTCATGGAGGTACCGGACGGATGAGTCATCCCACTGGCCCTGGTTCTCTACGAACAAGGCAGGGGACAGATGGAGGGCTCCCAGGGCCTGCTGGCCGTCCGTCGGAAGCGGTTGGACCTCCGGCAGGTTGGCATCCATGAGCAAGCGCGACTCCAGCGCCTCGAAAACCGGCGCTCCCGCGGGCCGTGCTTTCTCCGGTTTCCCGGTTTTCGTCCCCAACCAACGGCGGATATAACGCAGCACTTTGTCCCCCTTTGCCTGCATCCGTTGCACAATGACCTCTCGGTCGTCGGGCACCCGAGTCGGTTTCCAGCGAGCTACAGCCGCGGCCCGGATCTTCATCCTGAGACGCGCTCACGAAACCGGCCGACAAATTATACCCGATCGGCCCTGTGCGTTTCAAGCACCCCGCGCACAAATCCGGACTGACTCGGGGGACACCCGACCCATACGGGGCGAAGGACTGCGTGTACATTGCGACCGCGGCCTTCGTGAAGAAGGGCATCATCCGGGAAATCCAAGGGGAGATGACGCGACGCTTCCCCTTCGAGCCGGCACGGACCTTCGACAACGGAGACGCCCAAGACTGTGCCGTGCTCCGGAATCATATTCACCTGGCGGGCCCAAACCCGCTGCTTCGACCGGGAATCTGGCATACTTCCGCGCCGGCACGACCAGCGCGGGTGTTGTTGTCCTCCGGCGTGGGGGAGACTCGCGCAATTGGGGTACTTCCGGGGTCAGGCACGGAGTCAAGCACTTGCGGCCCAGGCGAAGCACCTGCCGGCGTGAATCGCGGGGGGCAGCACTCTCGTGTCTGAGGGCTTGACCATGGTCCGCCCCAAGATCGACGCGTCTTCCTGACCGCGCAACGTAATACTGCCCAGTGTGTTTGTGGTAATACACCGGATTCGATGCTGGTCTGCTTCTCGGCGCGGTACGTACCTCCAAATCACCTGCAAAAGTGTAGTGATAACTGTAGCACTGCATTTGCCGAGGTGAGTGACACGCGAATGATTTGCTCATAACTCTTTGGCTGATCACGCCTTACAGGAATGGGCGGTGCAGGATTTGAACCTGCGACATCCTGCGTGTAAGGCAGGCGCTCTGGCCAACTGAGCTAACCGCCCGGATTCCCACGGTCAGCGGGAAACCAGTCGAGCCGACAAGCTGTCACCCACCTTACACAAAACGGGACGGCAATGCAAGCGGGTCGGGCCCAATGATGGCGGTGCGTGATACACACCCCGCCGGGCGCGGGCCGTGCATTCCGCGTAGGGTCCCTATCACGCGCCGTTCAACCCCTCGACCTTTCTGTCCCATGCAATGACCCTGAAGAGTTCCCCTTGCCGCTTCCCACCGTGGGGACTGTACAGTAGAATGCCCACCACGCGATCACCGTATCGTGTGCAGTAAAGGGACAGACTCACAGAGCCATAGAAAGGAATAGACAGGATCATGGCAAAAGACAAGGCACCGTGCCGCGGCAAATCGCAATATCTGGGCGGCCAACGCATTCTCCCGGAGCCGATCTCCGGCACTACCGATATCGTGCAACTGATCGACAACCTGGACGCCTACAACGGCGGACGGCTGCGGTCCGCCTGCCAACTGTTGCGGGATCGGTATTCCCAGGATGATGTGACGGTCGGCCTGAGCCTGGCCGGCGCCCTGACGCCCGCGGGGCTGGGACCGGCCGCGATCATTCCACTGATGAACCACGGCTTCGTGGACTGGATCACCGCGACCGGCGCCAACATGTACCACGACATGCACTTCGCGTTCGACCTGCCGATGCACCGCGGCAGCCATCACGTGGATGACGCGGACCTCCGGGACAAGGGCGTCACGCGCATCTATGACATCCTCTTCGATTATGAGGATGTCCTGATGGAGACTGACCGGAGGCTCCGGCGCATCCTCATCCGGCCGGAGTTTCAGAAGGAAATGGGGACCCGGGAGTGCTACTACCACCTGGGCAAGATCCTCTCCGAGCACGAGCAGAAGAACGGCATCGGACAGGTAAGCATTCTGGCGGCGGCCTATCGCAACGGGATTCCTGTCTTCACCTCCTCCCCGGGCGACTCGACCATCGGGATGAACGTGGCGGGTCTGGAGCTGCTGGCCGAAGCCAAGGGCCTGCAGGACCGGTTCCGGCTCAAGATCAATCCCAGCCTCGACGTCAATGACTCGACGGCCATCATCCTGAACGCCAAGAAATATGAGCACGGCAAGACCGGCGTCATCCTGATCGGCGGCGGCAGTCCGAAGAACTTCATGCTGCAGACCGAGCCGCAGATCCAGGAAGTCCTCATGATTCCGGAAGTCGGCCAGGACTACGACATCAACGTGACCGACGCCCGGCCCGACACCGGCGGCCTGTCGGGAGCCCCGCCCTCCGAGGCGGCCAGTTGGGGCAAAATCGACCCGACGAAGCTGGAAGAGACCGTGACGGCGTACCTCGATGTTACCGTCGCCCTGCCGCTGATGGCGGCCTACTGTCTCCAGACCACCCGGCCCAAAAAACTCAAGCGGCTGTACGACCGCGGGCCCGAGCTGCACGACAAGCTGATGAAATCCTATCTGGAAAACAACAAGGAAGTGGAGGCCCTGACCAGGCTCATCGGAAAGCTAAGCAGCCGGGGGTAGGTTGGATTGTTGATGTGTGATGTTTGATTCGAAGAGTCTGTTCTCTGACTTCGAACTTCAAACGTCAAACTTCACACTTCTCATATGGAAGCAGACGGAATGAAAGAACGAGCCCTCACGTTGGCGCGGGAACACGGCACGCCCCTGTTCATCATCGACCACGAGGTGATCCGGGCGAACTACCGCACCTTCAAGAAGCACCTGCCCCGCGTCCAGGCCTACTACGCCGTCAAGGCGAACTCCAACCAGGAGATTGTCAAGACCCTGTTCGAGGAAGGCGCGAGCTTCGATGTGGCCTCGTACAACGAGTTCATGCAGGTGTACGAGTACATCCGCCACTTCGAGGAGAAGGACCAGGACGTCTACATCTGGGACAAGATCATCTTCTCCAATACAGTCAAGGACCGGGACACCCTCCGCAAGATCCGGCGGTACAAGCCCCTGGTCACCTTCGACAACGAGGATGAGCTCAAGAAGATCAAGGAGCACTGCGACACCGCCGGCGTGGTGCTGCGGCTGAAAGTCCCGGATATCGGCTCGCAGGTGGAAATGAGCTCCAAGTTCGGGGCCGAGCCCGGCGACGCCCGGCGCTTGATCGGCCGGGCGTTCGACCTGGGGCTGGTGGTCGAGGGGTTGAGCTTCCACGTCGGAAGCCAGTGTACCACCTTCGACAACTACGCCGCGGCGCTGGACATCGCGGCGCAGGTCCTGCACGATGGCCGCCAGAAGGGCTACCCCGTGAAGATCGTGGACATCGGCGGCGGGTTCCCCGTCCCCTACGACACACGCGTCCCGCAATTCGAGAAGCTGGCCGGCATTGTCACCGCCGAATGCGAACGGCTGTTCCCGGAAGACGTCGAGCTGATTGCCGAGCCGGGACGGTTCATGGTCGCCACCGCCGCCGTGCTGGTCGCCGAAATCGTCGGCAAGGCGCGAAGAGAGGGGAAGATCTTCTACTACATCAACGACGGCGTCTATCAGACCTTCTCCGGCGTGGTCTACGACCACTGGATTCCCAACTTCCACGCGTTCCAATCCGGACCCGCGGAGGTCTGCGCCGTCGTCGGACCCACGTGCGACAGCTTCGACAAGATCTCCCTGTCGGAGCAACTGCCGGCGGACCTGCAGATCGGGGACTACCTGTACACGGAGAACATCGGGGCGTATAGCATCGCCTCCTCCACGAGGTTCAACGGCTTCGAGGGCGCCAAGATCCTGCACCTGAACAATTGAGCCGGCCCAGGCCGGCTTGCGGATGGGTTCGCACCAACACCCCTCCGACGGCGATGGGCGGTCGGCTTTTTTCGTGCTTGCACCCATGCACGCCGACCCGTATATTCGCGCAATACGACGAGTGAGTGAAGATCCTGTAGTCCAAGCTATCGAGGGGTGAAATCATGGACGTGTCCGAGGCCATTCGCAACCGGTACTCCTGCCGGCATTACCGGGACAAGCCCCTGGAGCAAAACCACCTGACGGCGGTCCTGGAGGCGGCCCGGCAGGCCCCTTCCGCCAAGAACCTCCAGGACTGGCGGTTCGTGGTGGTGACGGACAAGCAGACCAAGAAGAGGCTGGCCGCCGCGGCGAACAACCAGACGTTCCTGGAAGAGGCCGGTGCGATCGTCGTGGCCTGCACGGTCAGCGACCACGTGATGCGCTGCGGCCAAGGGGTCGGGCCGATCGATGTCGCCATCGCACTGGAACATATGTGCTTACAGGCAACGGAGTTAGGGCTGGCCACCTGCTGGATCGGCTCGTTCTACGCCGACAAGGTCAGATCGATCGTCGGCATTCCGGACAACATCGTCGTGATCGAGCTGCTGGCCCTCGGCTACCCGGCGGATGCCCCCAAGGAGCATCGCCGCGAGGCCCTGGATCGCATCGTCAGCTTCGAAAAGTGGCAATTCTGACCAACCACCAAGGATTTTCTGCAAAGCCGCCAGACAACGCTTGCTTTCCAACCGACAACCGGTAGAATAGCACCGGATTTCGATCCCGGGGACGTGGTGTAACGGGAGCACACGGCGGTCGCATCGCCGGAATGAGGGTTCGATTCCCTTCGTCTCCATCCGTCCAATTCTGCACTGTCGGTTTGCGCAGCCGAAATCCAGAATTCCGTGTTTTCCGGGCCGTCTGTGCGGTTTTCGTGCACCCCTTTGCAGTCGTCTGCGCTCCCTGCTGGGCCTCTTTTTGCACCTCGTGCGCCGCGTTTTGCACAGCTTTTTCGTAGAGCGAATCGGGGACTTGCAGGTAGTGCCGCTCGGCAATCCGGGCGGTGTTGCCGATCCAGTAGGTGACCACGTGCAGGGGATACTCGGCCGTCAATTCGGTTTCCCGGGTGGACCGCAGGTTCTGGAACAGCCGCGGCCAGGGCTCCACGCCGGCCCGCTTGAGAATCCGCTCAAGCTGGGTCCGCAGATTGCTGTTGTCGCGCCGGTACCAGTTCCAGCCTGCCCGGAGGATAGGGCTACGCGGGGACGCGACCCGAGCGCCGGAGCAGGGCTCGAAGCTGGTGGGGCGGCCGGCCCCGGTCCGGCCCGCCCGCCTCTTTGCCTTGGTCGCCGCACGGACGGCGGCCAGGCCCCGAAGGCGCAAGTCCCCCGAGAGAGGGCACGATGGTCCTGTTCACCGAACGGCACGCGGACAAAATCGCCGGAACGCTGTCCTGCTATGATCGCCTAGTCCTGATGGGCACGATCCCCGGAATTTGTTATGCCGAAGGCATGACCCGGTACCTGCACGCGCATTCGCATCGGCGATATTCACTTTGACCGGAACACCATCTCGACCCGCAACCGCAAGGCTGGCAAAGCGATGCCGGAACGCCCGGTTCCCGAGCAGGTCATGACGGAATTGTCGAACTACGTCGCCACACTCCCAGGTGGCCGGGAGAAGCTCTTCACCGATAGGTTCAGCCCCAAGAAATGGGAGAGGATCCGGATGACCATGAAGCTGCCTAACTTGAAGTTCCACGACCTGCGAAAGACGTTCGCCTCCCTGCTCGCCCAAAGGGGCGTATCGACCTCAGTGACACAACGGCTGCTGGAGCACTCCAGCCCACAGCTCACAAACGATGTGTACACGAATGTTGATCCCGTGCTGCGTCAGGCGATCAGCTCACTGCCTGTGGCGGATTGGCTATGAAGAGTGGCCGGTCTGCTTGGGGTTGTCAGGAATGGACCGATAGCCTGTGCCCTTTAACGAGATGGGCCAAGGCTGGCTGTCTCGAAAACCTCCACTGGTGTCGCCGGCACCACCGGGTTATGCGACGACGTTCGGCGCTGATCCTGCATGTGCCACTCAACCTGGGGCAGAGGAAAGGCTGGTGTTCAACCACCAAGGGAGTCCTTGCTTCTGCAGGACACGCGAAACCTGGTTGAACGAATGCGCTTTGACGTTAGAATGCTCACAGATGGCTCCGCCGGCCGGCCCTGAAGGTTCTCGTCTGAATCGAACGTACGGGATTGCCGCCACGACAGATCCCGCCAGTTGATATATCAGGTATGTAATCGAATGACGAAAAGGAGGACCAGATGAAGAATGGTCTCGAAGAATCGAAGTATCCTCGCGGCGCGGTGAAGGAGGCCGGAATGAATCGACGGGAGTTTTCAAAGAGTACGCTGTTGGTGGGGATCGGGGCCGGGTTGGCAACGGAGGTGCGGGCGGCGGTGTCGAATTCTGGCGGGGAGTTCTATGAAGAGCCCGAGAAGAGATTGTCTGTGCGGAAGTTCGATGTGGTTGTCGCCGGGGCCGGGACAGGGGGCGTTGTGGCAGCGATTGCCGCGGCCCGGCAGGGGGCGAAGACCGCCATTATCGAGGTCAAGGGGTATCCCGGCGGCACGGCCACCGAGGGCGGTACCGCGTTACACAGTTTCTATAACCTCTGGAAGGCGTTTCCCGGTGTCGCGAAGCGGCAGGTGGTCAGGGGGATTCCCCAGGAGATCATCGATCGGCTCATGAAGGTCGGCGGCTGCTCCGGCCACGCGGAGATGCTTGAGAGGTACAACTACGATTCGGTTTGCACCGCCATCGATACGGAACTATACAAACTCGTCACGTTCGAGATGCTCGTCGAGGCGGGCGTGCAGGTCTTCGTCAATACCCTGCTGGCGGGGGCGATCATGGATGGCTCGCGGGTTCGCGGCGTGATCGTCGAGAGCCGCTCCGGGCGCGAGGCGTTCTACGCGAAGTCCTTCGTGGACTGCACCGCCTACGGCGACTTGGCCGCGTACGCCGGGGCGAAGTACACCGAGCCCAACGACTATGCCGTCTGCAACAGCGTAGGCGTCGGGAACGTCGATATCGACAGGTACTATGAGTTCTTCCGGGCGAACAAGCTCTCCGGCCAACTGGCCCGGGGCATGCGCAGCGGCCGGGCGGACCAGATTGTCCGTGCGGGAGCCGATACCTCGGCGATCAATGTGCCCGGTCTGGCCGAGGCGGCCAAGGCCATCGGCATATCCTTCATCACCACGACCGTCCACGACAACTACCTGATGTTCATCAAGTGCAACCTCAAGCTGCCGGTGAGCCCGACCAGCAGGGACGAAGTGGCCAAGGCCGAGTTGGAGATCCGTAAGCGTATGGCCAAGGCGGTTGAGCTGTTCCGCCAGTATGTCCCCGGCTGCGAGAAGGCGTTCATGGCCCGCACGAGCCCGAAGCTCTGCATCCGCCGGGGCCGGCTCATCGAGTGCGACTATGACATCACACTGCCCGATGTGCTCGAGGGCCGGCACTTCGACGACGAGGTCATGGTCTACGGTTTCCACGATTCCGCCCCGCGGCTCCAAATCAAGAACGGCGGCACCTACGGCATCCCGTACAAGGCCCTGTGCGTCAAGGGCGTCGAGAACCTCTACGCCTGCGGCATGATGATCACCTCCAACCACGACGCCCACATGTCCACGCGCAACACCGTCTGCTGCATGGGCCAGGGCCAAGGGGCAGGCACGGCGGCAGCCTTGTGTGCGGCCAAGAGTTGCGGCATACGGGAACTCTCCTATCGCGATTTGCGGGACGCCCTCGTGAACGCAGGCGTCTATTTTGAAGGCTGAACGATTGCTGTCGCGCGGCATCTGCGATCGTCACAAGGGAACGAGGATTACCATGAGAAGCACACTCCTGAAGATAGTGGAACAACTGGTCAATCGCTGCCCGAAATCAGGCCGTATCACCGGACTCCGGAGAGATACGGGGCTCGCCCAGATCCTATTCCCTGTATTGGGAGTTCTGGCCCTTGGCTGGTTCCTGTTTCGAGTGGTTCCCAAGCCCAGCCGAGCCGCCTATCCCTGTCAACGAGTGGCGGCCGGAATTGGAGCCGGTTTTCTGGCCTATCTGGTTGGCTTGCTGCTCGCGTACACGGGTTTCCGGTTCGTTTATCAGAGACTCGGTAAGATGCTAGCGCTGGTGGCGGTAGTGGCCGTAGTGGCGCTCGGCTACTATGGCATGGGTAGAGCCCAGACACGCACGCCCGGCCAACCGATCGTTCAGGACCTGACGCCGAGAGAAGGCTGCAACAATCCGATGGGCGACGGCAAAGGGATTAGTCCCGGTCGCGTCGTCTGGGTGCAGGACTTCCGCGCGACCCCGTGGGACGGGAAGGCCGGCAATTGGTGGCAGGATGAGAACATCGATCAACTCACGGTGGACAGGATGTTCTCCCGATCGCTCCAGAGTCTCACCGGGACCTCATCAGACGCCGAGGCGTGGGACAGACTCTCTCACTTCTACAACAAGACGAATAGCCGGGGCGAGCGCGGCTACCAGAAGGGAGAGAAGATTGTCATCAAGCTCAATCTCAATGCCGATGCCAAGGGGACAGCCTGGAGCAATGCCGGGTATCCCACCCCTCACGCCGTATACACTATGGTTCGGCAATTGATTGAAGTGGCCGGCGTCCCCGGGGCTTGCGTCACGCTGGCGGACCCGTCGCGCTGCCTCAACCAGATACTCTACGCCAAGATTCGCTCCCATCCCGGGCCGGACTTCCAACAAGTGACCTTCGCGGACAAACTGGGGGGTGAGGCTCCGCAGCGGGTCAAGGCCGAACCCGACATGAAGAGCCCCATCCACTTCACGTTGCCCGGCAACTCGAAGGTTGTCATGTACCTGCCCAAGATCTACACCGAGGCCACCTACCTCATCAACTACGCCTTGGTCCGCCCCCATCGCGTGTTCGGCATTACCATGGCTGCCAAGAACCACTTTGGGTCGGTCTATGACATACAGGCCAAAGCGTTTGCCCCGAACGTCCTTCATGCCTTTGCCCTGTGGGACTATGCCACGCCTTACCAGCACGGCAATGTGAATGGGCTGGTCCAGTTGTTGGGGCATAGAGAGCTCGGCGGCAAGACTCTGCTCTACTTCGGCGATGGACTCTACACGTCGAAGAACCAGTCTCTCAGTGTGGTTCGCTGGAGCACGCTGAACAACCGATGGTTCTCGAGTTTCCTGATGTCGCAAGACCCGGTCGCTCTCGATTCTGTGGGGTACGACCTCCTTTGCTCCGAACCCAATCTCACCCAGGGCAACCCGAGTTTCAACGGCCATGTCGACGGCTACCTGCATGAGGCGGCGTTGGCGGGCCATCCGCCCTCGAAGGCTCGATATGATCCGGAAGACGATGGCACGGCGCTGCAAAGCCTGGGCGTGCACGAACACTGGAACAATGCCGCAGAAAAGAAGTACTCCCGCAATCTCGGCAAGAAAGAAGGCGTCGAATTGATCGCCATCTCTATGGATTAGCTAACCTATGACTACTCGAAAGACACTGGTTGTCGTGACCACGACGGTGATAGTGGCCTGGGTCGGACCGCTGGTCCACGGCGCGGTCTCCCCCATCCAGGTTCCTCGCTGGCAGCCCCAGGATTTCGCATTTCATGGCGATAGAACGCCGGAAGGGCCGTTCCAGGTCCCGTTTTCCGCCGAGGTGACCGGACCCGACGGCGTGAAGCTGACCGTGCCGGGCTTCTATGATGGGGACGGCACATGGAAGATACGCGTCTCGCCAACGGTGGAGGGCGACTGGACGCTTACGACGCGCTCCCTCGTGACAGCTCTCGATGGCCGGCGGGTGGCGTTTGTCTGCATTGCCAATCCCTTGCGGACGGTTCACGGCGGGTTGCGGGTGGACCCTCAGCATCCGCGTCATTTCGTCTTCGACGATGGCACGCGTTTCTTTCTTGTGGGCTACGAGTGTGACTGGCTGTGGGCACTCGATACCGCCGATCCGGAACTGAAGGTCGTGAACCGTTTTCTGGACAAGCTGGCGGCCAGCGGGTTCAACTACGTGCTGCTGAACGCCTACGCCCATGACACCACTTGGCGCAAGGGCAAGACGGCCGACGACGACTACGGGCCGCCGCCGAGGTACGCATGGGAGGGCAGCAACGACCAGCCCGACTACAGCCGGCTGAACCTCGCCTACTGGCAGCACTACGACCGGATCATCGACGCCCTCTACCGGCGGGGCATGATCGCCCACATCATGATCAAGGTCTACAATAAGATGGTCCATTGGCCCGCCAAGGGAAGTCCCGAAGACGACCTGTTCTTCCGCTGGCTGATCGCCCGGTACTCGGCCTACCCGAACGTCCACTGGGACTTCTCCAAAGAATCCAACAATGAGAAGGACCTGGACTACAAGCTCGGCCGCATCCGGTTCCTTCGCGACAACGACCCCTACCGCCGGCCGATCACGACCCATACCGATACCCAGACCTTCAATGCCGGCTCCTATAACGGCGTGCTGGACTATCGCAGCGATCAGACGCACGCGAAATGGCACGCCACCTTGCTCGATCACCAGAAGCAGCATCCCTGGCCGGTCCTGAACGTGGAGTTCGGCTATGAACACGGCCCGCAGGGTCCCAAGGACATGACCTACCGGGTTGCGCAGGCGCCGGAAGAAGTCTGTCGCCGAGCGTGGGAGGTTTATCTGGCCGGCGGTTACGGGGCGTACTACTATACCTACACGGCGTGGGACGTGATTCGGCCCGATGACACGCCGCCGGGCTATGCCTATTTCAAGCATCTGCGTGATTTCTTTGACGCAACGGAGTTTTGGACCCTTGCGCCCTCGGAGGAGTTGGTAGATGGTGGGTACTGTCTGGCCCGCCCGGGGAAAGAGTATGTGGTCTTTCAAAGCAAGGCGGGACCATTTACTCTGAGGCTGGAGGGGCTGCCCGGCCCGGCCAAGGCCACATGGTTCCACCCCTTCACGGGGCAATACCAGGATGGCGGTTCGGCGAATAATGGCAGCGTGCGGTGGACTCCGCCCCAGACCTGGGGTGACGCGCCGGCCGTCCTTCACGTGGTGGCCGGATCCGGCTCCTCCTCCCCTGACGCCCTGGTACGGTCCATACTTGCCACCGGCTGGAAGATCAAAGGGATTGCGCCCCAGGCGAGCTTGACGGCCAAGGATTTGTCAGGCATCCAGCGGGCCGGTGAGGCCGAAGGCTGGCTGGCCGCCCCGAGCATGCCGGCGATGGTTCATGACATTCTCCTGCAGCACGGCAAGATTGAGGTCCCCTGGCTGCCGGGGCGGGCCGAGAAGTGCCGATGGGTGGCCGAGCGGGATTGGGTATACGCGACGACGTTCCCCTGCGACTACCCGCAGCGCAAAAGCCGGCTGCTCTTCCGAGGGCTCGATACCATTGTGGATGTCTACCTGAACGGCCGGCGCCTTGGTTCCCACTGCAACATGTTCACCCCGCTGATCGTCGATGTCAGCGGGCATCTGCAAGCGCAGAATACGCTGGTGCTGCACTTCCACACCGTCTTTGATACGTCCAGTGGCAAGCCGCGACGCGTGACGACGGTGCCAGGCGATCCCTCTCGCCGTGTGCGCCGACCGGGCCAGAATTATGGCAATTACCTGGGCCCTAGCCCGTTGTTCTCGCGGGTTGGGGTCTATGACGCCGTGGTTCTGGAGGTCACGGACGGCACCGTCCTGAGCGAGGTGGTTGCCGATGCCTCTCTGAACGAGACGCTCACAGAAGGCACCGTGACAGTGGACGTCGCGGGGACGACCGACCAGCCGTCCGTGGATATGCGCTGGCAGGTGACCGGACCTGACGGGCGGGTCGTGGGGGAATCGAGCGGCCACGTTTTCGCACGCGACGGCGCCCTCCGGAGCCAGGCATTGCTGAAGGTAGACCACCCCCGGCTCTGGTGGCCCAGGGGCTATGGCGATCAGCCGCTCTACCAAGTCCAGGTCCTCCTGTTGGTGAACGGTCGGCCTCACGAAACGCAGACGCGGACGCTTGGCTTTCGGCGCATCACCATGCCGCAGCAATTGCACTTTGTCGTCAACGGCGTGCCCGTACGCCTGTGGGGAGCCGACTGGGTGACGCCGCACTGGCAGACCGCCGTCTGGGACCCGCCGCGCGTGGAGAAGCTCTTCGCCCTCGCTCAGAACGCCAATTTCAATGCGTTTCGCGTCTGGGCGGAGACGGAATCGCCGCGTGACGACTTCTATGAGTTGGCGGATGCTCGGGGCTTCTTGCTCTGGCAGGACTTCACGTTTCTGCCGCTGGCCCCGGAAGAGGCCAGTCGAGCTATCTGCCGGGAGGAGGCCACCCAGTTCGTCAAGCGGCTCAAGCATCATCCGTCGATCGTCGTCTGGAATGCGTGCAATGAAGCGGCGCTGTGGAGCCATGAGGACTATAATGCCGACTACAAGGATCGCGGTCCTTGGCCGGGCCTGGCCGCGGCCGAGGAGGTCGGCGCCATCTGCCGGCAACTGGATCCGAGCCGGTACTACCAACCAAGTTCTCCCTACTATGGCATGAACCCAAACGACCCGCGCGAAGGCAATACTCATGGCTACACGAACCTGTGGTTTGTACCGGGTTATGACTATTTGAACTTCGCCAGTGAGGATACCCGCATCGCCGCGCCGCCGCTGCGCAGTCTCCAGCGGTTCATGGCTCCCGAAGACCTCTGGCCCGCAGGGTATTCCACTCTCGCCGTACCGGGCAACCGCTATCCCTATCCCAAGCAGTGGCTGCGCTACACCACGGGCGAAAGCTGGAAGAAGACCGGGCCGGTCGAACAGTTCTACGACGCCACGGACGCCGCCTCCCTGGTGTATCGGCTGGGCATGGCGGAGGCCCTCTACTATCAGGACGTTGTGGAGCGGCAGCGGCGGGGCCGTGCGGCCACCGATGCGAGCGACAAGCGACGCTGCGGCGGCTATCTCGCCTGGAAGTTCAATGACTCCTGGCCGCAGATCTACAGCGGCAAGGTGGACTACTTTCTTGAGCCCTACCACGCCTACTACGCCCTTCGGCGTGCCTATGCCCCTGTGATGCTGTCTTTCGACATCGGCACGTACATCTATCTGTGGGCCGTCAATGATGCACGTGAGCCAATCAGCGGCACGGTGAAGATTCAGCTCTATCACTTGGAGAAGAATGAGTTTCGCAAGGAGATCCTGCGGGAGGTAACGCTGACCCCGGGCCAATCGGCCGTGGTCGTTCGGCTGGATCAGGCGGGTATCCGGGCCTTCCGCCGCGAGCACATCCTCTTCGCCACGCTCACAGACAAATCGGGCCGCGTGCTGGCCCGCGCGAATGCCTTCGCCGACATCGAGCGCCGTCTCACGTTCCCCGACGCGAAGCTCGATGTGGGAGTCAAGAACGGCGACCTTGTGATCACCACGGACAAGTTCGCCTGCTGTGTCACGCTCGAAGGCGACGCCAGCGGCGATCCGTTCGGCTGGTTCTTCGAGGACAACTACTTCGATCTGTTGCCGGGCGAGACGAAGGTCGTACGGATTCTCGGCGGGCATTCCGCGGGCCGCGTTACGGCCAGGCCGTGGTATTCTCTGCACCAGACCACTGTCGAATGGCAGGCAAACAGATGAAAGATGACCCCTGGGGGAGCACCAGATATGAGACATGCGTCTTGGTCACGGAGAGGATTCCTGTTCTCGACGGGGGCGGGCTTGTTTGTCGCAGGCGCCGCGAGCGCGCCAGCGGGTGAGTCGATCCCCGTCACCGCCGAGTACGACATCATCGTCTGTGGCGGCGGCACGTCGGGCATTCCCGCCGCGGTGGCGGCCGCACGACAGGGGGCACGGGTCGCCGTCATCGAGCGGTATGGCTTTCTCGGCGGCAACGTGGCCTTCTCCATCATGCCCTGCTGGCATCACCTTGGCGATCATCACTCGGGCCTGCTGACGCAATTTGCGCAACAGGTCGAGGCCTTCGGGGTGGGACCGGCCCCGCTCAAGGAGGGCAATCACATCGAGCCGGAGGCGGTGAAGATTCTCTTTCTGAATATGGCCACCGATCATCGCGTGCAGCTTTACCTGCACCATTTCATCACGGGGGTAGTGAAGGAAGGCAATCGAATCACGACTGTCATTACCGAGAGCAAATCAGGCCGGCGGGCTTTCGGTGCGAAGTGCTTCATCGACGCCTCGGGCGATGGCGATCTTTGCTGCCACGCGGGCGCGAAGTTCAACCTCGGCGTCCAGGGTGAGACCCAGGGCATGGCCCTGCGCTTCCGGGTCGGCTACGTCGATTTCGACAAGTTCGCCGACTGGGCCGCCGGGCAGCCAAACGACCTGAGTCTCGGCGATATGGTCAAGACAGTGCGCCAGGGCGGCGGCAAGAGCTGGGGCAAAGCCTTCTATTTCGGCAGCCGGCTCGACCGGCGGTACGACCAGGTTCGTTCGCAGTATCCCGATCTGCCCTCCAATACGTACTTCAACTGCAGCTCGATCCGCCCGAACGAGCTTTCGATCAATACGACGCGCGTCTATAAACTCGACGGCACGAACGCCGACGACCTGACCAAGGCCGAAATCGTCATGCGAAAGCAGGCTTGGGCGGTCTGGCGGTTCCTCAAGGAGAATGTCCCCGGGTTCGGTGCTTCCGTCATCACCGAGACGGCGATTCAAGCCGGCGTGCGCGAAAGTCGCACCATTGTCGGAGATTCCACGCTCACCGTGGACGACGGGGCCAGGAACCGCGAATTCGAGGACTCGGTCCAGACGTGCCGCGTCACGTTCGACAGCCACGATCAGCAGCACTATGAAACGGGCGGAAACAAGGGGCTGGTGGATGTCCCGTTCGGCGTCCTTCTGCCCCAAGGGCTCGATGGCGTTCTGACGGCTGGCCGATGCACGTCCTGCGACCACCTGATGAATTCGACGTTCCGCCGGATGGAGAATTCGTTCCAATCGGGCGAAGTGGCGGGCACGGCGGCGGCTCTGGCGGTCAAGAAAGGCCTGGCGCCACGCCATCTCCCGGTCGCCGAGCTCCAAGCTCAACTGCGCAGGAACGGCTTCAAGACGTGCCAGAAAGACCGCCAGAAGCAGAAACGGACCTGATCGGCTGAAATCCGCTTGCCAGACCCCGGGAAGAACTGATAATATAGGGCTGCACGCAAGTGCTGGTGTGCCGCCGCAGGATCTCCGACGATATCTTCTGAGAAGGAGGAGATGTCAGGTCGATGAGTATCTTCAACGGATCAGGGTAACCGATCCTCTTGCCAAATCCCGTCTTTTGGACCCATCCCCAGCGTCTGGGCGTGGGCTTTGGAACTGAATTTCGTGGGCAACTATGAGGAGTGCTGCGATGAAGACGTGTGATTCATTGAAATGGCTTGCGATGGTGGTCTTGATGGTGGCGGTGGCAGTGCCGGTAGGCTCGGCGGCCATGGGGCCTATCAGTTCCGTCGTTACCGACACCCCTGCAGGAACTACCAAGTATATCCTCCAGAGTGTTACGGTAGGCGGCTACACCGTCGACCGATCCCGACTCGCCAGCGGGACTTCCCACCGAACGCTGACGTCCGCGGCCTCGCCGATTCCAGAGCTTGACGATATGGACCTCAGTTTTGGTTTCGCCAACGGAGAGACTACCGATCAATTCGCGGTGCGTATGTTCAACGGCGCGTTATGGAAGAACTCCAACGGTGACAATCCCGACTTCTTCTTGTTCGAAGCTGGAACCGGCGATGCAGCTTCCGTCGCCGCGATTCTGCCTGGCGGTGTGGTGGGTCGACCGGTCACCCTGGGTGGTGGCTGGGGTAGCACGGGGTGTACGAATAGGGGCCGGAGCACGGACGGCGCTATTGGCGGTAACAACCAAGCCATTGTTGGAATATGCTGGGCGATCACCGACCTGCTCGACCAGAACGGCAATAAATTGACCAATGACAGTATCATTGAGGGAATCTGCTGCACCGCCCGCAACGGCATGGATCCCGCGGAGTGGTTCGCGGTTGTGGATCGGCCTTATCAGGCACGAGGGCCGCGTCCTGCCGACGGGGCCACGGACGTGCTCCGGGATGCCATCCTGAGCTGGGGCCCGGGGGAGGGCGCCAAGAGCCATGACGTGTACTTCGGCACGGACCTCGCGAGCGTGACCAATGCCAGCCGGAACAATCCGTTGGGGGTGCTGGTCAGCCAGGCTCAAGACCCCAACACGTTTGAGCCCCCCGGGTTGCTGGCCTTGGGCACGACCTACTACTGGCGGATTGACGAAGTGGAAGGGGGCACGATTCACAAAGGCAAGATCTGGAGCTTCGTGACCGAGGCGATCGGCGATCCGATCAAGAATATCGCGGCCACCGCCTCCAGCGCCCAGCCCAACATGGGCCCGGAGAAGACGGTTGACGGCTCCGGCCTGACCGGAGATCTGCATGGCACCGAAGGAAACACCATGTGGCTCAGTTCCGGCGTAGGACCCAACTGGATTCAGTACCAGTTCGACAAGGTGTACAAGCTCTATGACCTCAAGATCTGGAACTCCAACCAGCCCATCGAAAGCGCCTTGGGGCTCGGCGCCAAGGATGTCAAGATCGAGTATTCGACGGATGGCGTCGCCTGGATGCCCTTGTCGGGCGTTCCGCCGTTCGCCAGGGCGCCGGGTCTGGCGGGCTATGCGGCCAATACGACGGTCAGCTTCGGCGGCCTCCTCGCCAAGTACGTCAAGCTGACCATCAACAACTCCTGGAGCGGCCTGGCGGTCACCGGCCTGAGCGAAGTGCGGTTCACCTACGTGCCGGTCGCGGCCCGCGCGCCGAATCCGGCTTCCGGCGCCACGGGGGTGAATCCGCAGACGCCCCTAAGCTGGCGGGCCGGACGCGAGGCGGCTTTCCACCAAGTGTACGTGAGTACGGACAAGCAGGCCGTGATCAACGGCACCGCTCCCGTCGTGAAGGTTTCCGAACCGCGCTATGAGGCGCCGCTCGAGTTGGGGCGCAGCTATTTCTGGAAAGTAGTCGAAGTCAATGAAGCGCAGAATCCCAAATCGTGGGAGGGCGACGTCTGGACATTCACCACGGCCGAAGCGCTGGTGGTCGAGGACTTTGAACGCTACAATGACGTGGAAGGCAAGGGCACCCGCATCTACGAGACCTGGATCGACGGCTACGGCACCGCGACCAACGGGGCCCAGGTCGGCTATCTCCAGGCGCCCTTCGCCGAGCGAACCATCCTCCACGGGGGCAAGCAGGCCATGCCGCTGACGTACAACAACGCCGGCGGAATCACCGCTTCCGAAGCGGTCCGGACATTCGATACCCCCCAGGATTGGACCCGGCACGGCGTCAGCACCCTCGTGCTGTACTTCTACGGCGATCCGGACAATGCCGCCGGGCAGGTATACGCCAAGATCAACGGCGCCAAGGTCGTCTACAGCGGCAATGCCAATGCCCTCAAATTGCCCTACTGGACCCCGTGGAATATCGACCTGGCCACGACGGGCGCCAGCCTCAAAGCGGTCGCCAAGTTGGCCATCGGCGTGGAAGGCAGTGGCAAGGGCATCCTGTACGTGGATGACATCCAACTGTATCGGACGGCCCCGGCGGCGGCCAAGGAGTTCCTCTGGATCGAGGCGGAGTCGGGGACGCTCAGCAAACCGCTGGCGATCTACAACGATGCGGCCGCCTCCGGCGGCAAGTACCTCAGCACGGAGAACCTCGGCCTCATCGGGGCCCGCCTGGACGGTGTGGCGAAGTATACGTTCACTGTCAAGGGCGGCACCTACGCGATTCGGGGTCGGGTGATCGAGCCGGCGGGCGGAGGCAGCAACTCCTTCTGGGTGCGGCTGCCGGGCGCTGCTCTGAATACCACACCATTGCCCGCCAATGACGGGTGGATCAACTGGAACTTCGCCGTCGGCACGACGTGGCACTGGGACGGGATTGTCAACACGGATGCCGCCAACCTCGCGGTTCGCTACACACTGCCGCCAGGGGCTCATACTCTGGAACTGGCCTATCGGGAAGACGGCGCGCAGTTGGATGCGATCGTGATCACGGATGCCGCCAATTGATCCGGCGGGGTCGGAACCGGCCTGTTGACGCCGCGTCATCGTGTGTGAAGAAGTCTGTAGCCGAGGATTCAAATTGCCCTGTGGGAGTCTTTGATGGGCTCCCACAGGGCTCGGATGAGACTCTGGAAAGGAGTTGCCACGATGTTCATGACGCCAAGGAAAGCAGCCGGTTTCACCCTCATCGAGCTTCTGGTGGTCATCGCCATCATCGCTCTGTTGATGGCCATCCTGATGCCGGCCTTGAGCAAAGCCCGCAAGCAGGCCTGGGGTGTCACCTGCGGCAGCAATCTGCGACAGGTGGGCGTAGCCGCCAACGTTTTCGCTCAGGACCACGACAACAGGATCCCGCGCGCCGACGACCTGAAGCTGCTGGCCGGGCACACCCACGAGGAGACCACCCGCTGGTTCAAAGCCTTCATTCCGTACCTGGCCCAGAGCGTCCTCAATGGCGACTACCGTCAGGTCAAGATCTACCGCTGCCCGGCCTACCCGGAGAAGAGGCACACCGTCTGTTTCGCCGTCAACGGCTGGAA
>JALORE010000005.1 GCA_025459125.1 Planctomycetota bacterium | reverse complement strand
GACCTGGAGTTGCGCCAGAAGTACAACGTCAACCTCGTGCTCATCAAGCGCAACAGCCAGGCCTGGGGCCCCAAAAGCGACCAGGATTCCATCATCCACGTGCCCACGCCCGACACCGTGGTCCAGGAAGGCGACATCCTCCTGGTCGCCGGCTCCGACGCCGACCTGGCCCATCTCCCCCAGCAATAGCGCCCGGCAGAATCACCAATCATAAATCCTAAATCATAAATCCCGAGGGCGGCTCTGTAAGCCGAGTTCTGTTCCCGCCTCGCGGCGGGCGGCGATCATTTATCTGGACCAGCCGTTGCCGACTGGCTCTCCCGCATTCGCAGGAAGCGACCTACCCGCCGGTCGAGCGGTCGAAACCGCTCAGACCCGGGCCGAGTCCGGCGTACGCCGACCGGCTGCTTGGTCTTGCAGGCGGTGGGGTTTTCCCTGCCGGCGCCGTCACCGGCGCCGCGGTGCGCTCTTACCGCACCTTTTCACCATTGCCTGAGCCCCGCCCGCAGCGCCGCTGCGCGTCGGGAGGGGCCATCGGCTGTGTGTTTTCTGTGGCACTTTCCCTGGGGTCGCCGGACCCCGTCGGGCGGAAGGCCGCCCTCCGGAAGCCGGTTCCCGGTGGCCGTTAGCCACCACCGCGCCCGTATCCTGCTCGGACTTTCCTCCCCGCGTCGCACGCGGCAACACGGAGCGACCGCCCGAGCCGCCCTTGGGATTTATGATTTACTGTTTACGATTTACGATTTGTCCGAGACGAACGGCTATTGTACCGCATCCGAGAGGTTCTCGCCATCATTTCACACGGAGGTTCCGTGCGGCTGCCGGGACCGATGAACTCGTGAGACGATTTGACGCTCCCGGCGGCGCCTCTTATACTGCACGCGCGCCACAGGTGAAATGGCGTCAATCAAGGATCGCACGTGCGCAAGATCATCATCGTGAGGGTAGCTATGTGCCAGCCAGGTTGGTCGGTGCCGGTTTGTTGTCTTCTGCTCACCGTTCTCTGCACGGCGGGTCCGGCCGTCGGGCAGCCGTTCGCGCGCGATCTGCGGGTCGAGGTGACCGTCAACCAGATCGGCTTCGCGCCGGAGGCCTCCAAGCGCTGCGTGCTCAGGGCGCCGGGGCCCGAGGGGTTCGAGGTGATTCGGACGAGCGACCGGAAGGTGGTGTTCTCCGGCCGGTTCGTGGTGTCGGACGGCGACTTCGGCCGCTTCCTCGTGGGCGATTTCAGCGCGGTCCAAGAGGCGGGCACCTACTGCGTCCAGGCGGGCCCGTCCCGGTCGTATCCCTTTCGCATCGCCGCCGGCATCTACGATGACGCGGTCGGGACGATCGTCGGGTATTTCGCCCTGCAGCGGTGCGGGCCGAGCGAGACCGGCTACCTGGCGCCGTGCCACTGCGATGACGCGGTCCGGCTTGACAACGGCCAGCATCAGGACACCACCGGCGGCTGGCACGATGCTTCCGACCTGCGCAAGTGGGTGGGCGCCACCATTCACGGCATGATCGGCCTGGCGCAGGTGCATGACCTCACCACCGACGCGGGACGGCGCCGGCGCATCGTCGAGGAGCTGCGCTGGGGAAACCGGTACTTTCTCAACATGCAGGAGCCGGACGGCAGCGTGATGAATCACGTCGGCGGCGACGCCCTCCGTCACGGCGACGGCAACCGCTGGACCGACAACGTCATTGGCCCGGAAGGAGGCGAGCCCAACACGGTCGACCCCGCCCCGGGCGGAACCCGAAGCAAGATGACCATCGTCGGCCGCAAGGATGACCGCGTCATCCAGACCAAACCGCTTGACCGCCTGGGCCAGTACAAGTTCGTCATCGCTCAAGCCATGATGGCCCGGCTGACCCGACAGAGCGACCGTCGGTACTCCGACACGTGCCTGGACGCAGCCAGACGCTGCTATGACTGGTGCGCGACGCGCGGGCCGGAGCGGACGGCGGATACGCTGGGCGGTGCCCTGGCGGCCGCAGTGGAGCTGTACAAGAGCACAGGGCAGGAGAAATACAAGAACGAAGCCATCGCCTGTGCCGCACGGCTGACCGAGCTGCAGATCACGCAGCCGCTGGACCCGAAGGACCCGGTGCGCGGCTTCTATCGCCGGACCGGGACCAGTCCCGAGCCGCTGCGCGACATCTGGAACGGGTGCTGGCACTTGTTCGGGCTGTGCGACCTCGCCGAGCTGTTCCCCGACCACGCCGACGCCGACCACTGGCGCCAGGCCATCCGCCTGTACACCGTGGACTACCTGGCGACCATGTCGAAGCGCAACGGCTTCGGCATCGTCCCCCACGGCTTCTTCTCCAAAACCGACCCCGGCGGCAATCGCCGGATCGGCGACTACTGGTACCGCTATTTCATGCCGCCCGGCAGCGGCAGCAGTTGGTGGGTGGGCATCAACGCGAACCTCGCCTCGGCGGGCATCGGACTGGTGCGAGCCGCGAAGATCGTCAACGATCCCTCCCTGCGCTCGGTCGCCCAGCGCCAGCTCGACTGGATTCTCGGCTGCAACCCGTTCTATGCCAGCACGGTGGTGGGCCTCGGCCACAACCATCCGCCGCGGTTTGTCAACGGCAACGAGTTCTATCCGCCGACACCGCTGCTGCCCGGCGCGGTCATGAACGGCCTGGGCGGCACCGCGGAGGATCAGCCCTTCGTCGGTGAGGGCATCTACAACGTCTCCGAGTACTGGACACCGATGGTCTCCTATACGATGTGGCTGATGGCCCTGCTGCAGAGGGAGTAAAGGTTACCGCCTCGCACACAGGTCCTGTCGGTCCTATGGGTCGCCTGGGTCCGATAGGACCGATAGGACGGATCGGACGTATTGCTTCGGCTTCACTCCGCCCGGACGATCTCGATGTGCTTGTGGTAGTGCTTGTCGTCGGTCTGCGTGTGGTCCATGCGGTAGTGGACACCGCGGCTTTCCTTTCGGAGGCTCGCGGCATGGGCGATCAGCAGGGCGGCGGTGAGCATGTTCTGGCACTCCCAGCCTTCCGGCGTGTCGAAGACCTTGTCCATCACGTACCGATCCCAGAACCGGATGATCTCCTGGGCCTCGGCCAGCGGCTGGGCCTTGCGGGTGATGCCGACGTTGCGCCACATCAGCGACCGCAGCGAGTTGCGGACATCGGACGCGTCCAGCCGGCTGCGGTCGGAATTCGGGACCTGGTACCGGATGGCCGGGTGCTGTAGCGAGGTGACATCCATCGGCGGGCGCTGCACCACCGCGTGGCCGGCCATCTGGCCGAAGACCAGGCCCTCCAGCAGGGAGTTGCTGCCCAGCCGGTTGGCGCCGTGCAGGCCGGTCGAGGCGACCTCGCCGCAGGCGTACAGGTTCTCGATGCTCGTCCGCGCCGCGGTATCGGTCTTGACCCCGCCGACCATGTAGTGGGCGCTGGGCCGGACCGGGATCAGGTCGTGCGTCACATCGATGTCGAAGCTCTCGCACAGGTCGCTGATCAGCGGGAAACGCCTGGCGAAATACTCCTTGTCGAGGTGCCGCACGTCGAGGTAGACGTGGGTCGATTCGGTCTTGCGCATCTGGGCGAGGATGGCCCGGCTGACCACGTCGCGCGGCGCGAGCTCGCCCGACTCGTGGTAGTCCTTCATGAACCGCCGGCCCTTCATATCCAAAAGATAGGCGCCTTCGCCGCGCAGGGTCTCGGTGATCAGCGCCCGCGAGGCGCCGGCCACGTACAGCGTGGTCGGGTGGAACTGCACAAACTCCAGGTCCCGCAGGACCGCGCCCGCCCGGTAGGCCAGGGCCAGCCCGTCGGCGGTGGCGATGGGCGGATTCGTCGTCTCGCGATAGAGCTGCCCGCCGCCGCCGGTGGCGAGGATCGTGGTGGCCGCCCAGATGATCTGCAGGCCGCGGTTCTGGCACCGGCCGATGATGCCGGCGCAGCGGTTGTCCGGGTCCGTGAGCAGGTCGATCGTAAAGAAATGCTCGATGACCCGGATGTTCGGCTGATTCTTGACCCGGGCGATCAGGGCCTCGGCGATGGCCCGTCCCGTCTCGTCGCCGTGGGCGTGCAGGACACGGGCGTGGGAGTGGCCGCCTTCGAGGGTCGTGTCGATCTCGTCGTTGACACGGTCGAAGCCCGCGCCCCAGTCCTGCAATTGCCGGACCAGCTCCGGCCCCTGGCGCACCACCTGCTCGACCGTATCCGGCTCGCTGAGCCCGCAGCCGGTCCGCAGGGTGTCGGCGATGTGGGATTCGAACGAATCGTCCGGGCGCAGCACCGAGGCGATGCCGCCTTGGGCCATCCAGGTGTTGCTGTCTTCGAGACTCGCCTTGCAGACGACGATCACGTTGCGCCGGTCGGCAGCCTCCAGGGCGGCCCGCAGCCCGGCAATGCCCGCCCCGACGATCACGCAATCGGCGAAAAGCTGGCTCGTGGAGATCGAATCGATATTGATCAGGTACCGCCGCGGCGCGCCGAAACGGATGCGCTCCGTCTGGACCGGTCCCTGTGCCTTCTGCTCACCCATACTGTCACAACTGTCTTTCATAGAATACCACGCATCCGTCATCCCAGCGGGCCATCATACCCAGGGAGCCGTCCTTTGGAAACATGCAAACGCGCGCGACCGCTCATTTGCTCTTGCGGACCAGGGCCAGCTCGTTCGCGAAGAGCCGTTCGTCGTCGGCGTACTTGGTCACGAACGCCTGGAGCTCCTCCGCGGCGGCGGTCAGGACGGGATGGTCGTCGATCACGTCGTGTTTCACGGCCTTGGGCACGGCTTCGACCAGCTTCTTAAAGGCCTCGTCGTCCGTGAGCCGGATCGTCAGGCGGCCGGCGGCGATATCGATTCTCATGAAGGTATGGACCCGCAGGAAGAAGAAGGCGTTGTAGATGAGCGCCATGTGCTCCGGGTCATGCTCACCCGAAGGGAACTTGTCGGGCACCAGGTCCAGGAACAGCCGGTCCCCCAGCTTGACAAGGCACCCGGCGAATACACCTTTGCGATCCTCGCTGTCGGTGATCCTCACGCGGTAGCACTTCTGCGCCTCATCTCGCAGCACGCCGGGGAGCCGCTCGGCGGCCTCTTCCTCCAGGCGAGCGAATTCCCACGTGACCTGCGGCTTATTGGCGTCCTCGGCCCAGATCCCCAGAAGCTCCTCCGCAAAAACGAGCTTGTCCCGGGTGAAGAGCGGTTGGAGTGAAACCAGCGGCACGCACCCGGCCAGCAAACCGGCCAGACAGTAGGACGCGAGCTTCTCGGCTTTCATCATCACATCTCCAGCAACTGCCAGGCAGCCCGAACACCGCCGAACCGGCGCCATCTTACCGCGCCGGGACGCGACGGCAACTCCTTCCTGGCGCTGGTGCCGGAGCAGGGCAATCGCATGCTCGGCCGCTGACCACCGAGAGCCGGTGAATACGATGCGTACCGCGCACCGCTCAACCACGCGCGGGTGGCAGCCTCAAGAGCCTGCCCTGAGCGAAGCCGAACGGGCCGAAGGCCTTGGTTGGTAGTGTGCTCGTCAGAGCATACAGGATAACGCCTCCCGGCGTCACTACGAACCAGTTGCGGCATGCCCGCGGAATCGGTACAGTGCAGCACTCTGGTCCGGGCGCCGAGGTCAGAGGTTTCTCTCGCCCCAGCCCAGATCCTTCGCTGACGCTCAAGATGACAAGTGGAGCGTACCAATCGTGTCGCGCGGCAGTACGGTGGTGGGTGGGAATCAGGAGAGAGCGTGTTCGATCTGGATGTGACAGGCTGGTTGGTGGTGGGCTTCTGTGCCTTCGTGGTCGGAGTCAGCAAGACGGGCATCCCCGGCCTGGGCATTCTCCACGTCCCCCTCATGGCGATGGTGCTGCCCGCGCGGCAGTCCACCGGGATCCTGCTGGGCATGCTGATTCTGGGCGATCTGTTCGCCGCCGGCTACTACCGGCGCAGCGCCGAATGGAAACACGTGGTGCGCCTGCTGCCGCCGGCCCTCGTTGGGATCGTGGCGGGCTGGCAGATGATGAACTTGGTCTCGGATAGGCAGCTTCAGCCCATCATTGGCGTCATTGTACTGGCCATGCTCGGTCTGCACTACGTGCGGGCCCGCTGGTGGGGTGAGGAAGCTCCCATCCCAACGCATCCCTTGTTTGCCCTGACTCTGGGCTTCACCGCCGGGGTCACGACGATGATGGCCAACGCCGCGGGACCGGTCATGGTCGTGTACCTGCTGGCCATGCGGCTGCCCAAGCTCGCCTTCGTCGGTACCAGCGCCTGGTTCTTCTTCGTCATCAACTGGCTCAAAGTCCCGTTCAGCGTCCAACTATCCCTGATCAGTGCCGAGTCGATCAAGCTGAATCTCCTGATGTTGCCGCTGATCGCCCTGGGCTCCGTCGCCGGCATTGTCTTCCTGCGGCGCATCCCACAGAAGACCTTCAACAGCCTCATTCAGATCCTCGCCGCCGCCGCCGCACTGAAGCTGCTGTTCTGAACCCCTATACCCTTACGGGCACACTACAAGCCCGGCGCGTGAAAAAGCCGGGCCTGGAGAGCCCGGCTGGGTTTCACTGCTGGACAGAAGCTTGCGAGCTACTTCGGCAGGCTCGTCGCCGGCACATCGACGACGTGCAGGTCAGCGTAGACGATCCGACCGGTCGCCGAACCGGCCGGCTGGTACCAGAAGATGGGCACCGTCGGGTCGCCGAAGCAGACGTTCTGCCCGGCATACCGCCAAGCCGCCGCCGGCAATTGGCCGATGAACACCATGCCGCGGTACATCACCTGCGGCTGACGCTCGGCGCCGTACGCCGGAGCGTACGGGCCGACGAACTTCCCCTCCCGGGCCATCTGCACCGCGACGCGGGCGATCTCGACCCCGCTTACGGTTGGCGGGAAGCTGGCATCGACCGTCCAATTCGACCACAGCCGCAGGAAATCGATGAAGTCCTGCTCGGTGACTTGGGAGGCGTCCGCGGAAACTTCGACCGCGACATATCCCGCCGGCGGTTGCAGACTGAAGAACGCATCATCCAGGGGCACGTCGAATTGGAAATCGCTCAGGATCACGCTCATGCCTGGGGCGTTCGCAAATTCCAGCTCCGCCCGGACAAGCTGGCCGGTTTTCGGATCAATCCAGACGGTGGCGGTGGCATCGTCCTCCTGGATGAGGAAACCGTCGAGTGTTCGGCCGTCGATCTGGCGGCGGCCGAGCACCCGGCTCGCCTGGGCCGGCAGGGCCCGGAGGCTCTCGATCGTGGCCCAGGGGTCCTTCGCCGGGTCATCCGGCACGTTAGTCATCTCAAAGACCACGTAGCTTCTGGTCGCCGGGACGATGCTGATGCCCTTGGCGCCGGTCGGCGTCGTTTCGACCACCGTGATGTACCCATCGGCCGTAGTGGTCCGGAGGTGGCCGGTGTCCCGAAAGGCCAAGTCGATCCGCACGGTCGGCAGGCTCTCGACGCCCGTCTTCGTGATCATGCTGTAGGTCAGCGTGTGGGCCCGGTGCAACTGGTCCACCACCTTGGCATAGGCTGAGCCGGCCCCATCGCCGGTGAACAGACTCAGACCCCCAATGACGGCCAGGGCGACGACCGCCGCTACAGCCGGTTTCATCATGCGATGTCTCATGATCGTTCTCCCGAAATGCACCACCCGGAAAGAAACCCGGCGGTGCGATTGCTCTTTGCTTGGTGTCTTTGCGGTCAGCAGGACCGCACGTCTTGCCGATGCGACCGTATGTTCCTCGACGGATACCGCGGCCATGCGTCCGGCACAGTCGAGCAGCCGTCGCAGACGCGTCACGGCCTGCCGGCACGGTTCGCAGTGCCGCAGGTGCTCCTCGATCCTGCCCGCCTCCTGAGAGGGCAGCTCACCCAGCACCAAGGAGGCGAGCTGCTCGTCGGTCACGTTGTGAGGACTCATCCGTCACCTTCGATCATTCATTCAGATACTCTTGCAGCTCGCGGGCCAGCCGCAGCAGGGCACGATGCAAATGCACGCGGACCGTCGGCTCGGAACAACCCAGGACTTCCCCGATCGCTGCCGCATCCAGCCCTTCCAGCCGTGACAGGACAAAGGCATCGGCCTGCCGCTGCGGCAGCCGGGCCAGAGCCGCGGCCAGCTTCCGTTGCAGCTCATCCGCCTGCAATGCGTCACCGGGACCCGCGGAGATCCCGTGGGGTGTTTCCGTAGACGCCATGGCCGGCACGTGACGGGCAGGCTGATGTTGGGCCAGCTCCAGCGCCTTGCGCACGGTGGCACGATACAGGTACGCCGGCCAGTTCACGTTGCCGTTGTATGTCTCCCAGCGCCGCCAGATGGCCAGGAAGACCTCCTGATGCACATCGTGCGCCAGGCTCGCATCGCGCAGCACGCGCAGCGCCGTCCGCAGAACCTGCGGGCCGTGCTCCTGGACCAGGTTGTCAAAGGTTGTTGCCGACACTCTTGTCGTTGCCTTGTCGAAGAACCGCTCCGGGCCGCGGCCCGGCTGCATGCAGCCTGAGATCTCTGCCCCTATAGAGGCCCGCCCGCCTCGACGCGTTTACAGGAAAATGCCGCCACCTACCTTTGTTCGCAGTGTGCTCGTCAGAGCATACTCGGCGGGTGGCAGCGGCAAGCGAAGTCTTCGGAGCGTGCCGATGGCGGGCGCGTCTATCCCACGAGCCATCGGCAAGCTGCGCTTGCCGCTGCCACCCAGCATGAGTCTTGGATGTGGAGCAGCTTACCGATGGCCCTGACACGGCTTGCCGAGAACCCACGCAACAACTCACCCCTGATTGATGTCAGTTCCCAGCGCCGTTGCGGTCGGGCGGCTCGGTGCCGAGCAGGTGGCGGACGAAGAAGTCCTGCATCCGCCGCGTACCGTAGGCGCCGCCCATGCCGTGGCCGCCGCCGGGGATCACCAGGAGATCGAAATCCTTTTGGGCCTTGATCAGGGCATCGACGAACCGCATCGTGGATTCCGGCGGGACGTTGTTGTCCATCTCGCCGACGATCAGGAAGAGCTTGCCCTGCAGCCGGTGGGCGTTGTCGATGTTGGAGCACTCGGCGTAGCACGGCCCGACCGGATAGCCCATCCACTGCTCGTTCCAGGAGGCCTTGTCCATGCGGTTGTCGTGGCAGCCGCACGATGCGACCGCCGCGTGGTAGAACTCCGGATGAAAGAGTACGGCGCCTGCCGCGTTCTGGCCGCCGGCGGAGTTGCCGTAGACCCCCACGCGGCTCAGGTCGTAGCAAGGATACTTCCGGGCGACCGCCTGGTGCCACAGGATGCGATCCGGGAAACCGGCGTCCTTGAGGTTCTTCCAGCACACATCGTGGAACGCCTTCGAGCGATTGGCGGTGCCCATGCCGTCCATCTGCACCACGATGAAGCCCAGGTCGGCCAATGACGCGTGCGTGCGGATCGGGCTGAAGCGTTTGGGTACGTAGGACCCCTGCGGTCCTGCGTAGATGTATTCGACGACCGGGTACTTCTTGCCCGGGTCGAAATCCTTCGGCCGGCAGATGATGCCCCAGATCTCGGTCTTGCCGTCGCGGCCCTGCGCCACGAACACCTCCGGCGGGGCCCAGCCGTCCGCGGTCAGCTCCCGGATATCCGCCTCCTCCAGGGGGCAGACCAGCTTGCCGTCGGACACGCGACGCAGCTCGTGCACCGGTGCCATGTCCACCCGGCTGTACGTGTCGATCAGGTATCGCCGGTCGGGCGAATACTGGATCGAGTGCGTGCCGTTGCCCTCGGTCAATGCGACCAGCCCGGTGCCGTCGAAATTGATGCGGTAGTAGTGGATGAAGTAGGGGTCTTCGCCCGCGCAGCGGCCACTGGCATGGAACCAGACCTGGCGGGCGTCCTCGTCGATCAGATCGATCCCGCGCACCACCCATTCGCCTTGGGTGATCGGGTTCTTCACCTCGCCCTTGGCGGCGTCGATCAGGTAAAGATGCCGCCAGCCGTCCCGCTCGGAGACGTAGAGGATCTCATCGGTCCGGTCCAGCCAGTTGACCAGACGCAAGCTGAGGTTCTCCGTGTGGGCGGTCCAGATGAACGTCTCGCTCTTTTCGTCGATCAGGTTCCGGCTTTCACCGGTGTGCGAATCGACCTCGATCACGCGAAAACGCTGGTGTCCCCGATCGACCTTCTCGTAGGCAAAATGCCGTCCGTCCGTCTTCCAGTGGAGGCGCGGGGTCTGCCAATCCAGCTCCAGCCGGTCGACCGCAGGCTTGACGTGCTTACGAGTCCCGACGTCGAAAAGGCTCAGCTCGTACATCTTGAACTTGTCGCCGGGCAGAGAGTAGGACCGCTGGATGAACTTGGCCCGCCCACCCTCCTTCGGCGAGGATTCGATCAGGAACACCTCCTTGCCGTCCCCCGCCTCGATCCGCCAGGCCACCAGGGTTTTGGAATCCGGTGCCCAGGACAGCATACCGTAGGCGTTGCCCTCCGTGCCATCCGTGCTGAACTGGACCTCCGCATCGCCGTCTTTGTTCTTCACAAAGACGTTGTGCTCCTTCACACCGGCCGTCCACTTGCCGTCGGGCGAGTCGGCGGAGGGGCCGCGGTCACGCCCTGAGCCCGATCCCCGTCGTCCGAAGCGGGACGACCCTTCCGTTTCGCCCGCCGGGGACTGAATCGGCCCCAGATCCGTTTTGGTGCAGGCATAGGAGGCCAGGTCGCAGGCCCAGGTCGCCCCATCGACGGTGAAACGGACCACCTTGCCGCCCTCCGCAAACTCCACGGTGTCAAAGGGCAACTGGTCGGCCTGGTACTCCTTGCTGGTTGTTTGGGATAACGCCGCCGCGAGCCGCGCGTGGTCGAACGCAGGTGTGCGCGTCCCGCGCTCGGCATTGACGAGAATGAACTCCTTCGTCTTACCGCTCAAGTCGTTGCGATACCAGAACCGCACGTTGTCTGCGAGCCAGTGCGGCACGATTCGGTCCTTATACACGCCCGGGACCGCACGCGACGACCGGAATCCGCCTTGGGCACGTGCTTGGGACATGTTCCGGACGGGCAGGAGGGTGAGCATGATGAGCAACACGATGAGCCGGCCGGACGTGACACGCACAGTTCTTGTCATTGGTCTTTCTCCACAAACAGGGATATGCGAATCGTGGCTGCATGGTAGCAGACTCGCCCGGCGCAATAAAGCGCCGGACCGGCTCGATTTTCCTTTGGCGTCCCGGTCGCGAGAATGCTACGATAGCGGTCCTCGGGAGCAGCGTTCTTCGGAGGAGATGCCCGACAGGGTATTCCCAGAGCGGAGACAGGCAATGCGAAGCATCACAGCAGCGATCCTCGTGTTGGCCGTCGGGTCGGCGCTCTGCCGGGCCCAGGGCGTCACGGCAGGCAGCCTCCCGGCCCCGCTGGCGACCGGGAATTCCGTGGAGACCTGCCTCAACAGCCGGTACTCGCAGCATTCCCTGGGCAAGACCGCCCCCCGTGCGCAGCAGGTCAGCAATATCCTGTGGGCGGCGGGACGGGCCCCGGTCACCGGCGCCCACCGGACCATCTACGTCGCGACGCCAAATGGAACGTACCTGTACGACCCGTTCGGCCACGCGCTGAACTGGCACTCGCATGAAGTCACCTCCGACGGAGGCTTCGCGCTGATCTACGAGGCCCAGCGCGAGTTCGATGCGGGCGTCATGTTCATGCCGGCCCTGCTGGCCGCGGTCTCCCTGGGACACAGCACGGAACCGGCGGTGGCAAGCTGCCCCAAGGGAATCGGCTACCTGACGACCCGGCTGATCTTCGGCGTCCAAGCGGTCAACGGGCTGACCACGCAGTTGGCGGCCCACTGCTCGATCCCGCCGGGTCAGCCGGGCTGGCTCCCGGACCCGGCCGTCACCGGCACCAACAGCCTGGAGGAGGTCCTGGCCAACCTGAGATACGTGGACCGTTTTGCCCAGACGAACCTGACGGCACAGCAGGTTTCCCAGGTCCTGTGGGCGGGCTAGGGCTGCACCGCCCACGCCGACTTCAACCACGACGGCCTCGTCAATGTGACCGATCTTCGCCTGCTGGCGGCCAACTGGCTGAGCTCTTCGTAGGGCGTGCGTCCTCGCCCGACGTCTTCCAGGCGAGCGGGGACGCTCGCCCTACGAGGAGCGACGGATAATCAACGCAACGTGTAGCGCCAATCCACTTTGCCCTGGTAGGCCATCGTCTCGTCCACGAGCGCGAACAGGTTGGGATCGTACACCTGGAGGACTTCGCGCGTGGTGATGGGGTGGTCGGCGCCGGCGGGCGTGAATCCCGTGCCGGCGGCGTCGAAATACGCCAGGACCCCTTCGGCCCAATATTCGACGCGGTCGTGGATGGCAGGCGTGCCTTTCCACTTGCCGGCCTCCAGGGACTGGGCATGGAGCTTCTTCAGTCTCTCATCGAAGCGGATATCGAGACGCTGGACCCGCAATTCGTACTGCTGCACGTCCCGTCCGCGCTTCTCCCAGTTGGGATCGACCGGGCGCGTGCCGGTCACGTGGTAGAGCGCCTTGGCCAGACCCCGGATCACCTGACTTCCCGTGGCGTAGGGGTCCCGCGGATCGGACAACACGTTCTCCTGCCCGACGACCACGAGCTTGATCTGCGGGGAGTAATCGAGGAAGCGGGCAGTATGGTCCATGCGTAGGATGGGCTCTAGCCCATGCTGCTCTTGTCCCGCACCGCTGGAATCATCCGCTACATATTCCGGCAAATTGGAGAGCCTCTCCCGGGGGCCCAGCACGACGAGGCGCACGCCGTCGGTGATCAGCGCCTTGAGGATGTCGTGGCGGTAGGCAAACATCTTGCGGATGGTGTCGTTGGCCCGGAGCAACGCCTCGTCGTTCGCCTCTCGGCCCAGGACGGTGAACTCCCGCGCCCACGTGAACTTCGTGTAATAGGGATCGATCTGGAACTTGGCCGGCGGGGCGGTGACGCTGGGTTGCTTCTGCAGGAAACGGTAGCGCCAATCCTGAGCGGGGCTGAGATTGAAGATCGCCCGGACCATCTCGTAGCCTTCGGGATCGTAGATCTTGAGCTGCTCGCGCCCGCCGATCGGTCCGTGATTCCAGTTGTTGATGCGATTGCAGTCGAAGTAGACCTGGGCGATCTCCGCCCAGTATTCGGCGGCATTGGAGCCGGCGTAGGTGTTCAAGAAGAGGCCCTTGGCCAGGGCGTTCTTGTACGCGGCGTTCTTGCGCTCTCTCCAGGTCGGATCGATCCGGCCCAGCGTGCTGTCGATCGTGTGGCAGAACTCGTGCACGCCGATGCTCTCGTCGTCGTAGCGGTCGAGCGGCAGGCACAGGAGGTTCTCCTCGCCGAAACTGGTGGGAAAGCCGCCGGTACCGCGAACGCGCTCGTTGAGGTAAGCGGCGTTGCGGGCGCCGCGGTTCTCCGGCAGGTCGGTGTAGACCTGGTCCCGGCCGATGATCGTCAGGTACATGCCCCGGTCCACGAGGGCCTTGATGATGTCGGGCCGGCCGGCCAGCATGTGCGTGACGATCTCATACGTGCGTTGCAGCGCCCGGTCCGCCACCTCGGCCGAGGCCACGACCGGCAGGCCCCGGACATCGATGTATTTGCGGTAGAACGCGCGGGCGGCGTCCCGGTCGTTCTCCCGGACCTTCTCGAAGAACGCTTCCGGCGGCGCCGTCACCGGCGGCAATTCCGAAAACACCGCCGCTCCGGATGGGACGCACAGCCCGGCAGCCAGTGACAATGCGGTTATCAGCACGATGGTTGCAGCTCGCTCGTTCGGCTTCATAGCGATTCTCCGGGTGACGCTTGTCGATCTGTTGCCCAGAAGATAGCATAAGCGGCGGATTTGGCAACAGATCAACCCAAGTAGCATGGGCGTCCCGCCCATGAGTACCACGGGCGTCCCGCCCATGAGTACCACGGGCGTCCCGCCCGTGAAGACAGGGTCAGGATGACCCTGCGACTCATGGGCAAGATGCCCAGGCTACGAAGTCGTGCGGGGACGCACGACCTACGAAGAAAGGGGTCGTTATGAAGACGAGAGGTTCGGGACAATTGCATCGGGCCGTGGTTCTCGCTGCCGTGGGTGCGTGGATCGTTGGTACGGCGGGTCTGGTGCCCACCCCGGTCGCGGGACAGGAATTCCGCCGCTTGCCGGTCAAGGAGTATCGCGACAAGATGAAGGCCGGCTGGATCGGCCAGATCATCGGCGTATCGTGGGGCGCGCCGACCGAGGGTCGCTATCAGCAGATCATGCCTCTGGACAAGGTGCCGTCGTTCACGGAGGACCTCGTCAACAACGCCTTCGACCAGGACGATCTCTACGTGGAGATGACGTTCCTCCGCACGATGGAGGAATATGGGTACGATGTCCCGATCCGCCAGGCGGGAATTGACTTCGCCAACAGCGGCTACGCGCTCTGGGTCGCCAACGCCGCCGGCCGCAACAACCTGCGCAACGGGATCGCCCCGCCCGACTCCAGCCATCCCAAGTTCCATAACTGCGCCGGCGCCATCGATTACCAGATCGAGGCGGACTACTCCGGCCTGATTGCCCCGGGCATGCCCGATGTCGTCATCGCCCTGGGCGAGAAGTTCGGCCGGCTGATGAACTACGGCGACGGTGTCTACGCCGGCCAGTTCATCGGCACCCTGTACGCCGAGGCGTTCTTCGAGAAGGACGTCATGAAACTGATCGAAGCGGGTCTGCGCGCCATCCCGAGCGAATCCCGGTACGCGGAAATGGTCCGCGACATGATCCGGTGGCACCAGGAGAACCCGACCGCTTGGGAGAAGACCTGGGCCCTGGCCGAGAAGAAGTACAACCAGAACAAGGACTACAATATCAGCGCCCTCGATGTGAAGCGCGAGGGTGCCTGGGTCTTGATGGGCCTGCTCTACGGCCAAAGCGACCTCGACCAGACCATGATCATCTCCTGCCGCTGTGGGTTCGACAGCGACTGCAACCCGTCCTCCAGCGGGGGCATCCTGTTCACCACCCGCGGCGTCTCGAACCTGCCCGAGAAATACTACCGCAAGCTCGATGAGACGAAGATCTTCAGCCACACTGCCTACAACTTCCCCAAGCTGCTCGATGTCTGCGAGAAGCTGGCCCGCCAGGGACTGGCACGCGTCGGCGGCCGGGTCGAGAAGAATGCCAACGGGCAAGAGGTCTTCGTGATCCCCGCCCAAGCGCCGACCCCCAGCAGATTCGAGGACCTCAAGAGCCCTGGTCCCAGCGCCGCCAGTGTCTACACCGACGCGGAGATGGCCCAGATCCGCAGCCCGGGCCTGCGCTGGGCTTCCTCATTCCTGGACGGTTGGAAGCTCTCCAACTGCAACCTCGACCAGAGCGGGATGCTCTGGGAAGAGCAGGGCCACAAGAACGTCTTTGTTCTCAACGGCCTGACCCGGGGCGAGAAAGGCTATGTCCTGGCCAAGACGCTGACCCTCCGACCCGGCCGGCCGACGGCACTGGAGTTCGTGGCCGGTTGCGACCCGAAGACCAGCGGGTGGAAGATCGCCGTCAAGGCCGATGGCAAGGATCTCGCCACCGAGACGGTGAACAAGGCCTCGATGACGGATGGCTGGACCCTGATTCGCGCCCCGCTGCCGGCCGATGCGGACCAACCGGTGGCCGTAGAGATCACGACCGAGCCCGTGACGCCGCCCCCGGAACGCCGCGGCCCGCCGGCCCTGAGCCTCACACTCCCCAAAGTGGTGAACCGCTGACCCGGCTGCGGTGGACGTGGAACGAGAAAGGAAAGGTCTTCAACATGAAGTGTCTCCCCGTCATGGCACTGATCGCGGCCGGTGGTTCGGCCTGTCTTGCCGCGGGTCTGCCACGCAGCAGCCCGGAGGCGCAGGGTGTCTCGTCGGCATCGGTTCTCCGGTTTCTCGAGAGGGCCGACCACGAGGTGGACTCGCTGCACAGTTTCATGCTCCTGCGCCACGGCCACGTGGTGGCGGAGGGCTGGTGGTCGCCGTACAATGCCCAGTCGCCCCACGCGCTATTCTCGCTGAGCAAGAGCTTCACTTCGACCGCGGTGGGGCTGGCGATCGCCGAGGGCAAACTCCGCTTGGACGATGAGGTGCTGAAGTTCTTCCCTGAGAACGCCCCCTCCAATCCGAGCAGCAATCTCAAGGCGATGCGGGTCAGCGATCTGCTCCGCATGTCCACGGGGCACCAGACCGAGCCACCCCGCCCGGCGGATCAGCCCTGGACCAAGGCGTTCCTGGCGCACCCGGTCCCCTTCAAGCCCGGGACACACTTCCTCTATAACACCTCGGGAACGTACATGCTCTCCGCCATCGTCCAGAAGGCGACCGGCCAGACCCTGCTGGATTATCTGCGCCCGCGGCTGTTCGAGCCGCTGGGCATCGAGCACCCGACCTGGGAGACCAGCCCGGAAGGCATCTCGACCGGCGGCTACGGTCTGAGCGTTCGTACCGAAGACATCGCCCGCTTCGGCCAGCTCTACCTGCAGAAGGGCCAATGGCAGGGCCGGCAACTCGTGCCCGAAGCCTGGGTCGAAGCGGCCACCGCCCGGCAGACCTCCAACGGCAGCAGCCCGGACAGCGACTGGGACCAAGGCTACGGCTACCAGTTCTGGCGCTGTCGCCACGGCGTCTATCGGGGCGACGGCGCCTTCGGCCAATACTGCATCGTGCTGCCCGGGCAGGATGCGGTGATCGCGATCACCAGCGGCGTGAAGGACATGCAGGCGGTCTTGAACCTCGTCTGGAACGAGCTGCTGCCGGCTCTGCAGCCGGCGCCTCTGGCCCCGGATGAGGCGGGGCAGGGGAGACTGGAACAGAAGCTGAAGAACCTGTCCTTGCGTCTGCCCGAGGGCACCGGCTCTCCCGCGCAGGTTGCGGGCCGCAGATACGTCTTCGCGGCCAACGAGCGCAAGCTGGAGGCGCTCACCCTCGAGAACGACGGCAACAACAAGGTGGTAACCCTGGTCGTTCGTTGCGCGGGCGTCGAACGACGCATCGCCTGCGGCTGCGGCACCTGGCAGAAGGGACGGATGGCCTGGGGCCAACTGCCGGAGCAACCCGTCGCGGCCGGTGGGGCCTGGACCGCCGCCGACACGTTCACGGCCCAGCTCTGCTTCTACGAGACTCCCTTCGTGGTGACGATCCGCCTGCAGTTCTCCGGCCGGGAACTGCAATGCAGCGCCGAGGCGAACGTGGGTTTCGGCCCGACCAGGGAGCCACCCCTGACCGGCCACGCAGAGTGACTACGCCTTCTCGCGCTGACACGCGAGACGTTTACCACAATTCTATTGTACACCAGCTACGGCGCAACGGTTTTCTTTGACTTGGCGGCAGGGAGCTTATAGACTGCCGGGCAAACATGGGCTCGGCAGAGGTCGGCATGAACTACCAGTTCGACAAAGAGAAAATATCGCAGCATGTGGTCAAGTACGGCGTGGACACGCGGCCCCCGCTGACGCCGGAGCAGGACCGGACCAAGCTGCAGGACTACGGCAATTGGCTGGTCGAGCAGTTTCCCGAGGTGTTTGAGACGCTGCTGATCGGCCCGCGCGATCTTCGGGTGCAGCGGACGTTCCTGCTGCCCAATGCCAAGCGGGTCGAGCTGCCCACCTTCGTGCTGACGAATCGCGGCCCGGTCTTCACCTTCCCCGAGCGGTTGTACATTGACCGGCCCCACGAGATCGACATCACCGAGAAGGACAGGATCTTCCGCCGGACCTTCGAGGAGCTGCGCGCCAGGTTTCCCGACCGCACGGTGCCCCGTGTCGGCGTTGTCCATGAGATCGTCTTCGACACCGGCTTCATCAACTCGCTCGACATCGTGGCCAGCAACTTCAAGAGCGAGCTGTGGCGCCAGAAGGTGAAGAACATCCGCGTCCTGCTGGAAGCGCCCACGGACGACAAGAACCTCAATATCGAGATTCGGCCGACCTACCTGCAGCGCACCGGCACACCGAATGACATGGTCCCCCCTGAAGACTTGAAATTCGGGGTCGTCGTCAACGTGGACATCAACAACCGCCGGGTTACCGGCGACCTGACGAAAGCCGAGATCAGCGACATTCTCGCCTTCGCCAACGATTACGTCCCCGACGAGTTGATCCGCTTCCTCAACAACGAAGAATGACCCGCCACGGGTCTCCTGTATTCACCCTGTCCACAACGGCCATCGCGTCCACTGCGTCCACGCAGAGCCTGTCCACGCCGGGGGCGCCATGAAATGCGATGTGTCGGTCCTGCCACGCGCGCAAAGAAAAACAGGGCTGAGGAGCGGAGGGAGAGGAAAAGCGAGATAACCCCAGCCCTGTTATAGTGCTAACTACTATTCAGGACCAAATCCAACTTGGACTACTATACTTCACACCGCCCGAACCTGACAAGTAAAATTCTGCACAAAAATCAGGCAAGTCCCGAGCGGGCGTCCTGCACACGATCCCAGCACTTCACCCCGTGCGCGCTGCGGAACCCCACAAGTGGTAGGTCGAGGCCATGCACCGCACAAGAACTTGGGGCCGAGCCGCAGTTCTCGGACCACGATCCCAGACCGAAGTATCGGCCTTGGATTTTTCTTGGGTCGCGTGCTATACTCCGGCGTTCTCGAGAGACAGGACTGGGCAGCCGAAAGACTCTCTGTTCGCGACACAATGGACCTTGCAGGAGGTTTATGCTGACGGACAGTATTCTCGAACTCATTGGCAACACCCCGTTGCTCCGGCTGAAGGCCGAGAATGTGTTCACCAAGGCGGAATTCCTCAACCCCGGCGGCAGCATCAAGGATCGCGTCGCGCTGGCGATGCTGGAGGCCGCCCGGCGCGACGGCAAGCTCCGGCCTGATACGGTCATCTGCGAGCCCACCAGTGGCAACACAGGCATCGGGTTGGCTCTCGTCGGCCGGCTGATGGGCTGTCGCGTGCGGATTGTCATGCCCGAGGGGATGAGCGAGGAGCGGAAGAAGCTCATTCGGGCCCTGGGAGCCGATCTGGTCCTGATCCCGGACCGGGAGGGCATCGCCGGCGCGGTCCGGCGGGTGCAGGAGATGGCCGCGGAAGATCCGCGCGTGTTCGTGCCGCAGCAGTTCGAGAACCCGGCCAATCCCCGCGTCCACTACGAGTACACCGCGCGGGAGCTCTGGCGGCAGATGGGCGGCGAGATCGCCTGCTTCGTGGCCGGCGTCGGCAGCGGTGGCACCCTGCAGGGCGTCGGTCGGTTTCTCAAGGAGCAGAGCAAGGGCACCCGGATTGTGGCGGTGGAGCCGGAAAATCGCTCCGCGCTGCTGGGCCACGAGCCCGGCCTGCACCAGATCCAGGGCATCGGCGACGGCTTCATCCCCGCCGTGCTGGACGTGGCGCTGGTGGACGAAGTCGTCGAGGTCTCCGATGAAGACGCCATCGAAACCACCCGGCAGCTTGCCCGGGATTCCGGCCTGCTGGTGGGCATCAGCTCCGGCGCCAACGTCTGGGCGGCTCGCCAGCTGGCCCAGCGCATTGAAGGCAACATCACCACCGTGCTGCCGGATCGAGCCGAACGGTATTTCAGCACGGCGCTGCTGTAAAGCCGGGTGCCGTCTGTGGTGGGCGCATAAAAAAAGGCTGAGGTAGGAGGAAGGAGGACTTTGGACATCAGACTTTGTGTGCAACCTCTATGTATACGTAAGGGGTTGCCGGTGTTTTCGGTCGGATTGAGCCCGGCTGGGAGAGGATCCACAAATAATGTTTAATCCGTCTCGCACGAAGAATCCACAATCGATTCTTGACAGATTCCCGGCCCACCGGTATCTGTCCGATCTAAACGTTGGAGGCCGAACGTCGATAAAAACGATAGAGGCTCCCGGGTGCGCGCAGGAGAAGGGTCCGAACCCGCATGCGCTGTTGCCGGTAATGAAGCAGCGTTCTTCGTGAGTGATGCAGGGAAATGGCTAAGTCGAATTCGCAGAAATCGCTGGTGATCGTGGAGTCGCCCGCCAAGGCCAAGACGATCAATCATTATCTGGGCCCGGGTTACGAGGTCAAAGCCTCGATGGGGCACGTCCGCGATCTGCCCTCGAAAGGCCTGAACATCGATATCGAACACGATTTCTCGCCGACGTACGATATCATGCCGGGCAAGAAGGCCGTGGTCTCGCAACTGAAGACGGCCGCCAAGAAGTGCGACAAGCTCTACCTGGCGACAGACCTTGACCGCGAGGGGGAGGCCATCGCCTGGCACCTGGCGCAGATTCTGGGCATTCCGCAGGATCGGACCTACCGGGTCATCTTCAACGCCATCACGAAATCGGCGATCCAGGAGGCGTTTCAGGAGCCGCGGCGGATCAACGTGGACAAGGTCATGGCGCAGCAGGCCCGGCGGGTCCTCGACCGGATCGTCGGCTACGAGATCAGTCCGTTGTTGTGGAAGAAGGTCACGCGGGGCCTCTCCGCCGGCCGCGTCCAGTCCGTGGCGGTCAAGATCATCGTCGAGCGGGAACGGGAAATCCGTGATTTCAAGCCCGAGGAGTATTGGCTGATCCCCGCGGTCTTCACCACCGATCTGAGCGGCAACTACCAACCTCAGTGGCACCAGTTCATCACGCCCAAAACCGCCGAGGGTAAGGGGCCGTCCGTCGAAGAAAAGGCCAAATGGCTGACCGAGCATCACGCCTTCGAGGCCGAGCTGTTCAAAATCGGCGACGCGAAGTTTAAGGCCTCGAACGAAGAAGAGGCCCACAAGGTCTTCCGCGCGCTGGAGCGCGCCACGTTCCAAGTCGCCGACATCGAGACGAAGGAATCGGTGTCGCGGCCCTCGCCGCCGTTTATCACCTCGACCCTGCAGCAGGCGGCCGCCAATCGCCTGGGTTTCAGCGCCAAGCGGACCATGTCGGTCGCCCAGCAGCTCTATGAAGGCATCGATCTTGGCTCGCTGGGCTCCCTGGGTCTGATCACCTACATGCGAACCGACAGCACGCACCTGTCGGCCGAGGCGCTTAGCGAGGTACGGAATCATATCCAGAACCAGTTCGGGCCCAAGTACCTGCCGGAGAAGTCGAACTTCTATGCGTCCGGCAAGTCCGCCCAGCAGGCGCACGAAGCGATCCGTCCGACCGACGTGGACCTGACCCCGCGGGAGATCAAGGAGCATCTCAGCGACGAGCAGTTCAAGCTCTATGACCTGATCTGGCGGCGGTTCGTCGCGTGTCAGATGGAGCCCGCGCGGTGGGACGTGACGACCCTGAGCATCACGGCGCCGACCAGCCTGGGGCCGGCCGTGTTTCGCGCGACCGGGCGCGTCCAGGTCTTTGATGGGTACAGCCGGGTCTGGCTGGTGGCCTCGAGCGAGCAGCAGCTTCCGCCCACGCAGAAAGGCCAGCCGCTGGCGGCGGTGGACCTCCAGGCCGAGCAGCATTTCACCAAACCCCCGGCCCGGTACACCGAGGCCTCCCTGGTCAAGACCCTCGAAAAGGAAGGCATCGGCCGACCGAGCACGTACGCGCCGATCATCAGCACGATCCAGGACCGCGGCTACGTCGAGCAGAAGGACCGTAAGTTTTACGCCACCCATCTCGGCGAAGTCGTCACCGACAAGCTGAACGAGTACTTCCCACGGATCATGGACATCGCCTTCACCCGGCAGATGGAGGAACAGCTCGACCAGATCGAGGATCAGCACCTCGACTGGGTCCGGGTCCTGCACGATTTCTACGGACCGTTCAAGGCCAACCTCGAGACGGCCACGCAGGAGATGAAGCACGCCAAGGCGGAGACCACGCCCAGCGAGTACACCTGCCCGGACTGCGGCCGGCCGCTGGTGTACAAATTCGGCAAGGGGGGCCGGCGGTTCTTGAGCTGCTCCGGCTACCCGGAGTGCAAGTTCGCGTCGCCCTGCGACAAAGAAGGCAAGATGGTGCAGGACGAGGTCAGCGAGCACAAGTGCCCCAACTGCGGCAAACCCATGCTCCGCAAGAGCGGCCGGTTCGGCGCGTTTCTCGGGTGCAGCGACTATCCGACCTGCAAGACCACCCTGCGGCTGGACAAGGAAGGCAATCCGCTGCCGCCCAAGGAGAAGCCCGAGTCCACCGGGATCAAGTGTCACAAGTGCAAGGACGGCGAGCTGGTCATCCGCAAGAGCAAGCGCGGCCCGTTCCTCGGCTGCGGCCGCTTCCCCCGCTGCCGGACCATCGTGAGCATCAAAGGCCTCGAGCAGCTTAAGGAACTCCAGGCCCGCGGCGCGTGGCCCCCGGCGACGCCCGAGCAGGCCAAGGAGATCCTCGACCAGTTCAAGAGCACCAAGCAACCTGCGGCCAAGCAGTAGAGCCGGGGCGCAAGGGCCTCCCGCCATACCTGAAAACGCTGCTCCTGAAGCTCGGAGCAGATCTGCGATGCCCAAGCGTCACCGGGTGAGTTGTTTCTCTCTTTGGCGCAGCTTGCCTGGATTCCCTATTTTGACTTGCGCACCCAGGAAAGTCGGGAGACTTCTCGGACTCAAGGCGATGTTCCTTATTTTCCGATATTCCTATTGTAGAAGAAGGAAGGTGGCAAGGAGGCTGCTTTTTTTCTGCGCAGCCGACGGGGACGGAGTCTACCCCAAGTAAGATGGTTGATGTCTGATTGACGATTGAAGAGGGCCCTTTGGCATCACGAATCACAAATCAACCATCAAACTTCGAACTTCAATGAGGGTGTCGCGAGCATGAAAGCACTCATCACGGGCGGCGCGGGGTTCATCGGTTCTCACTTGGCCGAGCAGTTGCTCCGCGACGGCAACGAAGTCACGATTCTCGATGATCTGAGCACCGGCCGGCTGGCGAATCTCCAGGGGTTCGGACCGCACGCGAAGCTGCAGTTCGTCAAGGGCGATATCCGGGATTCCACGCTGGTACAATTGCTGACGTCACGGTGCGACGTGGTCTTTCACCTGGCCGCGGCGGTCGGCGTGCAACTGATCGCGGATGACCCGGTGCATACGATCGAGACGAACATCGCGGGAACGGAGGTGGTTCTGGAAGCGGCAAACAAGTTCGGCCGCAAGGTCCTGCTCGCCTCCAGCAGCGAGGTCTACGGCAAGAGTGAGAAGGTTCCTTTCGGCGAGGATGACGACTTCGTCCTCGGCGGCACCGCGTTTTCCCGCTGGGCCTATGCCTGCAGCAAGGCGATCGACGAGTTCCTGGGGCAGGCCTTCCATCAGCAGTACGGCCTGCCGGTGGTGGCAGCGCGGTTCTTCAACACCATCGGACCACGACAGACCGGCCGGTACGGCATGGTCGTGCCCCGCTTCGTGCAGTGGGCCTTGAAGAACGAGCCCATCCAGATCTACGGCACCGGCCGGCAGACCCGGTGTTTCTGCTACGTGGAGGATCTGGTGGAGGCCGTTATGGCCCTGATGGAGAGCGAGCAGGCGACCGGCCGGGTCTTCAACATCGGCTCGACGGAAGAGATCACCATGGAGACCCTGGCCGATCGGATTATCGAAATCACAGATAGCCAAAGCCGCAAGGAGTTCGTACCATATGTCGTGGCGTACGGGCGGCCGATCGAAGATATGATGCGGCGGGTGCCGAACACGGAGCGGATTCGCACGACTCTCGGCTGGCGACCCAGGACAAGTCTCGACCAGGCCCTCCGCATCATCGTGGAGCACTATCGCCAACCGCGGAACGACAGACAGGGAACTGCCGCAAAACGGTAGATGTCCTGGCGAGGAGTGGAGACTGACACTATGCAGGCGCGCGTTCATCCCTGGGATTACCTGATCGTTACCGCGTCGAACGAGCAGCAGGCGCAGGCCTACGAGACCCAGCTCCGCGTCCGCCGGGAGTTGGGACTGCTGGGCGACGTGCGCGAGGTCATCGTCGTCGCCGACCCCGGCGGCCGGCGGATCGGCAGCGGTGGCAGCACGCTCTATTGCCTGATGGAGGTGCTGTCCCGCCGGCTCGCCCACCGTCCAACTCTGCGAGGCCGAAAGGCCCCGAACGATTCCCGCAGACGGGCGCCCGTTCAGAAGGGGGGTGCCGCCGTCTGGGAGCAGGTATTGGGCGACCTGCGGATTCTGATCGTCCACGCCGGCGGCGATTCCCGGCGGCTGCCGGCCTACAGCGCCTGCGGCAAGATCTTCATCCCCGTCCCGGGTGAGAACGACAGCGCCGTATGCCTGAGCCTGTTCGACCGGCAGTTGCCCACGTACCTGGCTTTGCCGGAACCGACCCAGGGCCGCGGCCAGGTCGTCATCACGTCGGGTGATGTCCTGCTGCGGTTCGACCCGACGCACGTGCGGTTCAACCAGCCGGGTGTGACCGGCCTGGCTTGCTATGCCCATCCGCAACAGGCCAGCCGTCATGGCGTGTTTTGCTGCGGGCAGGACGACGAGGTGCGGCTGTACCTCCAGAAGCCTTCGCTCGCCGAGCAGCGGGACAAAGACGCCATCGATGCGTACGGCCAGTCCTGTCTCGATATCGGCGTGATGCATTTTGACGCCGCCACGGCGGTCCGACTCCTGCAGCTCTTCGACGCGCAGCCGGACCGGAGCGGTCGACTCGTCTTCCACGGCGCGCGCGGACGGGCGGTCCTGGAGCGCGGCTTGGACTTCTATCGGGAAATCTGCTGCGCCATGGGGCGCCAGAGTTGCCCGGACCATCACGTCAGATCGGCCCACGACAGCGGCTCGAAATGGACCGACGCGATGCTGCGCGGGCTCTTCACAAGCTTGGCGGCCATCCCGTTCCACGTCCAGTTGCTCAAGCATTGTGAGTTCCTCGACTTCGGCATGAACCGGGGACTCATCAACAGCGGCACTCGCCTGCTCCAGGAAGACCAGGGCGTATCCCATTTACAGAGTCCGCTGGAGATCAACAACGAGATCGCCACCGGCGGTGCGATCCATGGGTCCGCCGGCTGGGTGGAGGGCTGTCGGCTCCAGGCGCCGCTGACGCTGGGCGGCAGCAACGTCGTCGTCGGTATCGACGTCGAGGAACCGTTGTCCCTGCCGGCGGGCGTCTGTCTCGACGTGGTGGCGGGACATGATGAGAACGGCGCCCAGGTGTGGTTTGTCCGCTGTTACGGCGTGGACGACACGTTCAAGGACCCGGCGGACCAGGGCGCCATCTTCTGCGGCGCCCGCCTGCTGACCTGGCTTTGGGATCTCGGGGCCGGGCAGGAGGATCTCTGGGCCCCAGCGGTCGGACCGGAGGACCGCACGATCTGGAGCGCGCGGCTCTTCCCGGCTCTCAGACACGCCGGCGACTACCGGCAATGGCTGTGGATGTTCGATCCGAGCCGCGCGTCCGAAACGCAGCGCCAGGCATGGCGGTCCGCGCATCGCTACAGCCTGGAGCAGATGCTCCGGCTGGCGGATCATCAGGGTTTCTACGAACGCCGCAGGGCCATCCGCGCAGAGGTCGTTCGTCACGCGCTGGGGCGCGTCTTCCGGCCGGAGAGTGACCTGTCCGCCCGCGAGCTGGCCTCCCTGATGCGGCCGGGAAAAGACCCGACGATCTGGGTTGCGGATGTCTTGCAGCAGGCCTGCGGGCCCTGCGCGAGCCGGCCCCAGGGGGAGACCGCGGCGCTGGTCTTCTCCCGGATCGTGCACACGGTGGGCTCAGCCCTGCTGGATCTCCCTCTGCGCCTCGATCAGCCGCTGGCGAAAGCGCTGCCCCAACTCAGCGGCCGGCTCGATCCGGCGACGGCGCGGCGGCTGCGGTCGTTGAACCTCCACCCGGCCGACGAGATGACCGTGTCGCAGTGGTGCCGTCGGTTGCAGGAGGCCGCCTTCGAGGGCCTGGAGCAGACCATCGTGGCCAGCGGCGCCAACCACGGAGACCCGCCGCACAGCGTGCTGCGCAGCGATGAGATTGTCTGGGCCCGGGCGCCCGCCCGGCTCGACCTGGGCGGCGGCTGGACGGACACTCCGCCGTATTCCCTGGAGTGGGGCGGCTGCGTCACGAATGCGGCGGTGGACCTCAACGGGCAACCCCCGATCCAGGCATACGTGCGCGTGATCGAGGAGCCCGTGATCCGGATCGGCTCGATCGACTTGGGTGTGCGCATCGAGATCCGGAGATTCGAGGACCTGATCGATTATCGCCAGGCGACGAGCAGTTTCGCCTTGGCCAAGGCGGCGCTGGTCCTTTCCGGTCTGGCGCCCGACCGGCGCGGCGGTGCCAGGAGCCTGAAGAAAGCGCTCCAGGCCTTCGGTGGCGGCATCGAGCTGACGACCCTGGCTGCCATCCCCAAAGGCAGCGGTCTGGGGACTTCCAGCATCATGGGCGCGGTGATCGTCGCGGCGCTCGGGCGGGTGATGGGCCGGCAACTGTCGCAACGGGAGCTCTTCCACGGCGTCCTGCGCCTGGAGCAGGCCCTGACCACCGGCGGCGGCTGGCAGGACCAGATCGGCGGCGTGGTCGACGGCGTCAAGACGATCATCACCGCGCCCGGCATGGTCCCTGACGCCCATGTCCATTTCCTGCCCGCCGATATCCTGGATCCTCATGCCAACGGCGGACAGACGCTGCTGTATTACACCGGGATCACCCGGCTGGCGAAGAACATTCTCCAGCAGGTCGTCGGACGGTACCTGAATCGGGACCGGCACGCGCTGGCGACGCTCCGGCGCATCGGACCGCTGGCGCGCGAGGTGATGGATACGTTCATCCGCAAGGATATCGCGCGGTTTGGCGGCCTGATGGAAACAGCCTGGCAGCTCAACAAGCAATTGGACCCCAACAGCAGCAACGACGAGGTCGAGGCGCTGTTCGCACGCGTCGGGCCGCACATCTTCGGCGGCAAGCTCCTCGGCGCCGGTGGCGGCGGCTTCATGCTGATGGTCTGCAAATCGCCCGAAGACGCGGCCGCCGTGCGGCGCCTGCTCACCGCCGAGCCCCCGAACGAGCGCGCCCGTTTCTTTGACTTCAACGTCAGCACCACCGGCCTGGTTGTGACCGTCTGCTAATGCCGATGGCACGTGAGAATCTCGTGGTCCGGGTGGCATCGTCAAGGCCCAAGGCCTTAACGCTGGTCCCTCGCACAGGCAATCCGCCATCGCCAAGCTCCGCGGGCTCCGCTTGACGAGGCCGCCCGGAACTCCCCGTTGTGAGGTGGACGGAGTAGTACCATCTTCCTCTTGTCATCCATGATCGCCCAATATGCCGCTGTCTTCCTCATCGCGCTGGCCCTGTTTGGCGTCAGTTGCGCCCCGGGGGCGGTCTGGCAGGACAGCGGCCTGATTCAGTACCGCGTCTGGCACGAGGACCTCGAAGGGTCACTGGGACTGGCTCTCGCGCATCCGCTGTACTACGCGGTCGCCATCGGGGTCAAGCATGTTCCGCTGGGCCCTTTCGGCTGGCGCATCAACTTCGTCTCCGCTGTGGCAGCCGCCGTGGCGGTGGCGAACCTGTTCCTGCTGGTGCGCCTGTGGCTGGGCCGGGACTTTCCGGCGGTTGTCGCGGCCATGAGCTTGGCCGTCGCACATACGTTCTGGTGGCACGCGAGCCTGGCCGAGACCTACACGTTGTGGGCGGCGCTGTTGTTGGCCGAGTTGATCGTGCTGCTGCAGTACACCCGGACGAAGCGCGTCGGCTACCTGTATGGGCTCGGCCTGCTCAACGGGCTGGCCCTGGCCATTCACATGCTCGCTGTAATCTCGCTGGCCTGCTATCTCGTGTTCTTCGCGGTGTTGCTGGCCCGCAAGGAACTCCGGGCGCGGGACCTGGGGCTCGTGGCGGCCCTTTGGATCCTGGGCGCCTCGCCTTATGAATACCTGATCGTCAAGAACGTCATCGAAAGCGGCGATCTGCTGGGCACGCTGGCTTCCGCCACGGTCAGCGACCGCTGGCAAGCCGATGTTCTCAACACCACCTTGTCCTGGCGGTTGATCAAAGAGGATGCTCTCTTGGTCCTCCTGAATTTCCCCACGCCCAATGCGCTGCTGCTGCCGGTCGGGCTTTACGGCCTGTACCGCGCCCGCGGGCCCGCGGCGTTCCGCAACCTGGTTCTGGCGCTGCTGGCGCTGTTCTTCGTCTTTGCCTGCCGCTACACGATTGCGGACCGCTACGCCTTCTTCCTGCCGTTCTACTGCATCGTGGCGCTCGTAATCGGCTTCGGGGTCCACGTGCTGCAAACGCAGGTGCGCCGGCCGGCGCTGCCCGCCGTGATCGTCGTGCTGGCCGTCGTGCCGGTCGGCATCTACGCTGTGGCGCCGGCGCTGGCCCAGCGCCTGCATCTGCGTCTCGGGACCCGGCAGGATATTCCCTACCGCAACGACTATGTGTACTTTCTCCAGCCGTGGCGGACCGGCTACCACGGGGCGGAGCGCTTTGCCCGGGAGGCGCTGACAAGTCTGGAGAGCGATGCCGTCCTCTGCGCAGATGCGACCACCGTGGCCCCGCTGTTGTACGCGCAGGAGGTCCAGGGTTTGCGCCCGGACGTGCACATCGTTGCCGGGATCGCGCGCAGCCCGGCAGCGCCCTGCGTGAATGAATCGACCGTGGCCGACCTGGTCCGCCAACGACCGGTTTACGTGGTCTCCCGGCAGCCGGGATACTGCCCCGCGTTCCTCCTCGACAGGTACCCGCTGGCCCCAGCCGGACTCCTGTGGCGCGTGGCACGAAATGAAATGGATCCCGTGGGCCAGAACCGATCCCACGCGAGCGAGCGTAAGTAGCACATGGCCAAGACCGTCACAACGCCGCGGGCCCTGGTCCGCAATACATTTTTCAATCTGTTGATGCTGATGAGCAACGCCGCCGTGGCCTTTCTGCTGATCCCGTTCTTCGTGGGCCAGCTCGGCAAGCCCAGCTATGGCGTCTGGGTGCTCATCGGCTCGGTCTTTCGCTATCGTATCCTGCTGGGCATGGGGCTCAACAGCGCGATCAATCGCAGAATCCCGATGTATCTGGCGAAGGACGACGACGAAGGCATCCGCAAGACTGTCAGCACCGGCCTGTTCTTCTACACGCTCATCGCCTTGGTGCTGACAGCTCTGACGCTCATCTTGGCCGTGAAGATCGGCGACTGGTTCGCGATCCCGCCCGAGCTGGTCCGCACCGCGAGTGGCCTGGTCCTGGTGGTCGGCCTGAGCTTTGCGGCCTCGACGCCGCTGCAACTGACGACGGCCGTGCTGAGCGGATTGCAGCGCTACGATATGGTGAGCATCGTGACGCTCATCGTGCTGACGCTCAAAACGACACTCACGGTGGTCCTGCTGCTGCGCGGTTACGGCCTGCTGACGCTGGGGCTCATCTACGGTGTCAGCGAGATCGTGGCTCGAGGTCTACAGCACATCCTGGCCCGCCGGCTGCTGCCCGCGGGGTATCTCTCATGGCGCAACGTGGATCGCGCGTTGATGAGAGAGATGCTCTTCTACGGCATGAACACGTTCCTGTACGCGATGGGCGCGCTGATCATCTACCGGGCCAGCGAGACGATCATCGGGATCTTCCTGCCACCGGACCAGATGCCGGCCCAGCTCGCCATCTTCTCGACCGCCGCGGCCGGGGTGCTGCTGCTCTCGGAATTCCTGCAGGCCTTCACCGCGGCAATCAAGCCGGCCGTCAGCGACCTGGACGCCCGGGACGATCACTCGCGCGTCCAGTTGATCGCGTTTCTCACCCAGAAGTACAGTCTCCTGGTCCTCATCCCGGCCGGGGCCTTCCTCATCATCATGGGGCAGGACTTCCTGACGGTCTGGGTGGGCCCCAAGTTCCCGGAGCCCGGCGTGATCCCCGCAATGGCGCATATTCTGGCGATTCTGACCGTGGGCTACTGCCTGCTCCTGAGCCAGCACAGCAACTTCCTGGTCCTGGCCGGCCGGGGCGAGCATCGCGTCTTCGGGCTCCTGACCGCCGTGGAGGCGGTCCTCTGTGTCGGCGCGGCCATCTTCACGGTAGGGGTCCTCGGCTGGGGCATCACCGGCATCGCCTGGAGCAATCTGCTGCCGATGGCCCTGGTGGCGGGCATCATCCTCCCGGTCTACTTCAACCGCAAGATGAAGATTGCCGCACGGGACAGTCTCCGGCAGGTTTGGTGGCCTGCGCTGTTGGGCACGATCCCGAGCATCGTGCTGATCGTGGTGTGGCAGTTCCTGGCTCCGCCGGACTCGTGGCCGGCCCTGTTCGCCGTCGTCGGGGCCGCCGGCGGAACGACGGTCCTGTGCGGCTGGTTCCTGAGCATGGACCGTGTGGAACGCCAGCGGCTGCGCTCCGTGCTCAAGCGCCGCGGACGCCCACCGACCGCTCCCATGGCCGAAGTCGTTACACCCGCGCAGTAAGGAGCGATCGCAAGACCCGGCACCTCATGGCGAGGAGCACAGCGACGAAGCAATCTCAACGCCGAGGACTGAGACTGCTTCGCTTCGCTCGCCATGACATCCCTGGACCGACCCTGGGTAGCCCCGACGCTCGGATGGATCATTGATCAAGATGATTGCCGGGTGCCGATAGTAAAGAGGTAGCGGCGTCTGCATGGACAACAAGCTGCACATCCTGATGGCCGATTATGTGCCGCTCGCGAACAAAGGGGAGGAGGCGATCGTTCGCGGCATCGAGGACATGCTGTCGGAGGGCGCGCCGGTCGCACTGGGTCTGTTCGACAACGTCCCGCGCGTCACACAGCGGGAGAATCTGACGGTCTTTCCGCGGAATTGGCTCTTTCGTTGCGAAGGAAACACGGTCCTCTCCCCGCGGGGGCGGATTCTGAGGCAGGCGCTGCTCGCGGCGCAGCTTCGTTGCGGCATCTATGGTCCGTTGCGAAACCTGACCTCCGGCAGCGCTCGATACCGTCCGCTGGCGGATTTCTTTGACCGGGCGCAGTACGTGCTGGTGGGCCACGACGGGGTCTTCGGCCTGGAAGCGTGCGGGATTGTCCACCTCGCCCAGCGACACGGCAAGCGGGCCGGCATCCTCGGCGCCAGCACCGGCTTGGGCGGCGGCCGGTGGTACAAGGCCTGGCTGTACCGCCGGACGATGGCGGAGAGCGACTTCTTCATCGTGCGAGAGCAACATTCGCTCGAGAGCCTGCTACAGGTCTGCCCGGACCCGGCCAAGCTGCGGGTGGGTCCCGACCCGGCGTTCGCGCTGCGGCCGGCGCCGGCCGAGGCCGCCCGGGAGGTCCTTGAGCGATACGAATCGTACCGCCGGGCGCGACAGGACGGCCGACCGGTGATCGCCGTCACAGCCCTGGAGAAAGGCCGCGTCTATGCCAGCTTTCGCCCCGACCTGCACGGCCGGGCCAAACAGGAGGCGCACGCACGATACCTGGCCACGATTCTCGACGATCTGGTGGCAAAGTCCCGCGCGTTCGTCCTGTTCCTGCCGCACGCGGTGGAGCAGGATGCCAGCGATCTCGCGGCCGCCCGGCACGTCTGCGGGCAAATGAAAGCCATGCGTGCGGATGCCGCGGTCCTCGAGCAGGACTGCGGGCCGCGATTGCTCAAGAGCCTGATCCGGGAGTGCGACTTCCTCGTCGGCGAGCGTACCCACGCGCTGATCGGCGCTGTCTCGGTGGGAACGCCTTTTGCCGCCCTGACCAACCGCCAGGACACGCGGACGCACGGCATTCTCGGCCAGATGTGCCGCTGTGCGGAACGGATTGTCGACATGGACGTCACCGGCGCGGACGAGGCCGCGCGGAAGGTGTCGCAAGGGTTCGAGACACGGGCCGCCCAGCGGCCGGTCCTCGAAAACGTGCGGCAAGAACTCGCCCGGCAGATCGGGGAGATGGTGCACACGATCAAGGGCTCACATCGGAGTGCAGCGCAGACGTGAAGAACAGGCAGACCATCAGGCCGGTCGTGAAACGTGCGCTGTGCACGGGCTGCGGCACCTGTGCCGGCGTCTGCCCGCGGGCGGCCATCGAGATGGTCGTTCAGAAGGACCGCTACGTTCCCCGGCTGGACAAGAGCCGCTGTATCCAGTGCGGCCTGTGCTTCGACGCGTGTCCGGGCCACCGCGTCGATTTTGACGATATGAGCACCGACTTGTTCGGGGACATTCCCCAGGATGTGGCACTGGGCAGGTACCTGGGCTGCTATGTCGGCCATGCGGTCGATCCGCAGGTCCGATACAATGGTGCCTCCGGCGGACTCGTCAGCGCGCTGCTGGCCTTTGCCCTCGAAGAGGGCCTCATCGATGGGGCCCTGGTGACGCGCATGCGCGACGAGGACCCATTGCGGCCGGAAGCGTGGCTCGCCAGGACCCGGAGCGGGATTCTCGCGGCGGCGGGCTCCAAGTACTGCCCCGTCCCGGCCGGGACAGCCCTGGCCCAGATCCTGAACTCCGAAGGCCGGTTCGCCGTGGTCGGACTTCCCTGCCATATCCAAGGTCTGCGCAAGGCCGAGCAGTGCATCCCCCGGCTCCGGGAGCAGATTCGCTATCGCATCAGCCTCGCCTGCAGCCTGAACTACAGCTTCCGGGGCACGGAGCGGTTCCTCGCCGGCTGCGGTGTCTCTCCAGCGGCGGTGGATGTCCTGCAATACCGCGGCCGGGGCTGGCCCGGCAGTATGTTGATCCGCCTGCGGGACGGGACCGAGCACACGATCCCCCTGGCCGAGTACTATCGGGAGCTGCGTCCCTACTCGCTGCGGCGCTGTACGCTCTGCAGCGACATGCTGGGCGAGTTGAGCGATCTGACCTGCGGTGACGCCTGGCTTCCCGACCTGGCGCAGACCGACCATCAAGGCAGTTCCTTCGCCGTCACGCGCACGGACGCGGCGGAGGAGCTGCTGGAGCTGGCGGCGGCCAAGCAAGTCGTCGAGTTATCGGATCTGGGCCTGGACCAGTTGCTGGCATCCCAGGGCCACGCCCTGTTCAAGAAGCGAAAGCTCTCCGCCCGGCTGGAGCTCTTCCGGCTGGCCCGGCGGAGCGTGCCGACCTACCAGCAGACGCTGCTGCCGCCGACCCGGGCCGACTACCTTCATTCGCTCAAGCTGTATGCCGCCCGCTACGCGCTGGCGGGCAACCACCGGATTCTGCGCCGGCTCTTTCGCAGCGCCCGCCGACCGCGGCCTGCGGCGCCACCGGCGCCCGTTCCGCCGACCGAAGCCCTGAGCCGCCGGTGACCCAGCGCGGCACGCAGCCTGGTTCAAGCTCGGGTAACAGCTTGCTCGGGTGGCAGCGGCAAGCCGGTTCTTGAACCAGGCCCGACACGTCAGGGATCGATGCCTGTGATTCCCCGGTAACGGCGGCACTCGCGTTCGCCGATATCCATTCCGATGTACGCAGCCTACGCCAACGAGACGGACGACTACGGCCTGCTGGAGGAGGTCCAGGAACGCACGTCCGATATTCCGCTGTCGCCGGCCACCAGCTACTTGCTGCTTGTGGGGTGGCTGGTTCTCTGCGCGATCGCACTGGGGGTTGTCGTTCTCGCCCGGAACCCTGTGGCCGGGGCTCTCGTCGTTGCGCTCCCGACCTTCATCGGCATGGTCGTCAAGCCGACCTTTGCCCTGTGCCTGCTCATGCTGGTCCTGCCGACCGGCGCCGGCGTGGCGTGGCGGCAGGCGTTCAGTCTCGACCGGGCGGTGGGCCTGGCCGTGGCGGTCAGCTTCTTCCTCAATGTGCTGCTGACCCGTCCCGGTCTGCGGATTCGGCACAAGGAATTGTGGGTCGCCGCAGGGTTGAGCGTGTGGATCGCCATGACCTCGCTGCTGCAGCCGCACCTGGCGGACGAAGTGCGCCGCGCGTTCACCCAATTCCAGCTCGTCCTGCTGATCCTGATCGTCTACTGGATTCTCGAAACGAATCACGAAAGCGCATACCGCTGGGCGCTGCGCTGCTACGTTCTCGGCATGGTCGGCTCGGTGGTCGTGGCGCTCCAGTCCGGCCAGGCGATCCGGGCCGTCCAGGAGACCCGGGACGTCCGCTACGCGGCGACGCTCGGCCACGCGATTGACGCGAACATGCTGTCGGCATTGATCGCCCTGGGGTTTCTCTCGGCGGTCTATCTTCTGGCCCGCGACCGCAGTCTCTTCTGGCGCGCGGTCTACGTCGGCGCGATTCTGTTCCTGCCGCTGATGATGATCCGCACGGGCTCCCGCGGCGGCCTGGTGGCACTGGCGTTCACGCTGTTGTCGCCGTTGTTCTTCGTGCGGCAGGTCTTGCGACGCCCGGCGCTGGCCGCGCTGCTGCTGGCGATCATTCTCGTGGCGTCATTATCCGCGGGGCTTCTGATCAAGGAACAGGGGTTGGCCGGCGCGGTGGCGGAGCGTTTGACCAGCATGGACCACGCCAAGAGGGCCCTGGCCTTCCGCATGGAGGCGGTCCGCAGCGCAGGGCATGCCGTGCTGGCGTGGCCGACCGGGACCGGTTACATCAGTTGGTTCGAACGCACGGGCAGCCCGATCTGGCCGCACAGCGATTTCTTTTTCGCCCTGGGCGTGTACGGCTTTCCCGGGGCCATCCTGTTCACCGCGTTCGCGATCCTCTTGATGGGGACGGTCCGGCGCACGCCCTTGACGCTGGAGAAACTGTACGCCCGGGCGGTACTGACGTTCCTGCTGGTGATGGGGCTCAACATCAAGCAGGTCTCCGCCAAGTACTTCTGGGTCTTCCTGGCCTTCGTGCTGGCCGCCGAACGTCTCGGCTGGGGACACGCTGAACCGCAAGAGGATGAGACCGGCGACAGGGATGAGGAAGCTCCGGATACTGGCGCTTAGCCACATGTTCCCGACCGTGCGCTTCCGGCAGTATGGAGCGTTTATCTGCCGGGAAGCACAGGACCTGGAACGGCACGGCATTGAATGCGGATTTCTCGTGGGCCGGCCGTGGGCGCCCTGGCCACTGCACCTGGTCCCGCGCTGGCGCGACTACGGACCGACGAATCCTCTGGCCCCACCGGCAGGGCTGTCGGCTCGATCCGTGGCGTACTTCCGTCCGCCTGGCTTGGTTTTTCGGCGTTGGGACGGCAGGTCCCTGGCTCACGCGTCGTTGCCGATCGCTCGCGATTGGCACCGCCAGCAGCCTTTCGATCTCGTCCTGGGCGTTTCGATCTTCCCGGATACCGAGGCGGCTGTCCTCGTGGGCCGTGCGCTGGGCCTGCCGGTGGCCGGCCTGGCGGTAGGCAGCGACGTGATGGTATATCCGGACCGGCTGCCGGTCCTGCGGCGACAGCTCAACGCGACACTGGAACAGGTCGCTCTGCCGATCGGGGTCAGCCGGTCCGTCTGCCGGCGGCTGGCCGAGACCGGCCCATGCCGGCGCGAGCCGTTGTGCGTGTACCTGGGCCGGGACGCGCGGCAGTTTGCTCCCGCCCAGGACCGGGATCGGGTTCGCGTACAACTCGGCTGGCGTCGGGAGGACATCGTTGCCCTCTATGTGGGCGGGCTCGTGGAAAGCAAAGGAATGAAAGAGCTGGCGGCAGCCACGGAGCCGCTGCTCCGCGAGCACGCGCGCTTTCGACTCGTTTGTCTCGGCGACGGACCCGCGCGCGACCGCGTGCAGGCACTGCCGCGCCGCCTCGAACGGGACGGGGCGGTGGTGCTGCCCGGCCGGGTGACGCCGGAGGAAGTGCCGCCGTATCTTCAGGCAGCGGACTTCCTCGTCCTGCCCTCGTACAGCGAAGGCATGCCCCAGGCAATCCTGGAGGCGATGAACTGCGGTTTGCCGGTCGTGGCGACACGCGTCGGGGGCGTCCCGGAGGCCGTGCTCGAAGGTGAGACGGGCCTGCTCGTCGATGCTCGCAATGCCGAGCAACTCCGCGCGGCCATGGAACGGATGATCCGCGACGAGCCGTTTCGCCTGGCCGCGGGACAGAAAGGGCTGGCGCGGGCGCGCCGCGTCTTCGATGCCGAGCACAGTGCTCGCCTGCTGGCCGAAGCGCTGTGGTTACTGGCGAAAACGTAGGGGCCGAAGGCACTGGTTCGTGGTGTGCCCGTAAGGGCATAGACGGTAATGCCTTACGGCGTCACTACAAACCAGCGTCACCCGGCATTCGGGAGTAGCTGGAATACGACGGAACGGGATGGACGACACGCAGAGACAACCTCGGGCCAAGGTCTGCATGATGACCTCGGTGCATCTGCCGTTCGATGGGCGGATCTTCCACCGGGCGGCCAAGAGCCTGGCCCGGGCCGGCTACGAAGTCGTGCTCATCGCCCGGCACAACAAGGCCGAGACCGTGGACGGCGTGCGTGTCGTGCCGCTGCCGGAGCCGAGAAACCGCCTCCACCGCATGACGAAAGTCCTGTGGCGGGCCTATCGCCTGGCGGTGCGAGAGAACGCGGATGTCTACCACTTCCACGATCCGGAGCTGATGCTCGTCGGTCTGCTCCTGAAACGGCGCGGCAAGCGGGTGATCTGGGATGTCCACGAGCACTATCCCAACAGCATTCTGGACAAGTTCTACCTCCCCAAGCCACTCCGGCGGATCGTCAGCTTATCGTTTGACCGTTTCGAGCGAACGGTCGTGCGGTTCTTCGATTACGTGATCTATACCACGCCGTTCGTCGGGCAGCGCTACCGGAGCATGAAGGTGCGCTCGGGACCGGTGGAGAACTACCCCATCTTTCAACTATCCAGGACGTTCACGCGGCAGCCCCAGGACCGGATCATCTACCTCGGCGCCATGGCGCGCATTCGCGGACTGGTCGAGGTCATTGAGGCGTTTGCCCTCGTCGCGCAGAAGCATCCGAGTTGGGAGCTCGATCTGGTCGGATCGAGCCGGCCGGCATCGTTCGAGCAGGAGCTGCGCGACTTGGCGAAGAAACTGGGCGTGGAAACGAAGGTCAAGTTCATCGCCTGGGTGCCCTACCAGGAGAAGGAGCGGTTCTCCGCCCAGGCGTCGATGGGGATCATCACCTATCTGCCGTACGCGAACAACACAAGCTGCTTGCCGAACAAGCTGTTCGACTATATGCTGGGGGGCCTGCCGGTGGTAGCCTCGAGTTTTCCGCTCTATCAGGACGTGGTGGAATCGAGTCATTGCGGCCTGCTGGTCGATCCCGCCCGGCCCGAGAAGATCGCCGGCGCGATGGCGTATTTGATCGAGCACCCACAGGAGGCCCGGCAGATGGGTGAAAACGGCCGGCAGGCCGTGCTCAAGACGTACAACTGGGAAAAGGAAAGCCAGCGACTCCTGCGCATCTATGAGGAAGTCCTGCAGTAGTCGCGTGGCCAGATGCAAGGAGATCATTGACGTGGCCAAAGTACTCTTAATCGTCGGGGCCCGACCGAACTTCATGAAGATGGCGCCGCTCTATTTCGCGATGGTCAAGGCTCCGCCCTTGGAGCCCCTGATCGTCCATACCGGTCAACACTATGACTACGTCATGTCGCAGGCGTTCTTCGAAGACCTGGCGCTGCCGCAGCCCCATCATTTTCTCGGCACCGGCTCCGGCTCCCACGCGGAGCAGACGGCGCGGATCATGGTGGAATTCGAGACGGTGCTGCTCACGGAGAAGCCCGACCTCGTGGTCGTTTTCGGCGACGTGAACTCGACGCTCGCCTGCAGTCTGACGGCCAAGAAGCTGCTGATCCCGGTCGCCCACGTCGAGGCAGGCCTGCGCAGCTTTGACGAGACGATGCCGGAGGAAATCAACCGCCGCGTGACGGACACCGTGTCGGACCTGCTCTTCACGCCCTCGCCCGACGGCGATGAGAACCTGCGGCGGGAAGGGGTCGCGCCGGACAAGATTCACCGCGTCGGCAACATCATGATCGACTCGCTGATCAGCATCCTGAACCGGATCGACGCGGACCAGCAAGCGCAGATCGTCCAGCGCTTCGGCCTGGGCCGGCGCAACTATGTGCTGGTGACGCTGCACCGGCCGTCGAACGTGGATGAGCGGGACGGCCTGGAGCAGATCCTGCGGTATCTCAACCGGTTGTCGAGCCAGATCCCGGTGGTCTTCCCCGTGCATCCGCGGACGCGGAAGAATATCGAGGCGTTCGGCATTGAGGCCTCCTTCCATGACGCGTTCCAGATCGTCGAGCCAGTGCGGTATCGCGAGTTCCTCACGCTGGAAAACAACGCGCGTTTCATCGTGACCGATTCCGGCGGCATTCAGGAGGAGGCGACGTACCTGGGCCTGCCCTGCCTGACGCTGCGGCCGAACACAGAACGGCCCGTCACGATCACCGAGGGGACCAACGAGCTGGCGGACATGAACGGTATCGAGGCGCAATCCACCCGTATTCTCGCGGGGCGGTGGAAAGAAGGCCGCATCCCCGATCTGTGGGACGGCCACACGGCCGAGCGGATCACCCGGGTCCTTCTGGAGTTCCCAGGCAAGAGGCACTGAGCGCATGAAAGTTCTGTCCATCGTGGGGGCCCGGCCCCAGTTCATCAAAGCGGCGGTCGTCTCGCGGCAGATGCGCCGCGCGGGCGTCGAGGAGCTGTTGGTTCACTCCGGACAGCACTACGACGCCAACATGTCCGACGTCTTCTTTCGGGAGCTGGAGCTGCCGCAGCCGAGCTACTACCTCGGTATCGGCTCCGGCCGGCACGGTGAGCAAACGGGAAGGATTCTCGCGGGCGTCGAGGACGTGCTGCTCAAGGAAGACCCGGACATTGTCGTCATCTACGGCGATACAAACACGACCCTGGCCGGAGCACTGGCGCCCGTGAAGCTGCACATCCCGGTCGCCCACGTCGAGGCGGGGCTCCGCAGCTACAACCGGCAGATGCCCGAGGAGATCAACCGGATCGTCGCCGACCATTGCTCGAACCTGCTGTTTTGCCCGACGGAAACCGCCGTGCAGAATCTCAAACGGGAGGGATTCCAGAACATCGGTCCGGCCGGGCATTCCGACGCCGGCAACGAATCGTGGTTCCCGGAACAGCAGCGTCAGACGCCTCTCGTGGTCAACGTCGGGGACGTGATGCTCGATCTCGCCCGGGAAGTGAAAGTGCAACTGGACCGCGAAGGGCAGGGCAAGACCCAGATCCTGGGCCGGTACGGTCTGCGGCCGCAGGAGTATGTCCTGACGACCATCCACCGCGCCAGCAATACCGACGAGTCGGAGAATCTCCGCAGCATCCTGGCAGCGTTGCGGCAGATTGCCCGGAGCGGGTTGAAAGTCCTTTTCCCGATCCACCCGCGCACGAGAAAGGCGCTGGCGGAGGCCGATCTGTCGGCGCTGTTGGACACCCGGGGGATCATCACGAGCGACCCGGTGTCCTATGTGGAGATGATCGCCCTGGAAAGCGAGGCCCGGTTGCTGCTGACGGATTCCGGCGGCGTGCAGAAAGAGGCATACTTCTTCAAGGTGCCCTGTGTCGTGGCCCGGGAGGAGACGGAGTGGACGGAGCTGGTGGAGATCGGCTGGAATCGCCTCGCCGGGGCGCGCACCGAAGCGATCCTCGCCGCGACCGAGGCCATCCTCCGCGAGGACTTCGCGCACAAGCCCCGACCGGACTATTACGGCACCGGCCACGCCGCCGCACGCATCGTGAACGTCCTTCAGTGGTTCGTGGAACGATGAAGATCAGTATCTTCGGCATGGGCTACGTGGGGGTGGTCAGCGTTGCCTGTCTGTTGCGGGACGGCCACGAGATCGTCGGGATCGACCCGGTCCAGGCGAAGATCGCGGACCTGGCGCAGGGCCGCTCGCCCGTCCAGGAGCCCGGCGTGGCGCCGTTGCTCGCGGCGGGACAGCGCGCCGGCCGCCTCCAGGTCACAACGGACCCGCAGGACAGTCTGGCCGGCAGCGCCCTGGTGTGGATCTGCGTGGGAACACCGTGCGATCTCGACGGCGCAATCAAGCTGGCCGCGGTCCAGACCGTCGTACGGCAGATCGGCCGGGCGCTGCGCGGCAGCGCCACGCGGCCGCTGTTGGTCCTGCGCAGCACGTGCCTGCCCGGCACGACGAAAGAGCAGGTCATCCCGCTGCTCGAACGCGAATCCGGCTTGACGGTGGGCCGGGACCTCGACGTCGTCTTTCACCCGGAGTTCCTGCGGGAGGGCAGCGGCGTGGAGGACTTCCTCCACCCCCCCAGGATCGTGGTCGGGGAGGACCGGCCCGGCGCCGCGGAGCGACTGATGGAATTGTACCGCGGCACGAATGCCCCCGTGTTCCGCCTGAGCCTGGGCGAGGCGGAGATGGTCAAGTACTGGGATAATGTCTTTCACGCTCTGAAGATCACGTTTGCCAACGAGATGGGGGCCGTCGCCCGCTCGGCGGGACTGGACGCCCGCAAGGTGGCGGAGGTCTTCTGCGCGGATACCCGGCTGAATATCAGCCCGAAGTACCTGCGGCCGGGACCGGCTTTCGGCGGGTCATGCCTGTCCAAGGATCTCCGCGCCCTCGCGCGTCTCGCGGCGCTGCGGTCCCTGCGCCTTCCCATGCTGGAGAAGGTCCTGGAAAGCAACGAAGTGCAGATCGAGAGCATGGTGCGCCGGATTCTCGCGTACCGGCCGGCGACGGTGGGCATGGTCGGTCTGGCGTTCAAGACCCACACGGACGACATGCGGGAGAGTCCTTACGTCCGCATCGCCAAGGCCCTGATCGGCGAAGGCGTGGCGCTGCGGATCTACGACCCGGTGGTGCAGCCGGCGCGGCTGATCGGCAGCAACAAGGAACAGGTCCAGAAGGCGCTGCGCCACTTGGAAGAGTTGCTGGTCGGGTCCCTGGACGAGCTGGCGGCCGCGGACCTGATCCTCGTGAATCACGGCACCGTCGACGCCCAGCGTGTTCTGGCTTGGACAGGGGCAGGCATTCGTGTCCTGGATGCCGCAGGGATCGAGGACGTGCCCGCCAGTACTCCCGGCTACGAAGGGCTCTACTGGTAGTGCTCCGTCCAAGCGAAGACAGTATACGCCGAAGGGGTGCGAATCCGTGGTATCGGGTGGCATCGTCAAGGCCGCAGGCCTTGGCGCCGGTCCAGGGCACAGGCAATCAGCCATCGCCAAGCTCCGCTTGACGATGCCACCCGGAACCCACCGTTTTAGGCTGGACGGAGTAGTAGCACGCGGGTCCTGTATATCCATCAATACTTCGCCTCGCGCCAAGGCAGAACCGGGACGCGCTCTTACGAGTTCGGCCGCTACCTGGCGGGACAGGGACACGAAGTGACCATGATCACTTCGGGCCTGGCCAACCGCGAATTTCCGGTCTGCCGAAAAGAGCCCTGCTGCGAATACGAGGTTGACGGCATCCGCGTGATTTCCGTGGCGGCCGCGTATAATGACCCGTACGTCGGTACGGGCATGAGCGGCTGGCGGCGGATGCTCCAGTTCCATCGATTCGCGCGCGCGGCCGCGCAGGCGGGCAAAGGCCTCGGGGCGCCCGACGTTGTCTTCGCCACACACACCCCTCTGACGGTGGGTCTGGCCGGCCTGGAGCTGAGCCGCTGCTTCCACGTGCCTCTGGTGTTCGAGGTCCGCGACCTGTGGCCGGAGGCGCTCCTCAACGTGGGCGCCCTGACCCATCCGCTGGCGATCTGGTGGCTGCGGCGGATGGCGCAGCGCATCTACCGCGGCGCCGATCACCTCGTGGCCCTGTCGCCGGGCATGAAGGAGGGGATCGTCCGGACGGGCGTGCCCGCCGGGAAAGTCACGGTCATCCCCAACGCCAGCGACCTGGACTTGTTCCGCCCCGGCCTCGACGGAAGCGCCGCGCGCCAGCGGCTGGGTTTGGGTCGGCGCTTCGCGGCCGTCTATTTCGGCGCCATGGGCCTGGCCAACGGCTTGGAATATGCGATCGAGGCGGCCCGGATTCTCGCGGCACGAGGCAACCATGACATTGTGTTCGTGCTCCACGGCGACGGCGGCAAGCGACGGGACCTCGAAGACCTCGCGCGAAGCTATGGGCTGGCCAACGTGGTCTTCAGCCCGCTCGTGCCGGACAAGGAGGAGGTGGCGCGGATCGTGGCCGGCTGCGACGTCTGCCTGACGATCTACCGGGCCGCCCGGGAGCACACCTGGTCCCCCAACAAGATGTTCGACGCCCTGGCGGCGGGCAAGCCCGTCCTGATCAACGTTCCCGGCTGGCTGGGGGAGACGATCGAGCAGAACCGCTGCGGCCGGTACGTCGATCCGCAGCGCCCGGAGACGCTGGCCGATGCCCTGGAAGAGCTGTCGAGCGATCCGACCCGCTGCCGACAGATGGGCGAGAACGCCCGCGCCCTGGCCCAGCGGCAATTCGACCGCCGCGTGCTGGCCGCCCAACTCGAAGAAGTATTGCTAAACGCTGTAAAGAGAGGTAGGGTAGCGACCTGATCCGCCGGTGCCAGCGGCCAAGATCGCCCGGCGGTGATGGGGCCCGTTCGGAGCGTGCTCGTGAGAGCCTATCCAGATAGCGCCTCACGATGTCACTACTCACGGATGCATGAGGCAGTCAGAACCGGGACAACCGGAAGGACGGAACATGGAAGTACCATTGTTGGATTTGAGGGCGCAGTACGCGACGATCAAGGAGCAGGTGCTGGCCGGGATTTCCGAGGTGCTGGACTCGCAGGTCTGCATCGGCGGGCCCAAGGTGCTCGAGTTGGAGCAGAAGATCGCCGCGGCCAGCGACTGCAGGTTCGGTGTCGGTGTCTCCAGCGGGACCGATGCCCTCCTGAATTGCCTGATGAGCCTGGGCGTGGAGGCGGGTGACGAGGTCATCACGACGCCGTTCACCTTCTTCGCGACGGTCGGCTGCATCGCACGCGCCGGCGCCAAGCCGGTCCTGGTCGATATCGATCCCAGGACGTACAACATCGATCCGAACCAGATCGAAGTGGCGGTGACGCGGCGCACGAAGGCGATCATCCCGGTGCACCTGTTCGGCCAGATGGCTGACATGGACCCGATCATGGCGGTGGCCCGCCGGTACAAGCTGGCGGTTATCGAGGACGCGGCCCAGTCGATCACGAGTACCTACAAAGGCCGCAAGGCCGGTAGCATCGGCAAGGCCGGGTGCTTCAGCTTCTTCCCGAGCAAGAACCTCGGCGGCATCGGCGACGGCGGCATGGTCGTCACCAACGACGAGGCCCTCTACCAACGTCTGCTGCTCCTGCGCAATCACGGCGCCGAGCCGAAGTACTACCACAAATTCATCGGCGCCAACTTCCGGCTCGACCCGATTCAGGCGGTCGCGTTGCTCGTGAAGCTGCCACACCTGAATGACTGGTCCGAGGCCCGCCGGCGGAATGCCGCCTACTACAACGAGCGGTTCGCCGGCACGGCGGTGCAGACGCCCTGCATCAGCCCCGATTGCCAGACGATCTACAACCAGTACTGCATCCGCGTGCCCCGGCGCGACGAGCTTGTCGCCCATCTCAAGGCCAACAAGATCGGCTGCGAGATCTACTACCCGGTGCCGGCCCATCTGCAGGAGTGTTTCACCTACCTGGGTTACAGCCGCGGCGATTTCCCGGCGGCCGAGAAGGCCGCCGATGAGATCCTCGCCCTGCCGGTTTATCCGGAGCTGACCCGCGCCATGCAGGATGCGGTCGTCGACGCGATCCTCCAGTTCCTGGGCTGAGCGCTCGCGTACGCACGCGTCCACTCCCGCAGACGCTGCTCCGGGTAGCAGTGTCCCAACTGGAATCATGGGTGGCATCGTCAAAGCTGGAGGCCTTGCCGATGGTCTTCCTCAAGGACTTGGGACGAACCTGGCTCGTTTGACCGTGCTCGCCGGCCGTACGATGTTCCTCTTCCTCAAGAGACTGTTCGATCTGTCCGTCTCCGGGCTGATGCTGGTCTTGTTCTCCCCGCTGCTGATTGGGATCGCGGTCGCGATCCGGCTCACGAGCCGCGGACCGGCGCTCTTCCGGCAGCAGCGCGCCGGCAAGAACGGCCGGCCTTTTGGGCTCTACAAGTTCCGCACCATGCGGCAGGAGACGGACCCCTTCGGGCCCAGTCCAAAATCCGGCGCCGACCCCCGCCTGACCCGGGTCGGCCGATGCCTGCGGGAATACTCCTTGGATGAACTGCCGCAACTCGTTAACATACTCAAAGGCGACATGAGTCTCGTCGGACCCCGGCCGCTGTACGTGGCGCAAATGGCCGAATGGGACGAACGGCAGAGGAAACGCCTGCTCGCCAAGCCCGGCTTGACGGGACTGGCACAAGTCTCCGGCAGGGGGGCTTTAACGCGGGAAGAAAAACTGGAGCTGGACGTGCGCTACGTGGAACAAGCCGGTCTGAGACTGGACGCACGCATCCTTCTGGCTACGTGCGCGGGCGTCCTGGGACGCCAGGGCATCTACGAGAAGAGGTACGCGCAGGCCGAGGCGACCCGGGGCCAGGCCTCCGGCGCTGAGAGAGGACGCACCGATCGTGCAGAATAACCGCAAGAGGTGCAAGGCCATGTGGAAGTACGCGATCCTGTGCCCGCTCGTGCTGTTGCTGGCAAGTCAGCCGGGATGGGCACTGGAGCCGAACGAGATCCTGGTCGTCGGCAACTCGGACAACGCGGCTTCGGTCCGGCTGGCCCGGTATTACTGTGAACGGCGGGGTATCCCTCCCAACCACGTGATTCCACTGTCCCTGGGAACGCCGCTGCGCGCCAACATCAGCCGGGCCGATTACGACAATCGCGTGGCCGGCCCCATCCGCCGGATCTTCTCGACCCGCAAGGACCTCGGGCACATCAAGTGCCTGGTGACCACGCATGGCGTCCCGTACCGGGTGGGCCAGCGCGAGCCCATGGCCGGATACGACGCCCAGCTCAAACCGTTGCGGCAATTGTTGGAAGAGGAGAAGCTGGCCATCAAGGAGATGGACGGGAAAGGCCAGACCGATTCGATCGCCTATCGCACCCGGCAGCTCGGCGTCCAGCAAATCCAAATGGACATCAACCGCATCATGGGATATGAAACGGGGGCCGCCCTCGACAGCGAGTTGTCCCTGGTCCTGTGCAGCGTCTACGAGCTCTATCGTTGGCAGCCGAACGCCCTGCGCAATCCGGCGCTGCCCCAGACGTTCAAGACCCTGATGGTCTCCCGCCTCGACGGGCCGAGTTACGGTATCGCCCAAGGGCTGGTCGACAAGGCCCTCGTGGCGGAAAAGAAAGGGTTGACCGGCACGGCTTACATCGACTCCCGGGGACTGTTCGGGAACGATGCCTACAGCATCTGCGACCAGTCCCTCCGCGATCTGGCATTGCTGATCCGGCTGCGGACCATCCTGCCGGTGCAGGAGGAACGAACCGCCGCCCTGTTCGCGTCCGGCAGTTGCCCGCAGACGGCGCTCTACTGCGGCTGGTACAGCGTGCAGAAGTACGTCGACGCGTTCGAATTCGCGGAGGGGGCCGTGGGCTTCCACGTGGCCAGCTTCGAGGCCGTCAACCTGCACGACCCGAACAGCCCCCAGTGGTGTCCGGCCATGCTCAAGCGCGGCATCACCGCCACGCTCGGTCCGGTGGCGGAGCCCTATCTCCACACGTTCCCGGAGCCCAAAGCGTTCTTTGGCGCTCTCTTCGACGGTCACTGTCTCGTGGAAGCGTATTATCTGACCCTGCCGTTCAACTCCTGGCAACTGATCCTGATCGGCGATCCGCTCTACACGCCCTTCCCGAAGTTCGGGCCGCAGGCGGAGAAGTGACACAGGAAAGGACTGGCAAGAACGCGATGAATTCGTTACCGTATAGGGATTGAATGGCGGTAAGCCCTCTTGCTGTTTGGCGTGGACTGTTTGGAGGATACGACCATGAGAGACTGGACATCTCCGGATCATGACTCTGGGCTGAGCGTTCGCAAAGGGCTCTGGGTATGGGCGTGCCTGCTGGCTGTCGCCGCGGTCGGCACGGGGCGACAGACGCCACCCCAGGGTCCGACCCAGCCGAGCCGCCGGTTCACCCCGCCCGCCCGGCTCCACGTGATCCAACTCCCCGCGCCGGTCACCAGCGGGTCCCTCAGCGTCGAGCAGGCTCTGCTCGGGCTGCGCAATCTGCAGGCACCCGGGAACCAGCGGGTGGACCTGCCCAAGATCAGCCAGCTGGCCTGGGCGATGCAGGGCATGACCACCGCCGCGGGCGCTGCCGGCGCCCTGCCGGTCCCGGCCGATGTCGCCGCGATGAAGGTCTATTTTGTCCTGCCGGACGGCCTCCATCTCTACAACCCCGCAGATCATACGCTCCAGCAGGTGACCGGCGACGACGCACGCGAGGCCATGACCGCCGCTCTGCTGAGCCAGACCGGCGGGCCCACCGGGGGCTGTCAGGTCATTCTGGCCGCTTCGGCCCAGGAGTTCGGCAAGCGTTACGGCCCGCGGGCCCGGACGATCATGCTCCTGCAGGCAGGCCGGATGGCCCAGAGCCTGCAGCTCGAGACGGTCGCCCAAGGCCTGACGTTTGTCAGTGTCGACGCCGTCGATGCCGCCGCCGTCCGGCGCGTCGCGCGCATGCTGCGAACCTTCGAGCCGCTCTACGTCGCCTTCATCGGCTACCCGGCGGGCCAGACGCCGCCGACGACCGCCACGACCGGACGCGTCGGGCAGACGACGGCCCTGCTGGTCGTGCCGTCCCAGGGCTTCCAGGATGAGGAGCTGATGGTGACCAAGCGCGCCCTGGAACAGGCGGGCGTACCCGTCATGGTCGCCAGCATGCGGATGGGCGTGCTCACCGGCATGCTCGGCGGCACCATCCGCACGGACCTGCTCCTGAACCAGGTGAACCTCGAGAACTTCGGTGCCGTCGTCCTGATCGGCGGGGTCGGCGCCGTGGACTACCTCAACAACGCCACCGTCCTGAACCTGGTGCGCCAGGCCGTGACCCAGCGCAAGGTGCTGGCCGCCATCGGTACCGCCCCCAGCATTCTCGCCAGCGCGGGCGTCCTGAAGTCGGTCCGGTCGACCGCGCTGCTGTCGGAACAGGTCCGCCTCTCCCAGGCCGGCGCCATCTACACCGGCAATCCGGTGGAGAAGGACGCCCTTATCATCACGGCCACCGGGCCGATCGCCGGGCCGGTCTTCGCCCGCGCCATCCTCGACGGTCTGGCCGAGGTGCGTCCCGCGACGACCCCCTGAGCCGCCGCGGAAATCCGAAATTCCAACCTCGAAACTCGAAACCAGGCCGGATGATCCAGGATATCCCCGCGGGTCCGCGACCACGCGCCGGTCATTTGGGCTTTGAATTCACTTCGGATTTCGAATTCACGACCGTCGTGTAACGGTTCGTGATGGGCAGCCGGCGATCCTTGCCGAAAGCCTTGGCCGTGATCCGCACGCCCGGCGGCGACTGCCGTCGCTTGTATTCATTCCGATCGATCATCCGAATCACCCGCTCGACCTCCCCGGCCGGCAGGCCCGACTCCACGAGGTCCCGCGCGGACCGGTCCTGCTCGACGTAGCCCGTGATGATCCGGTCGAGCAGGTCGTACTCCGGCAGCGAGTCGCTGTCCTTCTGGTTGGGCCGCAGCTCCGCGGTCGGCACCCGCTGAATGACGCTGTCCGGCACCACCTCGCACCCGGCGCGCTCGTTGAGATACGCCGCCAGCCGGTAGACCATCGTCTTGAGCACATCCTTGATGACACTGAAGCCCCCCGCGGTGTCGCCGTAGAGCGTGCTGTAGCCCACCGAGACCTCGCTCTTGTTGCCCGTGGTCAGGACCAGGGCCCCGATCTGGTTGCTCAGCGACATCAGGATCATGCCGCGAATCCGGGCCTGCAGGTTCTCGTAGGCCAGCCCCTGGTTGTTCCAGCGCGGATCCGCCTGGAGCGACGCGTGGAACGACTTGAGGATCGGCTCGATGGGAATCGTCAACAGCGGGCAGCCGAGGTTGTCCGCGGCCCGCTTGGCGTCGGCGATCGTCTCCGGGCTGTTGAACCGCGACGGCATCGTGACGCACAGGACGTTCTGGGGCCCCAGCGCCGCCGCGGCGATGGCCGCCGTTACCGCCGAGTCGATCCCGCCGCTCATCCCCAGCAGCACCTGCCGGAACCCATTCTTGAGGGTGTAGTCCCGCGTACCCAACACCAGCGCCTGGTAGACCTCTTGGACCTCGTCCCTCGGCTGCGGCACCGGCGCCGACAGCGGCCGCACCGGCACGCGGGGCGTCCTGATCCCTGTAGCACCGCCGCCCGCGGGGGCGGTCTTCTCCCAGCCGGGGGCGGCCGGGCTAGATTCGATATCCGCGATCAGCAGATCCTCCTCGAACGCCTTCGCCTTCGTAACGGTCCGCCCGGTGGAATCCGCCAGAATGCTCCGGCCGTCGAAGACCAGCTCGTCCTGGCCGCCGACGAGGTTGCAGTACGCCACGGCACAATCGAACAGCCGCGCGGCGTCCGCAACCACCGCACACCGCTGGACGATCTTGTTCACGTGAAAAGGCGAGGCCGAGAGGTTCAGCAGCAGGTCGATCCGGCCCTGGCCGGCCAGAAAGCCGCCCAGCCACGCGCTATCCCAAATATCCTGGCAGATGGTCACCGCGAGGCGCAGACCGCCGCTCTCCACGACCAGCGGGCGGTCGCCCGGCCGGAAGTAGCGCTGCTCGTCGAAGACGCTGGTATTGGGCAAGAGGGTCTTGCGGTAGACCGCGGCGATGCGCCCCTCCTGAATCACCGCGGCCGAGTTGTACAGACCGTCATCGGAGCCCTCGACGAACCCCACGACCGCCGTCGTGCCGCGGGCATCCTGCCCGCGCGCCCGGGCCGGGCTGTTCCCGACCCCCGCGGCCAACTCCTCCAGCGCCGCCCGGTTGTCCCGGACGAACTGCTTCTTGTAGACCAGGTCTTCCGGCGGATACCCGCAGATCGCCAGTTCCGGAAACAGCACCAGCTCCGCCCCGGCCGCGGCCGCCTGGGCCCACATCCCCTTCATCTTCTCGACGTTGCCGCCCAAATCGCCCAGCGTCGCATTGAACTGTCCTAACGCAATACGCACGAATCGAATCTCCAAACCCACTACGGCGTGTCAAGTCCGAAATCTTCCGTTGCCGCCTCGCCTCTACTGCCTCACCCCTCCCGCTTCCCTATCCCACCCTCCTGATTTTACGCCGCCGCCGCCGCGCAGCAACTGTTTTCCCGCCTCTGCGCCCCCCTCCGCCGCAGCTCAATTCCCCAAGGCATGTAGGATGGGCTTCAGCCCATGCGGTTCCTGTAGGATGGGCTTTAGCCCATGCGGTTCCTGTCCGCACCCTCGTTTTTGGCTCAATTTCCGAAGATCGTCAAAGGCACCCTCATTTTCAGCTCAATTTCCAAAGATCGTCAAGCGGTCCCTGACGGCACCCTCATTTTTGGCCCAAAAACGCGAAGATCGTCAAGATCGTCAACCAAAAACACATGACGATCTTCACGGTTTGGCGATCTTGACCTCGGGCCCGCACCCCCGTTTTTGGCTCAAAAACGCAGACCGCCAGGCATGTAGGATGGGCTTTAGCCCATGCGGTTCCCGCCGGAACCCTCTTTTTTAGCTCAATTTCCAAAGATCGCCAAGATCGTCAGCCAAAACACATGGCCATCTTGGCGGGAGGGTAAGGGGCTCAACTCTTGACACTTGACACGTGCGTCAAGTGTCAAGAGTTCACCCCGGGTCCCGCGGTCTTGGCCCGCTGACCGGCTCAGGCTCAATCCGTAGGGTGCGTATCACGCACCGCTCTTCCGGCTCATCCGGTCTGAGCATACTTCCCGATCGGGAATACTGCAGATAAGAGAAGAAGGAACAAGAGAAGAGGCGGCTCAGGGAATACACCATCCTGGTCTCGCCTTCCCTGCCTCCTGCCCTTCGTCGTACGACCACCTACGGCATCGACCTAAATGACAGGATCTGTCATGGGCCGAAATTCTTGCCCAGAGCGGCCCATAGGCGGATTCCTTCGGAAACTGGCCTTTTCGGCTACCGCCGCCGCACCGGACCTGGTTTATGGGCTGCGCCTTCCGGGTCCCGGTTTCGTCCGCTGGTGCCCGGCTCTTCCAGGCTGTTCCGGGCACGGTGTTCTTGCGCCCGAGAACCCTGCGGACGCAACGGCCGTCCGACAGTGACGGCTCCCGAGATGCACGAGCCACCCTGGGCCCACGCCCCTGAACCGCCTCTTCTCTTGTTCTCCCCGCCCAGGCGGAGCCCCTGGCGGCGAACGCTCGCCCCCGGGAACCGGCGCACCTGTTGGTCCCGCTATTGTCACGCCCGGTGGAGTCCGGGGACAGCTCGCGTATTACGGAGTACCGAAATCGGTGGCTGTCCCTTGTTCCCCAGGAGGCACTGTATGCTTATCGCATCTTCACCTTGTAGATGTGCTCGATGAGCGGGGCGAAATCGTCGCTGAACGTGCCCTCTTCGACCGTCACGGCGCGATTCTCGTCCACGACTTCGATCCTCGTGCCGGCCTTCAGGCCCGCGACGGTGAAAGTCGCCCGGCCGGCGCGGGGCTTGATGGGATCGAACTGCTTGGCCTTCTCGGCTCCGGGGCCCAGGTCGTTGTTCTCGGCAAAGATCCAGGTCGCCCCGTCGCTCTCGGTGGCCTTGAACCGGCAGGCCAGTTCGGTGCCCTCGCCGACGAGCTTCATCTCGATCTTCACGGAGGCGGGTCCCGCCAGGATCGCGGGGGCCAGACGGGCGAGCTGAGCGTTGAGCCGCTTCAATTCGTCCTGCATCTCGGGCGTGGGGGCGAAGGTGGTCTCCGGCTTCGGGACCCAGGCGTGGGTGAAGTACCCGATGGCCGTCGCTCCGTTAATGATGGCCTGCCAGACCTCGTTGCGGGTGTGCCGGGGCAGGACGTCCGGCTGCTTCTCATAGGTCATCCACTTGGAGCCCTTGCTGGTCTCGATCCAGGCGTAAAGGGGACGCGGCCCACCCAACTCGCGCAGCTGGCCCACGGCGCTGCCGACCCAGTTCAGATGGCCGGCATAGCCGGACCCGTAGATCGGGTAGATATCGAACCCGACCACGTCGGCGCCCTGGATGAACTCGGAGTAGAGCTGCGTCCGGGCCGCGTCGTCCGTCTCGCTCGTCTCCCGGGCGAAACCACCCGTGAACGTGACGAAGACCGGGCGGGCCTGGTCGGCCTCCTTGATCTTCTGGTACACGGCCAACAGTCGGTCCGGGGAGGTCCGCGGCGCGCGCCGAGCCTGGGGGTTGTTGGGGTCCCGGGGCCCGGGCATGTCCGGCTCGTCGCCATGAATCCACGCCAGCAGGTACGGGTGGCCGATCCAGTGCGGGCGGAAGCTGGCGACCGCGTAGCGGCCGACGGCCTGGGCGGCGTTCGGGTCCGCGGTGCCGCAGAAGGTGTTGAAGCCCAGACCGGCCAGCTTGGGGTACATGCGGCTGGGCTGCGCCCAGGACATGATGGGCAGGAACGGCTTGCCGTTCACCACCAGTTCCCGATTCCTGCCGATCTCGACCGTCTTGATCGGCTCGAGGGCCGGGACCGGCCCGCTCGCCGCCACCGCGACGGCCGCCGCCCACCGCCCGAGGGACAACCCGAACCAACACACCCAGATGCCAAGCGTCGATCTCGTCATAGTACGGTCTCCATACGAAGAGATGATACCACCGCCAGGATGACGACTTCAACTGCACCTCGATGACGACCGACGGTAGGGGAGTTCATGTCTACCGATGCCTCCTGAGATCCGGATGGATGACGGCACGAAAGAAGGAGCTATCGGCGCGGGGCCGGTAGATTCGACCAATGAATCCCAGGGATACCGGGGACAGCCATGTATTACGGAGTCAGGAAGTCGATGACTGTCCCTGGTTCCTTAGCTCCTCATAGGGCGTGCGGCCGCTGATGTGCTCTTCCGGCTTGTTTCAACGCCTGATAAGCATATAGGGTTCCTTCCCTGAGGTCGCTACACTGGGACATCGAAAGCTGCCCTGCGCGGGGCAGCGCCAGGATGGCGGACGCTCGAAGAAAG
>JALORE010000108.1 GCA_025459125.1 Planctomycetota bacterium | reverse complement strand
TGATGACCGGTGACTGGCTCCGCACGGCCAATTGCAGAACGGTCTGCGACTCGGACCCCTGGAGCATGACGATCTCACTCATGTTGACCTCCCTACGTCTCTATTAGCACGTGCTCGGAGAGCGACGGGACAGGCTCCTCAACGTCATAGTTAGCGCCGAGGGTCCGATCCATACCCCACCTACGGCCGTCCCCAGCGGCAAGAGCCGGCCGCCGGGACGAGTCCTTGTAAAGTATAGAGTAGGAATCGCGCGGCAACAAAACCGCCGCTGGATCGGGTGGCGATTGCCCGGGTCGCACGAATCCGGTATCCTGCGGATGGTCCCGATAACGGCTGAACGGCATTCTGCAGACGCAGGTCGGTCCGGCTTCGGCGCGCCGGGCATCGGGCTGCACGCGTTCTGCTCGTGAAGCTGTAATTGCTTTGGTGAGAGATACTTATGCTGATTCTACGGAAGTCGAACCACAGGTTCGCAAGCGAGAGGAGCAGACCATGCCGATAGAGGAATTGGGATTGGGACTTCTCTGGTACGTCGTGTTCGTCGTTTCGACCACGTTTCACGAGGCGGCGCACGGTTTCATGGCCTGGCGCTGCGGAGACCCGACCGCGCACCGCGCCGGCCTGGTGACGCTCGATCCGCTGCCGCACATCCGCCGGTCGCCGTTTGGCATGGTGGTGATTCCGCTGTTATCGTTCTTCAGCGGCGGCTGGATGGTCGGCTGGGCCAGCACCCCGTACAACCCCTATTGGGCCCAGGCGAACCGCCGGAAGGCCGCTTTCATGTCCCTGGCCGGTCCGGCGGCCAATCTCATCCTGGTACTCGTCGCAGGGGTCCTGATCCACGCCGGCATGCTCCTGGGCGTATTCGCCCAGCCGGAGCAGGTGACCTGGACCCAGACCACCGTCGCACAATCCCCGGGTTTTGCCACCGGGGCCGCGGTCGCGGTCAGCATCCTGTTCTCGCTCAATCTGATTCTGCTGGTGTTCAACCTGCTGCCGGTGCCACCCTTGGACGGCAGCGACGTGCTTTCGCTATTTCTCAATGAAAGCACCGCCCGGCGCTACCAGGACCTCATCGCTCAGCCGGCGGCGCAGATGGTGGGCCTGATCGTAGCCTGGCGTCTGCTCGCGGTGGTCCTTTACCCGGTCTTCACCACGGCCCTGAACCTCCTATACCCGGGGGCCCACTACTCCTGATGGTGAGAAGGTAAGAACGGAAGAAGGTCGGAGCGTCCTCGCACCTTTCGAGCCTCTCACCCTCTTCTTCCCCTCGGGGCTTGTGCCGGGACTTGTGCCTGATGGGCTGAAGCGCATCCTACACGTAGATCGGCAGGATGACGAAGGGGATGCCCTGGCGGTGCAGGCGTCTCTGGATCGTGAAGACGAGCTGGTTGTGGAGCAGCCGGTCGAAGACCGACTCGTTGAGGAACAGCAACTGACCGCCGAAGAACGCCGCGCCGGGATACCGCTGCAGGATGGTCGGGACGATGCGGGTGATCTCATCGGCGGCGTCGACGCCGATCTCCGAAATCGCCTCAGCATGGAACCCCTCGCTGTTCATGAACTCCACGTAGCGGTCGAGGTCCTTGCGGACCTGGGTGTGCAGACGCTCGACCTCCTGCGGGCCTTTGAAGTTGCCCACGTCCAGGACGCCGATCTCGAGGAAGACGAAGTTCTTGAAGACGCCGCCGAAGATCCGCATGATGGCCAGGAGGGTATGCAGACCGGTGCCGTTGAAGCCGGAGACCAGCAGCACGGCGGTCTTGCCGGTGGGGTCGAGCTCCGGCTTGCCCTTGGCCTTCCTCGTTCCATCGGCGAGGGATTCCCGGATGAGCTCTTCCGCCCGGGCGGCCAGCGCGTCCAGCCGGCGCAGTTGCACGCCGACGCTGTGATAGTGGCGCCGGACCAGAATCGCAATCACGATCAGACTGCCGGTGATCAACAGGGTCGCCCAACCGCCCTCGAAGAACTTCAGGACAACCATCGACACCAGAATGAACGAGGTGAGGATCAGACCCACGCCGCTGATCAGCAGCCGGCGGAGCCAGCGCTGGACCCGGTGGCGATTCCGCCACCAGTGGCGCACCAGCCCCAACTGCGAGAGAACGAAGGTGATAAAGACGTTGATACTATAAAGGACCACGAGCAGCCGCACGGAGCCCCTGGTGAAGATCATGACCAGCAGCGCGAATCCGCCCATGATCAGGATACCGTTCTGGATGACCAGCCGGTCGCTGAGGACGGAGAACCTCGTCGGCAGCCAGCGGTCGAGGGACATATTGGCCAGCACCCGGGGCCCGCCGAGAAAACCGGTCTGGGCCGCGACGAAAAGGAGGGTTGCGGCCGAGATGAGACTGATATAGAGGAACGGACGGGCCACGGCTCCATTCCACCCGGCGGTGACTTTCTCGAACAGGATCGCGTTGTAGGTCTTGCCCGGCTCCGGTCCAACCTCATAGAGCAGATAGCCCAGGATCAGGCCCAGGACCATGAACGACAGGGAGAGGGCCATGTACCGCATGGTCATCCGGGCGGTATGGACCCGGGGCTCCCGCAGCACCGGCAGCCCATTGCTGACGGCCTCGATTCCCGTGTACGTGCCGGCGCCCATGCTGTAGGAGCGCAATACCAGCAGGATCAGGCCCCAGAGACCGAGGGTTGACATCGTGCGGCTCACATCCGCCCGCAGGGAGCTGACCACCGGGCCCACGTCCGGCAGGTGCGTGAGCAGGCCGTACACAATGATGAAGGCGTGGGTGGCCAGGAACGTCAGAAAGATGGGGGCCAGGGGGACGACCGATTCCCGCACGCCCCGCATGTTCAGCAGCACCAGCAGGATGATGACGGCGATCGCGAGCTCCAGCTTGTACCGTTGCCACTCCAAGGGCAGGAAGCTGAACACCGCGTCCGCGCCGCTGGCGATGGAGACCGCGATGGTCAGGACGTAGTCGATCAGCAGGGCGCAGCCGGAGATCATGCCCAGCCAGGGCGAAAGCAGTTTGCTGGCGACGAAGTATCCGCCGCCGCCGGTGGGAAAAAGCTCGACGACCTGCGAGTAGCTGGCGGAGATGATCAGGATCGTCAGAACGCTGGCCAGACCCACGAAGACGCCCAGGTACGGGTGCTCTCCCAAGGCCAGGAAGGCTTCCTGCGGCCCGTAATTCGCCGAGGACAGACCGTCTGCGCCCAGCCCAATCCACGCAAAGAACGCCACCAGGGACAGCCGGTGAAAGACCTGGGCATCCCGTGGGTCGCGCGACTTGCCAATGACCCAAGTTCTCAGTCTTCGCCCTAATCTGCGTTCGGGCCGCGCCAAACCGATGACTCCAGAAACTCACGGTAGAATCAGGAATATGGAGGAATATGATTCTACCGGGTTCAGGGTTCGAGGGCAACCACTCTGCGTTCGTTCCGGTCGGGTGTTGAACTGTCGTCCAACTCCCTATATCTTGTAGTCGAATTCGTTGCCAGCCGGGAAAGTACTATGCCAACGAGAAGACTGGGATCGACGGACTTGAACCTGACGACGGTGGGTCTGGGCACGTGGGCGCTCGGCGGGCCCTGGCAGTATGGCTGGGGACCGCAGGATGACGGCGAGGCCGTGGCCGGCATCCTGGCGGCCCTGGACGCGGGCATCAACTGGATCGATACCGCCCCCGCTTACGGTCTGGGCCATTCCGAGGAATTGGTGGGCCAGGCCCTGCGCCAGACGCAGCACAAGCCCATCATCGCCACCAAGTGCGGCATCCTGTGGAATGAGCGCCGAGAGAAGGTTGTGCACCTCAAACGCGACAGTATCCGCCGGGAGTGCCTCGCGAGCCTCCGGCGGCTGGGTGTCGAGCAGATCGACCTGTACCAGATGCACTGGCCCGATCCGCCCCAGGATATTGAAGAGGCCTGGGAGGAGATGGTCCGGCTGGCCGAGGAAGGCAAAGTGAAGTACCTGGGCGTCTGCAACTACAACGTCCAGCAGATCGAGCGCATCAGCCGGATTCATCCGGTCGCGTCGCTGCAGCCGCCCTACAGCATGCTCCGGCGGGATGTCGAGAAAGAGCTGCTCGGCTACTGTGCCCGGCAGAAGATCGGCGTCGTCGCCTACAGCCCGATGCAGCGGGGCCTGCTGACCGGCACGTTCAACCATGAAAGACTGGCGGCCCTGGCGCCGGACGACCACCGCCGGCGGATGCCCGAATTCCAGGACCCCGCGTTCTCGGCCTCCCTGGAGCTGGTCGCGAGCCTCCGGAAGATCGCCCAGCGCTACGGTCGCAGCGCTGCGCAACTGGCGATCAGTTGGGTCCTGCGCCGGCCCGAGGTGACCAGCGCCATCGTCGGCGCCCGCCGGCCCAGCCAGATCCAGGAAACGGTCGGAGCCGCGGATTGGAGCCTCGGCAAGCAGGACATTGAGGAGATTGAAACGCTGCTCGCCCGGCGCGAGAAGACGCTCGCGGGCAGTTCATAGGTCCCAGGGGACCTATCGGACAGATCAGACAGATCGGACGGATCAGACCGATGGGCCGCCATTGGCGCGTCCGCGCAGAGAACAAGGAAAGACCATGGCGCAAGAAAAGAGCATGTACACCAGTCCGCTGGTCGAGCGGAATGCTTCGCCCGAAATGGCGGAGCTGTTCGGACCACAGAGGAAATTCAGCACCTGGCGACGGCTCTGGCTGGAACTGGCCCGGGCCGAGAAGAGGCTCGGGCTGAGCATCAAGCAGAGCCAGATCGACCAGATGGCCCAGCACCTGGACGACATCGACTTCAAGAGAGCCGCCAAGTACGAGCAGGAGCTGCGCCACGACGTGATGGCGCACATCCGCACGTTCGGCGATGCCGCGCCCAAGGCGGCGCCGATCATCCACCTGGGCGCGACGAGCTGCTACGTCACCGACAACACCGACCTGATCCTCATGCGCGAGGGTCTGCGCCTGCTGGCCGGCAAGGTGGCGGCGCTGATCGACCTGCTGGGCCGGTTCGCGGCCGAGTACCGCGCCCTGCCGACGCTGTCGTTCACGCACTACCAGCCGGCCCAACTGACCACGGTGGGGAAGCGCGCGACCCTCTGGGCCTACGAGTTCGCCCTGGACCTGGAGGAGATCGAGCACCGGATGGCCACGCTGCTCTTCCGTGGGGTCAAAGGCGTCACCGGCAACCAGCGCAAGCTCGACACGACGGTCGTCAATACGCTCGCCCTGGTCGCGCAGTCGGCCCACAAGGTCTGCAATGACCTGCGGCTGCTGGCCAACCTCAAGGAGATGGAAGAGCCCTTCGAGAAGCACCAGGTCGGCTCCTCGGCGATGCCCTACAAGCGCAACCCCATGCGGTGCGAGCGGGTGACCGGCCTGGCGCGGCTGGTCCTGAGCCTGGCGGGCAGCCCGCCGATGACCGCCTCCGAGCAGTGGTTCGAGCGGACCCTGGACGACTCCTCCAACCGGCGGGTCGTCCTGCCGGAGGCGTTCCTGGCGGTCGACGGCATCCTGCAGATCCTGTTGAACGTCTTCGACGGCCTGGTGGTTTATCCGCAGGTGATCGAGGCGCACGTCGCTGCGGAATTGCCGTTCATGGCGAGCGAGAACATCCTGATGGCGGCCGTCAAGGCCGGCGGCAACCGCCAGGAGCTGCACGAGAAGATCCGCCTGCACGCGCAGGCGGCCGGCGCCGAGGTCAAGCGTTTCGGCCGGAGCAACGACCTGATCGCCCGCCTGCAGACGGATATCTCGTTCGCCGGCCTCGACTTCGACGCGGTCCTGGACCCGGCCGCCTACGTCGGTCGTGCGCCCCAGCAGGTCGATGAGTTTCTGAAAACGATCGTGGCCCCGATTCGCAGAAGGTATCAGAAGGAACTGGGCCGGAAAGTCGAGTTGAAGGTGTGACGGTCAATACACCCGGAAGCAGCACCAGGAGGCATCGGGAGACAAGGTGGAACTGAACGTGTCATGCAGGAGCTGAACGGCTTCGCACAACGATTGAGTAGAGGACATACGATGACTCGCAACCAACTGATCCAGCGTATCAAGGAAACCGCCTACCTGGAGGGTGACTTCATCCTCCGCAGCGGCAAGCGCAGCAAGTACTATCTCGACAAGTACCTCTTCGAGACCAAGCCCGACGTTCTCAAGGCACTCGGCAAGGAGTTTGCCCGGCACATGACCGCCGACGTGACGCTGATCGCGGGGGCGGAGCTGGGCGGGGTGGCCCTGGCGGCGGCGGCGGCGATGGAGACCGGCAAGAACTGGATCATCGTCCGCAACAGCAAGAAAGATTACGGCACGAGCAAGCTCGTTGAAGGCACGCTCCAGGCAGGCGACGTGGTCCTGCTGGTCGAGGATATCGCCACCACCGGCGGCCAGGTCCTCGAAGCCGCCAAGGTCATCACCGACGCCGGCGCGACGGTCAAGAAGATCGTCTGCGTCATCGATCGCAAGCAGGGCGCCCGCGAGAACATCACCGGCGCCGGCTACACATTCGAGTCGATCATCACCAAGGACGACCTGGGGATTACGGATTGATGATTGGCGGAGTGGTTGCGGTCCCGTCCGCAATCAACCGCCGAGAGTCGACAAGGGGCAAACATGATCGTCGGGGTACCGAAAGAGATCAAGAAGGACGAATATCGGGTGGGTCTGCTGCCCGTCGGGGCGCAACTGCTGACGCAGGATGGGCACACGGTGCTGATCGAGAAGGACGCCGGGCTGGCCAGCGGCTTCGACGACCAGCAGTATGCCCTGGTCGGTGCGGAGATTGTCGCCACCGCCGAGGACATCTATTCACGCGCCGACCTGATCGTCAAGGTCAAGGAGCCGCAGCCGTCCGAGATCGCCCGGCTCCGCGCGGGCCAGGTCATGTTCTGCTATTTTCATTTCGCCTCTTCGCACGAACTGACCGCCGCCTGCCTGAACGCCGGGATCACCGCGGTCGCGTACGAGACGCTCATGGACCCGCAGGGCCGGCTGCCCCTGCTGACGCCCATGAGCGAGATCGCCGGACGCATGTCCATTCAGGAAGGGGCCAAGTGCCTTGAACGGCCCATGGGGGGCCGGGGCGTCGTACTGGGTGGCGTTCCCGGCGTGGTGCCGGCCAACGTGCTGGTCCTCGGCGGCGGGGTCGTCGGCACCAACGCGGCCCGCATGGCCGCCGGGCTGGCGGCCTGCGTCACCATCACGGACATCAATCTGAACCGGTTGCGCTACCTGGATGAAGTGATGCCGGCCAACGTCCATACGATCTTCAGCGACCCGCACACGATCGAGAATTGCGCCATCCGCGCGGACCTGATCATCGGGTCCGTCCTGATTCCCGGCGGCCGGGCTCCCGTCCTGATCCCGCGCCCGCTGCTCCAGAAGATGAAGCCGGGCAGCGTGATCGTCGATGTCGCCATCGACCAGGGCGGCTGCACGGAGATGTCGCGCCCGACCACGCACAGCGATCCCACCTATGTCGTGGACGGGGTTGTGTATTACTGCGTCGCCAACATCCCCGGGGCCGTCTGCCGGACCTCGACCCCGGCCCTGTGCAACGCGACCTTGCCCTACGTGCGGGAGTTGGCCGGCCTGGGCATGGCGGGTTTCCAGGCCCTCGACACCGGCCACGCCGCCGCCATCGACATGGCCGACCACCGGCTCCTCAATCGCGCCGTCGCCGCGGCCTTCCCCGATCTGGCCGGCACATGATGTGGATTCGGGAAGATGCGTGCGCCGCGTGAACTCTGTCATCCTGAGCACAGCGCAGGATCTGGCCCACGAACGAGAGAAACCTCCTTTTCGAGGCCCTATTGCGGACGCATCCCTCCGAATCCACGTCCGGGTGGCAGCGGCAAACGCAGTTTGCCGCTGGCTCGTGGGATGGGTGCGTACGCCATCGGCACGCTCCGAGGAGGGTTCCCAAACGCGAGGAATCGCGTTTGGGGTCCCGACTCCGCTTGCCGCTGCCACCCGGCGGAGTGTCTGCTGATGGCCCTCACGCGCGCAGCGCTGTAACCATGCGAATGATGCGTGCCGCGCTGGTGGTCTTGTACGCCGAATTGATTTGCACCCAGTCTCGATCGGCCGTCTTGATGTGAAGGGTGGAGGTGTCGGCCCCGATGGCTCCGGGGGCATTCGCGATGATCATGTCGAGGTGCTTTTCCCGCAGCTTCCGCTCGGCGTTGGCGCGGAGGTCCCTATCCTCCAACGCGAAGCCGACCATCAGCGCGGGACTATGGTGGGCACAGCCCACCCTACGCTGCCGGCCGGCCCACTTGAGGATGTCCACCGTGGGCTTCAGTTCCAGCGTGAGCCGGGCTGCCTGCTTCTTGAGCTTGGTTCGCGCCGGGTGCGCCGGGGTGTAGTCCGCGACGGCGGCGGCCATGATCAAGCAATCGCACCGGGCGAGGTACTCCTTGACCGCCGCGAACATCTGGGCGGCGCTCTCCACGCGGACGAGCTTCGCGCCCGCGGGCGGCTTCAGAGCCGTCGGCGCGGTGATCAGCGTCACCTCATGGCCGGCCTGCAGCGCTGCGCGGGCCAGGGCGTAGCCCATCTTGCCCGTGCTGGCATTCGAGATGAAGCGTACCGGATCGATATATTCGCGGGTGCCCCCCGCGGTGATCAAGAAGCGCATCGTCCGCCTCGTCCGGGATGACGTCACACCTGTCTCCTGTCTCTTATCTGCTCTCTCCGGCCACTCTGGACCCGGCCGGCTCAGCGGCCATGATAGCAGCCCCATCCCCGCCTGTGAACCGGGAAACCGGGGCAGGCCCAGGGACATTCGCCTCCGTGGGTGTCTCGTCCCGCGGAGCTGCGCGATGCGGCTTGCGGTGGGAGACGGGGGGGACTATGATGGAGTGACTCCGCAAGGCCCGCGGGAGAACCTGGAAACGAAGGGAATCAGGCCGAGGGGACGCGCCGTTCGCGGAACGCACGCCAACGGCGCCGATGGAGCAGACTCCGATGGGCAAACGAGCAACGCGCAAAGGCCGGGACGCAGGGCCGCCGGGAAACCGGACGACGCGGGCGCTGCGCGAACGGGTGAAAGAGCTGGGCTGCCTGTACCGCATCAGCCGCATCTCCGAGGGGACCGCCGGCGCGCCCGACGAAGTGTTTCAGCGGATTGCCGCGTTGATCCCGCCGGCCTGGCAGTACCCGGAGAGCGCCGCGGCGCGGATCGTTCTCGACGGCCGACGCTATGAGACACCCGGCTTCCAGGAGGGCTGCCAGAGGCAGATGTCCGAGGTGGTCGTCGAGGGGAAGTGCCGCGGCGTGGTCGAGGTCGTCTATACGGAGAAGAAGCCGCGTCGGGATGAAGGGCCCTTCCTGAAGGATGAGCGGGACCTGTTGGACGCCATCGCCCGGCAGATCGCGGTCGTGGTGGAACATCAGCAGGCGGAGCAGGAGAGAGCCCGCCTGCAGAAGCAACTCATGCACGCGGACCGCCTGGCCACCATTGGGCAGTTGGCGGCCGGCGTGGCGCACGAGCTGAACGAGCCGCTCAGCAGCATTCTCGGGTTCGCCCAGTTGCTCCAGCGGGAGGCCGTGCTGCCCGCGAGCGGGCGGAAGGATGTCGAGAGGATTGTGGCCGGGGCGTTGCACGCGCGGGAGATCATCAAGAAGCTCCTGCTGTTTGCGCGGCGGACGCCCACGTTCAAGGGACCGGTGGACCTGAACCAGGTGATCCTGGGAGCCATCGATTTGTTCCAGCACCAGTTCGAGAAGGACGGGATCGAGTTGGCGTGCGAGCTGTGTCCCCGGATGCCGGTGCTGAACGCCGACGCCGGCCAGTTGACCCAGGTGCTGGTCAACCTGGTGGTCAACGCGGTGCAGGCCATGCCGCGCGGCGGCCGGCTCCTCGTGCAGACCCGCGTCCAGGACGGACAGGTCCTCTGCGCGGTCGAAGACACGGGGGTGGGCATGACGGCGGAGGTGCAAAATCGGCTGTTTCTGCCGTTCTTCACGACCAAGGAAGTGAACCAGGGAACCGGCCTGGGCTTGCCGGTGGCCCACGGAATCGTCAGTTCCCATGGGGGGACGATCGAGGTCACCAGCACGCCCGGCCAGGGGAGCACGTTCACCATTCGCCTGCCCCTCGATCCCGCGCCGGACCCGGAGAACAGACCCCTCGTATGAACACACCCGATCGGAAAGAGATGATTCTCGTCGTGGACGACACGCCCGGCACGCTGGAGGTTCTGCAAAGAAGCCTGACCGCGGCGGGGTATACAACCTACACCGCCCCCAACGCCGTCGACGCTCTGGGCCTGCTCGAGGGGACGGTGGTGGACCTGGTCATCACCGACCTGAAGATGCCCAAGCTCAGCGGGATCGACCTGATCCGGCACATCCGGGCGAACTGCAAGAACACCGCCGTGATGATGATCACCGGTTACGCGACCGTTGAAAGCGCGGTCGAGGCGGTCAAGAGCGGGGCGGAGGAGTACGTACCCAAACCGTTCACCGACGCCGAGCTGCTCGCGGCGGTGCGGCGGGTCCTGGACAAGCTCCGCCAGAGACGCAAAGCGGCGGCCCAATCCGCGCAGAAACCCGAGTCCGCCTACGGCCTGATCGGCGAGTCGCCGGTCATGCAGAAGGTCTTCGCGGCCATTCGCAAGGCGGCCGCGACCGCCGCGACGGTCCTGATCACCGGGGAGAGCGGCAGCGGCAAGGAGCTGGTGGCGCGGGCGATCCACTACAGCAGTGCCCGGGCCCCGGCGCCGTTCGTGCCGGTCAACTGCGGCGGCATCCCGGAGAGCCTGCTGGAAAGCGAGCTGTTCGGGTACGTCAAGGGCGCGTTCACCGGCGCCCACGAGGCGCGGGCGGGCTTCTTTCAGACCGCCGACGGCGGGACGATCTTCCTCGACGAGATCGGCGAGACGAGCATCGCCATGCAGGTGAAGCTGTTGCGGGTGCTGCAGGACAAGGAAGTCCGCATGGTCGGCGACGCGCGGGCGCGCCAGGTGGACGTGCGGATCATCGCCGCCACGAACAAGAACCTGCAGAGTCTCATTCAAAGTCGGGTCTTCCGGGAGGAACTGTACTACCGCATCAACGTCGTCACGATCGAGGTCCCGCCGTTGCGGGCCCGCGGCGGGGACGTTCTGCTGCTGGTGCGCCACTTTGCGGAGAAGTTCGCCTCCGAGTTGGGCAGAGCCGTCCCGCGCTTTTCGGAGAAAGCCCTGAACGCGCTGCAGAACTACGCCTGGCCGGGCAACGCGCGGGAGCTGGAAAACGCGATCCAGCGGATCGTGGTCATGAATGACGAGCAGATCATCGAGGTCCCGGACCTGCCGTCCTTCGCCCGATTCTCGGCCCTGCACACGACCGGCATCAACCGGACCCTGGCCGAGGTGGAGGCCGACCACATTCGCAACGTCCTGGCCAACACCGAGGGCAACAAGACGCGGGCCGCCCAGATCCTCGGCATCGATCGCAAGACCCTGCGAAAGAAGATGGCCCAGTACCACCTGGACCCGTAGGGACTCTCCAGACCAGAGCCGGCGCGGGGAGAATCTCCCCAGTGGGTTCATTCTCCCCGCCAGCAACCGCCCCACCCGGGGGACGCGAACGGACGTTTCTCCCGGCGTGGACCACCCCCTCAAGAATTCTCCAACTTTCCATGTGCCGGGTACTTATGACAATCAGTGACTCCGGCAGCCGTCGATTGTTTGGCACGTGGCACCGCGGTTGCTAAGAGGGATGGGGCATGCTTCGAAGGCTCGTTGTTCTCGCGCGAGCCATGGCGGAAGGATGTTCTGTGCAGCCCCGCTGCCGTACCGGGCGTCACAGGTGCGATCCCTCGGGTCCGTGTGGAGAGAAAGGGAGGTTGCCGCTATGGCGTTGACACAAGAACCTCTGGGCCTGTGCTCAACCTGCAATAGCAGTCCTGTGTGCCTGCGACGCAAGGGTATCCGGCACCCTGTTCTTTTGTGCGAGGAATTCGATGACTCGACCGAGCGGGAGGAGGAGCAAGACCAGCCCGCGGCGGTCATCGAAGGCGAAGAAGATCCCCCCGAAAGGGTAACCGGACTGTGCCGTAACTGCCGAAACCGTGAGTCCTGCATGTTCCAGGATGCGCCGGGCGGGGTATGGCATTGTGAGGAGTACTGCTGAGGCGCTGTCGTCCGCACCCGGAGCGACACCCTCGACCGACAAGAGGCTCCAATGGATGACCAGACTGTAGAGAAGATCGTCGCGGAACACCAGGGCTCCCTGGGAGGCATGCTGTCCATTCTCAGCGAGGTCCAGGAGAAGTACGGGTACCTGCCGCAGGACGCCCTGCGCCGCGTGGCGGTAGCGACGGGTGTCTCTCTAGCCGACATCTACGGGGTGGCCACATTTTATCGGGCGTACAGCCTGAAGCCCCGGGGCAAACACCTGGTTTCGGCATGCCTCGGCACGGCGTGCCATGTACGCGGGGCGCCGCGCATCGCGGACGAGCTTTGCCGGCACCTCGGGATACAGCCGGGCGAGACCACGGCGGATAACGAATTCACGCTCGAGACTGTCAACTGCCTGGGTGGCTGTGCCCTCGGTCCGATCGTCGTCGTCGATGGCCGCTGTTACTCGAACGTGCAGAAAGGCAAGGTGGCGGAGATCCTGCGCCGAACACGCGCGGGTCTGGGCGAGCCCCGCGCAGAGCACGGCTTTCCGCTGACTATCCGGTGTCCGCACTGCCGGCAGAGCCTGATGGACCCGGCCCATCCGATCGAAGGCGTCCCTTCGATCCAGTTGACGGTCTGCTGGAACGGCAGTCGGCAGACCCTTCATCTGTCGAGTCTCCACGGCCGTCAACAGGTGTCCGGCGGGCCGGAGATTCCGGCGGGGAGCATCGTCGGTCTGGCCTGTCCGCTGTGCCGGCGTGATCTGACCGACGATGCGATTTGTCCGGAATGTGGCGCGGACCTGGCCCGGGTGCGGGTGGAGGAGGGCGCCACGCTGACGATCTGCACGCGTCGGGGATGCCGGGGAGGCAGACTCGACTTGGATATCCCCGGGGTCGAAGCGGCTGACCGGCCGAGTCAGGAATGATCCATGAGACAACTGACATCCATCCGCGATTTCAACCTCTTGCGCGACCGGCTGCAAAAGCAAGACGAGGACGGCGCGGTCACAATCGTGATCCCGGCGGGGACCTGTGGGCTGGCCAGCGGCGCCGGCCGGCTCATCGACGCCGCGCAGCGTGCCATCCTGGCCCACCGCCTGGCCGGCCGGGTGCGGCTGCGGATCACGGGCTGCCACGGGTTCTGTCAGATGGAGCCCTCGATCCTCGTGACGCCGGCACGAACGTTCTACCCGAACGTCTCTCCACGAGACGTGGAACGCATCGTCCAGGCCGCGGCCCAGGGGCAGGTGGTGGCCAGCCTCCTGCCGGTGGACCCGGTGACGGGGCAGACCGTGGAGCGACAGGATGACCTGCGTTTCTTCGTGAACCAGGTACGCGGGGTTCTGCGCGGCAACGAGGACGTGGACCCCACGCGCATCGAGGATTACGTGGCTCACGACGGCTATGGGGCCCTGGTGCGGGCGTTGTCCCGGGGGGACCCCGCCTGGGTCGTCGAGCAGATCAAGATCGCGCAACTGCGCGGTCGGGGCGGCGGCGGCTTCGCGACGGGCCGGAAGTGGGAGATGTTCGCGAAGCAGACAAACGCCCACGGCAAGTTCCTGGTCTGCAACGCCGACGAGGGCGACCCCGGCGCCTACATGGACCGCAGCGTCCTCGAAGGCAATCCCCACGCGATCATCGAAGGGATGCTCATCGCCGCCTTCGGCACGGGTGCCACACGCGGGGTCATCTACGTCCGCAGTGAGTATCCCCTGGCGATCAAGCATGCGCAGATCGCGCTGCGGCAGGCCCGCGGCCTGGGACTGCTGGGCGAGAACATCCTCGGCACGGGGATTCGCTTCGACATCGACATCGTGCGCGGCGCGGGGGCCTTCGTCTGCGGCGAAGAGACCGCCCTGATCAAGTCGATCGAAGGACGCATGGGGGAGCCGCGGCAGCGGCCGCCGTATCCGATTGCCAAGGGCATCTTTGGCGCCCCGACCTGCATCAACAACGTCGAGACCCTGGCCAACGTGCCGTTCATCCTCCGCCACGGCGCGGAGGCCTTCGCCGCACTCGGCGTCGAAGGCAATACCGGGACGAAGATCTTCTCTCTCGTCGGCAAGATCCGCAATACCGGCCTCGTCGAGGTCCCGCTGGGCACACCGCTGAAGGACGTGGTCTACGAGATCGGCGGCGGGCCGCTCGGCAAGACCCGCGTCAAGGCGGTACAGACGGGGGGACCCTCCGGCGGCTGCATCCCGGCCTCCCAGTTCGACCTGCCCATCAGCTATGACAGTCTCGCCAAGGTCGGCTCGATCATGGGCTCCGGCGGCATGATCGTCATGGACGAGAACACCTGCATGGTGGACGTGGCCCGGTACTTCATGAACTTCCTCAAGGACGAGTCCTGCGGCAAGTGCCTCACCTGCCGCAAGGGCACGCAGCGGATGTACGAGATCCTCGAGGACATCACGCTGGGCAAAGGCACACCCGAGCACCTGGACCTGCTCGAAGAGCTGGCGCGGGTCGTCAAAGACACGACCATGTGCGGGCTGGGCCAATCCGCCCCGAACCCGGTGCTCAGCACGCTCCGGTACTTCCGCGACGAGTATCGGCGGCACATCGAGGACAAGCGTTGCGACGCCTTTGTCTGCAAGAGCCTGGTCGGCGCCCCCTGCCAGGCGGCGTGCCCCGTGGATACGGAGCCGTGGCGCTATGTGGCCCTGATCGAGAAGGGGCAGTACGAGGAGGCTTACCAGATCATCCGGTCGGCCAATCCGTTCCCGGCGGTCAGCGCCCGGGTCTGCGACCGCAAGTGCGAGCATCGCTGCAGCCTGGGCACCAGCGGCGGCGAAGCCATCGCGGTGCGGGCCATGAAGCGCTTCGTGACCGACAACGTGGACCCCGCGGCCTACCATCCCGCGGTGCGTACCGGCACGAACGGTCAGGCGAAGAAGGTCGCGGTGGTCGGCGCCGGCCCGGCAGGGCTGACGGCCGCCCATGGCCTGTCGCTGCTGGGGCACAAGGTCACCGTCCTGGAAGCGGAACAGGAGCCCGGGGGCATGCTGGCCTGCTCGCTGCCCGCCTACCGGCTGCCGCGGCGCATCGTCCGGGATGAGATCCAGACGCTGCTGAACGAGAACATCCGGCTGCGGCACGGCGTGGTCCTCGGCAAGGATGTCAACCTGCGGGAGCTGTTCGCCGAGGGGTTCCAGGCGGTGTTCCTGGCGCTGGGCGCGCACGAGAGCTGGCGGCTGGACCTCGACGGCGAGGACCTGGAGGGCGTGCATCCCTCCATGCAGTTCCTCAAGGCCTTCAATCTCCGGGGCGAAGAGCTGGCGCGCGGGCGCGTCGGCATCGTGGGCGGCGGGAATTCCGCCGTCGACGCCGCGCGCGTGGCCCTGCGGCAGAAGGATGTCACCGGCGTCACGCTCCTCTACCGGCGCACGCGGGACGAGATGCCGGCCTATGAGGAGGAAGTCGAAGCCGCCCTGGAGGAGGGCGTGACGATCGAGACGCTGGTTTCGCCGGTCAAGATCCACGTCCGCCAGGAGGAGATCGAGGCGGCCCTGCGGGAAGGTGTGGCGCTGGAGACGCTCGTGTCGCCGGTGCGGATCTTCGCGCGGGAGGGGCGCGTGGTGGGCCTGAGGTGTGTCCGCAACCGGCTCGGCGAGCTGGACGCCAGCGGCCGGCGCAAACCCGTCGTGGTGCCGGGCACCGAGTTCACGCTCCCGCTCGACACGTTGATCGTGGCGATCGGCGAGCGGCCGCAAAGCGACAGTCTCGCCGCGATGGGCCTGGAGGTGGACAAGGCCGGCCGCGTCAGGGTCGATCCGAAAACCCTCGCCACGAGCATGACGGGTGTCTTTGCCGGCGGCGACCTGGTGACCGGCCCGAATACGGTCATCGACGCCATTGCCGCGGGCAAGAAGGCCGTGCAGGTCATCGACCGGTACCTGCGCGGCGAGCCGCTGGCGGTTGCGGCCCGGGCGAAGCTGCCAACGGCGCTCCTGGAGCCGGCGGTCGTCAGCGAGGAGGAACTGAGCAGCGCGACCCGTGCGGTGGCGCCGGTGCTGCCCGTCAAAGGGCGAAAGAAGAACTTCAATGAGGTCGAGCGGTCGCTGTCCGAGGAGCAGGCCCGGGCCGAAGCCCGGCGGTGCCTGCGCTGCGATCTCGCGTTCACCCGCGACGGACCGGCCGCCGCCGGTGCGCCACAGGCCGCCCGGGGAGAACACCAGGCATGATCACACTCACCATCAACGGGCTGGACGTTACCGTCGAAAAGGGAACCACGGTCCTGGAAGCGGCCAAGTTCCTCGGCTTTCCCATCCCCACGCTCTGCCACATGGAGGGGCTGACGCCCTACGGAGCGTGCCGGCTGTGCGTGGTGGAGATCGGCGCAGGCTCCGCCGCCAAGCTGGTCACGTCCTGCACGTACCCCGCGGAACCGGGGCTGAAGGTGCGCACCGCCTCGGCGCGGGTCGTCCGGGCGCGCAAGATGATCCTCGAGCTGCTGCTGGCCTCGTGCCCGCAGTCCAAGACGATCCAGGACCTCGCCTCGAAACACGAGGTGACGCAGCAGCGGTTCCGGCAGGAGCATGAGGACTGCATCCTGTGCGGCCGGTGCGTGCACATGTGTGAGGAGCAGATGATGGCCAAGGCCATCGGCTTCCGGGGCCGCGGGCAGAACCGCAGCATCGGCACGCCGTTCGACGTGCCCTCAGAGGTTTGCCGGCAATGCGGCGGCTGCATGTATGTCTGTCCGGCCTGCTCGCTGCGGTGCACGTACACGGAGCCGCAGAAGGCGATCTGCGGGGGCTGCGCCAATCTCAGTCCGCCCTGCCTGGAGAAGGACCCGTTCAACGACATGATGTGCTACATGGACCCCTGCGTTGCCTGTGAGATCAAGAAACCCTAAAGGAGGTATTCTGCGATGTCCCTTTCGAGAGTGAATTCGTCCGCCGCCACCCTGACGAAGAACCGGACGGAGGGCTCGGTGACGCCGAGCTCGGGCATGTGCGTCACCTGCGTGGACGGCTGCATCGGCATGTGCGAGATCGGCAAATCCGCCTATCGCGGCCATGAGGTGATCTATCCGCAGCCCTTCGGTGTCATCACCACCGCGGCGGAGAAGCGCTACCCGGTGGACTACTCGCACCTGAACATCATGGGCACGTGCGTCGGGGCCCACGGCATCGAGGCGGACAGCGACAAGGCGATCTTCCCGGCCGTGAACCTCGAAGTGCGCCTCGGCCGCGACCGCGGGATCAAGTTCCGCTACCCGTGGCTGATCTCCGGCATCGGGTCCACGGACATCGCCAAGAACAACTGGGAGGGACTGGCGATCGGCTCGGCCCTGGCGGGGACGGGGCTGACGATCGGCGAGAACGTCGCCGGCATGGATTCCCAGGCCGTCATCAAGAACGGCCGGGTCCGCGACACCGCGGATCTCAAGCGGCGCGTGCAACTGTACCGCGACCACCAGCGCGACGGGTACGGCGCGATCATCGTCCAGGCCAACGTTGAGGACACCCGCCTGGGCGTGCAGGAGTATGCGATCCAGGAGTTGGGCGTCGAGTGCGTGGAAATCAAGTGGGGCCAGGGCGCCAAGGACATTGGGGGCGAGGTGAAGATCCGCGACCTGAAGAAGGCCCAGCTCCTGCACGAACGCGGGTACATCGTGCTGCCGGACCCGACGAATCCCGCGGTCATCCAGGCGTTTCAGAACGGCAACTTCAAGGAATTCGAGCGGCACTCCCGCGTCGGCATGGTGTCGGAAGAGTCGTTCGTCCGCCGCATCGAAGAGCTGCGCCGGGCCGGGGCCAAGTACATCTTCCTGAAGACCGGCGCCTATCGGCCCGCCGACCTGGCCCGCGCGTTGAGCTTCTCGTCGAAGTGCCAGCTCGACCTGCTCACCGTGGACGGGGCCTCGGGCGGGACCGGCATGAGCCCGTGGCGAATGATGAACGAGTGGGGCGTGCCGCCGGTGCACCTGCACACGCTGCTCTACACGTACGCCCAGCGGCTGGCGGACCGCGGCCGCTACCTGCCGGCCCTCGCGGTCGGCGGCGGTTTCACGTTCGAGGACCTGATCTTCAAGGGACTGGCTCTGGGGGCGCCCTACGTCAAGATGATCGGCATGGCCCGCGGCCCCGTCGCCGCCGCCATGGTGGGCAAGACCATCGGCCGGGCGATCGAGGCACATCAGCTCCCGGTCTACGTCGAGCGGTTCGGCTCCACGCGCGAGGAGATCTTCGTCACCGCCAGTACCCTGCGTCAGGAGTTCGACAACGGCGACTATGAGAAGATTCCCACCGGCGCCCTCGGGCTCTACACGTACTATGAACGCCTGGCCCAGGGCCTGCGCCAGTTGATGGCCGGCTGCCGGAAGTTCTCCCTGGAACACATGTCCCGCGATGACCTTGCGGCCCTGACGCCCGAAGCGGCGGAGATCACCGGCCTGCGCCACGTCATGGAAGTGGATGAAGGACGGGCCGAGGAGATCCTGGACCACTGATGCCGACGATCCCTGAGAATCTCGCAGTCCGGGTGGCATCGTCAAGGCCGAAGGCCTTGGCGATGGTCGATCGCACAGGAAAGCCGCCATCGCCAAGCTTCGCACGGGGACCCCAAACGCGATTCAGCGCGTTTGCGACCCCTTGACGATGCCACCCCGACCGTTCTGAGCTTCTCACCCATCCTCTGAGATGGTCTCTCAGGATTTCCGGCCGGCGGCTGTCATTTCCTCGATCGTGGCCAGGATGTCCTGGGGCTCGGCCATGCGACCGAGGCCCTCCGTGCCGCAGGCCAGGCGGCCGGCGCAGGGGCCGATCAGCCGGCGGACCCCCATGCCGCACAGCGTCTGGACGTTGCGCTGCGTGGCGGGGTTCTCCCACATCCGCGTGTTCATCGCCGGGGCGAAAAGGGTGGGGGTCGCCCAGCAGGTGCACAGGACCGTGCTGAGCAGATCGTCGCACAGGCCGTGCGCGACCTTGGCGAGGATGTTCGCCGTGGCGGGCGCGACCACGATGAGCCGCGCCCAGTCGGCCAGCGCGATGTGCGACATCTGCTGATCCTGCGGATCGCTCCACAGGGACGTGAAAACGGGGGCGCCTGTCACCGCCTCGAAGCTCTTGGGCGTCACCAGCCGGCAGGCGCTCTGGGTCATGACCGTGCGGACCTGCGCCCCGGCCACCGTCAGCTTGCTCGCCAGGTCCACCGCCTTGTACGCGGCGATCCCGCCCGTGACGCCGAGCAGAATGTTCAGGTCCTTGAGCACGCCCGCACCCGCCGCCCGCCTACAGCGTTCGCTTCTCGAAGGCCCGTTCCGCGTCGTCCGCCCGGGCTTCGGCCTCGGCCCGAATCTTGCGCTCGTACACGCTCTCGTCGATGGTGATCTTGTCCTGCAGGATCTCCTGCACGACGATCTCCATCATCGTCCGGCCCTCGGTGTTCTCGATCAAGGGGCGCGAGCCCTGCATCAGCTCCAGCATGCGCTTCTGGATCAGCGCCGCCAGTTTGAACCGGCCGCCGACCTTCTTCACGATCTCCTCGCTCTTGAGTTCTTCCAACATTGTCTATCTCCAACAGTGGCAAATTCCCGTGGACTTATGAAAAATGGACGTTGGGCCTGCTGGGGGAAGAAAGAATCGATTTCATGATTGTTCCTTCCCAAACCCCAACCGTCAGATAGGGCCCCGGTTCAACCCATTATACCAGGAAATCGTGCCACCGATTTCCTGGTATAATCCAGGGCCAACGTCCCTTTTTCATGAGTCCACTTCACGGCGCATCAATTCCCGGTGCGTTGTCGATGATCTCCATCACTTCGCGGATGGCCTGCTCCAGATCGTCGTTGATCACCAGGTGATCGTAAGACTGCTCCGCGGCGGCGATCTCACTGCCGGCGCCGCCCAGCCGGCGGGCGATCACCGCGCCGTCTTCGCGGCCCCGGCGGCCGATCCGCTCGGCCAGCACCTTGCCGCTCGGCGGCAGGATGAAGATCGTCGTCGCCCGCGGGTAAATCGCCTTGACCTGTTTGGCGCCCTGGACGTCGATCTCCAGAATCACCGTCCGGCCGGCCGCCAGCATCTCCTGCGTTTTGTCCCGCGGGGTGCCGTAGAGATTCCCGAACACCTCCGCGTACTCCAGCAGCGTGCCTGCTTCGATCCGCTGGTGGAACTGGTCCCGGGAGACGAACCAGTAGTCCCGGCCGTCCTGCTCGCCCGCGGCCTGCGGACGCGTCGTCATCGAGACGCTCAGATACGTCTCGGCCCGCCGCGCGACGAGCTGCCGGGTGATCGTGCTCTTGCCCACACCCGAGGGACCGCTGATGATGATCAGCCTGCCCCGTCCTGTCTTCTGGTCACCTGCCTGGCCCATCACTCCACGTTCTGGATCTGCTCCTTGAGCCGCTCGATCAGGCACTTGATATCGACCACGGACCGCGCGATCTGGGCGTCGCCGGCCTTGCTGGCCACGGTATTGGCCTCGCGCAGCATTTCCTGGCTGAGGAAATCCAGCCGCCGGCCGGCCTGCCCGTCCGTCCGGCAGATCTGGGCGAACTGCTGCAGGTGGGCGTCCAGCCGGGCAATCTCCTCGGAGATATCCGAGCGGTCGGCCAGGATCGCCACCTCCCGTGCCAGGGTCTGCTCATCCAGCTTGAGCTTGGCCTCGGCCAGCAGCTCATCGACGCGTTTCCGCAGCCGCTTGGCGTACTCCAGCACCACGGACTCGCTGCGCTGCCGGACCGACTGCAGCTCATTGTGAATCGCATCGCAGTGCTTCTTCAGGTCCGCATCGAGGAAACCGCCTTCGGCTTCCCGCATGTGTTTGAGCCGGCCCAGGGCTTCGGCGGTCAGCCGCAGGACGAACTCCGCGATCTTGACCCGCTGCTCTTCGTCCGGCGTCACCGGCTGCACGATGCCCGGCAATTCCAACAGGCTCGCCACGTCGATTGCCCCTTCGACCCCCACCGACGCGCTGATGGCCTTGAGCTTCGCGACCAGGGATTTCAGGGTCACCTCATCGATCTCGAACAGGGCTTGAGCCGCGATGCTCTTGAAGCGCAGGACGTAGTTGATCGTGCCGCGGGACAGATGCCGGCGCAGCTCCTTGTCGATCGCATCCTCCAGGAAGGCAACGCCTTCCGGCAGCTTGATGATCGTCTTGAGGTAGCGATTGTTGACGGCTTTGATCTCGACGGCGTAGGAGATGCCCTCCAGTTCGTCGATGGCCTCGCCGTATCCGGTCATGCTGTTGAGCATTGCCCTGCACTCTCACATTCGGGTGCCGTTGTCCTATCAGCCGCCGTTCTGGTCGGTTCCGGGAGCCGGGGCCGGTGGGGCACCCGCACCACCCGCATTCGCCGGGGGTGTCGCCGCCGGGGCCGGCTCCGTGCCGGTCGCGGGCGCCGCCGGGGCCGCCGGGGTCGTCGGCGCTGCCTGCTCGCCGGCGCCCGGCTGGGTCGTGGCGCCTGCTGGGGCCGTGGACGACGGCGCCGCCGGCTCGGCGGCGGCCGCGGTTTCGCTGGCGCCATAGCGGGCCCCCGGCCGGTAGTAGCGCGCCATCACCACCGCCAGCATCAGGAAGACCGAAACCAGCACGATCGTCACCCAAGTCAGGAAGTCGCCGGTCTTGGAGCCCAGCAGGCCGCTGGCCACGCCGCCGGCGAACGCGCCGCTCAGGCCGCCGCCGCGCCCTTTTTGCATCAGGACCACCAGGATCAGGATGAGCGAGACCAAAACGAACAGCACGGCCACGAAGTTCATCAGAACGCTCACGGCCAACAGCGGTAGAACAGTCATATCGATGCCTCAAAAACAAACCATCTTGGCGATTTCACGCGGCCGCTTGGATGATCCGCACGAATTCGTCGGCCTTGAGACTGGCGCCGCCCACCAGCAGGCCGTCCACGTCCTCCTGGGCCATCAGTTCCCTGGCGTTGTCGCCCTTGACGGACCCGCCGTAGAGGATCCGGGCCTGTCCGGCCACTTCTGCGCCGTACACGTCAGTCAGCCAGTTGCGAATGAACGCATGCACGTCCTGGGCCTGCTGCGGCGTCGCCGTCCGGCCGGTGCCGATGGCCCAGACGGGCTCGTAAGCGATCGTCACCGCCGACATCTTCTCGGCGCTCAAGCCGGCCAGGCCGGTCTTGAGATGACGGGCCACCACGGCTTCCATCTGCCCGCGGTCGCGCTCTTCGAGCAACTCGCCGACGCACAGGATCGGCAGCAATCCGCCGCCGAGCGCGGCGGTGAGCTTCTTGCCTACCAGCTCATCCGATTCGCCGAGGACATGGCGCCGCTCGGAGTGCCCGCACAGGACGTACGTGCAGCCGACGTCTTTCAGCATCCCCGGGCTGATCTCGCCGGTGAAGGCGCCTTTGGGCTCGAAGTAGACATCCTGGGCCCCGACGGCCACGCCGGAAGAGCTGACCGCCTGCACCACCGACGACAGATATACGAACGGCGGCAGCACCGCCACGTGGACCTTTTCACGCGCCAGCCCTTTCGAACCCGCCACCACCGCCTTCGCTAATTCCACGCTGGAGCGGCTGTCCGTGTTCTCTTTCCAGTTGCCGGCCACAAACGGTTTTCTCATTATTTTCTCCTGTATCCCTCAATTCGATCCCCGGGATGGACCCGTTACAGCACTTCCATCGCCCGGGGGAAACTGCCCAGGACCGAGAGCTGCAGGCAATGCTGGCGGCTCTCCTCCAGTCCGGCCTTGATCCGGTCGTCCGTCCGATGTCCGATCAGATCGACAAAGAAGTAATACTCCCACTCGCGCTTCTTGCTCGGCCGGGACTCGATATTGGTCATGTTGATCGAGTACTTGCGGAAGACCTCGAGCACGTCCGCCAGGGCGCCGGCCTTGTGGGCCGTGCTGAACAGAATGGCGGTTTTGTCCTCGCCCGTCGGCCGGGCATCCTCCCGGCTGACCACGAGGAAGCGCGTTACATTGTTCGTGATGTCTTCGATGTTCTCGCAGACCACCTGCAGGCCGTACAGGTCGGCGGCCACGCGCGAGCCGATCGCCGCCGCATAGGATTCGTCCGCCGCCATTTGGGCGGCCTTGGCCGTCGAGGCCACCGCAATCGTATTGGCCTCCTCGAAGGTCGAAGCCAGCCAGTTGCGGCACTGGGCAAAGACCTCCGGCTTCGAGTAGACCTTCTCCACCTCCTCCAGCGTGCAATTCGCCAGCAGGTTGTGGTGGATCGTCATCAGCACCTCGGCACAGATCTTCACATCGGTATCGATCAGGGCATCGAGCGTCTCGATGACGCCGCCGCCGGTGGAGTTCTCGACCGGCACAATGCCCAGGTCGCAATGACCTTTGCAGATCTCGTCGAAGATGCTGCGGATGTCCGTCAACGGCTCGTAGTCGACGCTCTTGCCGAACTTCAGCAGGGCCGCGGTGTGGCTGAAGCTGCCCCCCGGACCCAGGTAGGCGATCCGCGGCGGCTTCTCCAGCACGAACGACCCGCTCATCATCTCCCGCCAGATCGCCTTGAGCGTCCGGTCGGGCAGCGGGCCTTTGTTGGCCTTGACGACCTTGTCCAGGACCTGCTTTTCGCGGTCCGGCGCGTAAATCGGCCGGTCCGTCTGGGTCTTGAGCTTGCCGATCTCCATCACGACGCGGGCGCGCTCGTTGAGCAGCTCCACAAGCTGCACGTCGATTTCGTCGATGCGTTTTCTCAGGTCTTCCAAGGACATACGGAATCGGTTACCGATGAACCCAATCAATCGTCGGAGTTGGCCCAATCTTGCGAAAACTCTCTTTCTTATCAGCTCTTTGGCCTTGCGTCAACGGATTTCATCGTATAGGAAGAAGATTTGTAATACGCTCCCAGGAGTTTCCCATGTTGCGATATACCGTATTTAGAACCAGGTGGGGCTATTTCAGCCTATCCGGCACGGAGCAAGCCGTCCGGCGGACGTTCCTGCCGGTTCCCGACCGCGAACAAGCCCGGCACGGCTTGCTTCACGGCTGCGCGTCCATCGGCGATAACCTCAGCCTGGACAAAGACTTCCAAAAAGACCTTCAGGAACGGATCGTCGCTTACTACGAAGGTGAGCCGGTCGATTTCACGGTGGAACCGGCTGTCCATCTCAATGGAGCCAGCGCCTTCGTGCACCAGGTCTTGCGGGCTTGTCGAAGCATAGCCTTCGGTACAACAAAGACTTACAGCGACTTGGCCCGGGAGGTCGGCCATCCCGGCGCTGCGCGCGCCGTCGGACGTGTCATGGCGGGCAATCCCATCCCCCTGATCATTCCCTGCCATCGGGTGCTCCGTACGGACGGCG
>JALORE010000363.1 GCA_025459125.1 Planctomycetota bacterium | reverse complement strand
GGTCATGGTCAGATCGGGATAGCCGTTCGCCGGCATCGTCCAGAGATCCCCGGTGCCGTTGGTCGTCTCGCCGACGAAATCCCAGCCGGCGCCCGTGAACGTATTCACGTCGAGCATTTGCGCGTGGCCGACGCCGGTGCCGCCGGAACTGGTCTGTATCCCGGCAGAATCGCGATCCCAGAAGCTGTTCCACGTCGCGCCGGTGACGGCATCCGCAGCCCCGACCAATCCGCCCAGGCTGCCTGTCCCGCTCACGGCGCCGGTACTGTAGCAGCGGGCGATGTTCATGTTGTTCTGCCCGACCAATCCCCCGATCCATTGACCACCGGTCACGGGTCCCCGCGCGTAGCAGTCCAGAACGCTGCCGCTGTTGGTCCCTACCAGTCCGCCGAGATGGGCCGATCCGGCGACCGCGGCGATGCTGTAACAGGAGCGAATGGTGCCGGTATTGCTGCCGATCAATCCTCCGACCTGCGCGTCGCCGGACACCGCTCCCCCGCTCGCACTGTTCGTCATCAGGCCGGCATTGTTGCCGGCCAATCCCCCGGTCTTCTGGGAGCCCGTCGTCACCCCGGAGAACCAGCAATCCCAGATGCTGCCGGTGTTGTACCCGACCAGCCCGCCGGTGACGATGCCCCCCGTGACATTGCCGGTGACGGAACAGTTCTTGATGAGACCCTGGTTCTCACCGACGAGGCATCCCACCGTTCCTTCCCGAGCTTTGATGTCGCACCCCTCCAGGCGGAGATTGGCCACGCTGGCGCGATTCTCGATTCTGCCAAAGAAGCCGCACGATCCTTCCTGGGAGAAACCGCGAATCTTGTGTCCCCGCCCCTCCAGGTATCCACGGAAGCGAGACACGACCGGGGCCGACCAGGTCCTTCCTGAGAAATCGACATCCGCAGCCAGGTCGTAGTAGCCGCTGAAGTAGTAGCTGTGATAGGCCATGGCCGCCAGATCATCGGCGGTGGATATCACGCAGTGCTGATCCCAGCTTCCCTCCCCGGCGAGCAACCCTGGCCGGTTGCCGAAGAAGGCACTCAGAACCGGATAGCCACCCGTGTCGAGAAGCATCCAGATGTCGTTGCTGCCATTGTCCTGCTCGCCGGCGAGGTCCCATTGCGCGGCGAGATACGTCGCCGCTTCCTGCATCTGACCGGTGCTCAGTCCCTGGCCGCCGCCGCTGATGGGCACGCCGCTGACGTCGAGATCCCAGAAACTGTCCCAGACCGGCGGATTGGCAGGCCGGAAGCCCCGGGCCGCGCTGCTCCAGTCAAACCCTACCAGCCCACCTCGGCCCGCGGCCTCGTCGCTGAGCAGGGTGCAGGCCGCATAACAGCGTTCGATGGTTCCGCTCCCGAGACCACCCGCCAGCCCGCCGATGCCATCATCGGTCCCCCGAACCGTCCCCTGGCTGAAACAGTCCAGGATTCGTCCCGCGTGGTGGATCCCGACCAGTCCGCCCACATTGCCGACGCCCGCCACGGAGCCCTGCACATAACAACCAATGATGTCGCCCTCATTGGCGCCGGCCAGCATACCCACGCCATAGTAGTTGGGGCTGTCCACGTGCACGTTCCTCAAGCCCAGCAGCATCACCCGGCCCTTCGCCCCAATCCCGCCGAAAAAGCCGTTGACTCCCTTGCCGATGAGGGAGAAGTTCTCGATCACGTGGCCGTTGCCGTTGAAACACCCAGTGTACGTCTTTTCGAAGGTGCCAAAGAACCACTCAAAGTAGGCGTTCGGGGCGATGAGCGTGTGGTCGAACACCGCGCCTTCCATGTCGATATCCGCCGTCAACAGAAAGGACTCGTTCAGGCCCACGACGCGGGAGGCCAGCTCCAGGATGTCCTGTTTCGACGACAGGAGATAGGGTGAGGTTCTCGTCCCAGCGCCCCCGGCATAGGAACTCGCCGGCGCACAGATCAAGCAGGATATGAGCAGGGACCAAAACACGGGTTGTGTGGCCGGTTTCGCTTTCACAACACTCACTCCTAACGAAACACTCCGCCACGGTCGCTGGTGCAGCGAACCCCAAGGCCTCACGGCCCTGCATGACCCTATTCTACCGGGATTCCTCCCGTCGGGCAAGCCCCGCACGACGCGGGCGTCAGGCGGGTGTCTCCGAACTTCCGCCCGCACCGTAAAAACCGGAGTTCTTCATGATGTCGAACCAGTAGGCGAGCACGATACCGGCCAGACACGTGAAACCGCTGAGGAAGGACGGCTCCAGGGCATCGTTGGGACCCGACGGTGCGGGATCCCAGTGCAGATGGATGGCCCAGGCGACCACGAGGGCAAAGACAAGACATACATCCCGCTGCAGCCAACGCCGGCTCACCTGCCGGAGCATGTCGACTCTGGAGCAGTACCCCAGGCCGCTGGAGAAGAAATCGAACCCGATCACCGCGGTCAGGCAGGTCAGACACCAACGGTAGTTGTAGTGATAGTGGAAGGCCAGGTAGAGCAGGCCGGCGTAGACGATATTGGTCCACAAACGCAGCAATCCTCCCCCGGCGAGCAGGCGGGCGTCGATTCCCTCGTAAACGATCTTCCAGACACTCAGCAGGTGGATGTACCAGACCGTCACGACCACCAGGGCGCAGCCGAGGAGGTAGTGTCCGACGGAGTGCCGGCCGAACTCAAACGTGGAAAGCAGGTCGCGGAACCCCATGCCGGCGAGAAGTCCGCAGATGACCAGCTCCGACGCGAAGATGCTGCTCGCCATGCGTGGTTTCTTGCTGGTTTCGGCCTCCGACATCCTCGTGTCCCCTTCCGATCTTCCCCGCGACTCAAGGACAGCGACATCGGTCCGGGTCGAAGCCGTCCTTCCCGCGGCAGGCGCCCACTTCGGAGGCGCTCGCGATGAAGGCCAGGCAGCGCACGACGTCGGCCCGCTCGTCACCGGGGGCGCGGGCCGGCCACGCGTCGAGGAAACCATCCAGGCGCCGGCATGCTTCCTCCGTGTCGCTCATGGTCCAGTGCTCATCTTGATAGTCCCGGTTCAGGCCCAGGAGGGACAGGCCGAACTGCAGATCGTTCTGATAGGCGATGCGGTGGGCCGCGGTCCGGTTTTCGCGCCCCTGCGCCTCGATGCCGGCGAGCACTCTCTCCAGCAATTCTCTCTCCCGCGTCGCCCCAGGGTCGAACACGGGAATCTCGCGCACCTGGACGTGTCGGTCGATCCTCCGGACGTGTTTGTCGTGCCGGGCCTGGGGCTTCGAAAACGGCTCCACGACGGCCACGTGCGCCCGGAAATCCGTGGTGGACCCGACGTTGATGTTCTGAAACGTGGCGCCGGTCAGGAGCCCGGCGAGGCCGCCGGCGTGCGTCTGGCCGTGGCCCGGGCGCATCAGGGTCCGGCGATGGGTGTGGGCCGACAACCAGTAGTTCGGTCTTCCCTTGTTCCGCCAATGCTGGATCTTCTGGTTGGCATACGAGCTGCCGAACAGCGTCGTCTCCACCAGCTCCCAGGTTCCGTGCAGCAGATTGCCGGCTTCGAAGAACCAACCGGTCGGGATGTCGTCGCGTTTCCGGTCCAGGTTGTCGGGCGGATAATGCGAGGCGATGAAGCGGAACTCGGGAGGCGGCCCCGCCGCACAATCCCGGAGGTACGAGATCTGGGACCGCCTGGGGCCGGAGGTTCCGCCGTCGCGATCCCGGGACGAGACCGATCCCTGCATGCCGTAGAAGTCCCAGCGGGGAATGAACGGGTCCCAGATCGTCAGTTCCGGTTTGATCGAGGTGTCCACGTAGTCCGAGGTGTCCGCGAGGAAGATCTCCACCGCTTTATCCCCTTCCCGGGGACAGACCAGGTGGCCGGCAAGATACAGGCCGCCACCGTGATCCAGGTTGGGGTCCAGGATGTCCCCATTGTCGGCATAGCGGAACGAGGTGTGCGCCGGCAGGCTGCCATTGGCCCGATTGAACTCACTGATCCGGCGGAGTACCTCGTACTTCGACAGGGGCCGATTGTACGTCGCCGGCAACGGCGGCACCTCCTCCAGCCGCAGGCAGTTCAGCAGGAGAAAGCGGATCAGGGGATCGGACGTGTTGCCGGCGCCGAGATAATCATGATTGCCGATGACCATGAAGATGGGAATCCGGCTCTTCTTTCGATGGCCCTCCAGCGCGGCGAACACCGCCTCCAATTCGTCGGCCCCGCCGCTGTTGGCGCCGTCACCCAGGTAGAGAATGATGTCCACGTCCGAGGGAAACTGGTCCAGGGCGATTTGCAGCATTTCCGCCGCCAAGTGTTCGAGGGCCGGGGGACGAATGGCGCATTCGACCCTTCGATCCATCGACTTGCTGCGGTACAGGCATTCCGGCGTGCTGCGGGGCGACGTGATCTGGGAATCCGCCAGAAGACCGATGCGGATCGGCAGTACGCTCGCCGGCCGGTTACCACTGCAGCCGGGCGCAGCCAGGAGAACGGAAATCCAGAGAACCAGCCATCCGCACGTATGTCCACGATCTTTCATATGTCCCCAACCAGCTCGCGCGTAAGACCCTGCCGCCAACCCCCGAACCCCGCAGGCGCACCTACCTCAGGGAATCGGCTGGGCCTGACCCGCGGGCGCGGACGGCGCCCTCACATGTTGACATCCGGCCCAGACCTCCTGGGGAAAGACAATGCTGTCCGTGCCGGGGATCTCCGGCACGGACAGGTTGGTATTCAAATCGATCCCCTGTTCCAGGTACGCCTTGTAAGCCAGTTGGCTGCAGTAGAAGGCCTCGTCCGTCGCGGAGTTTGCGAAGATGACGTTGTAGGGTTTCCCGGCCTGGGCCTGCCGCAGGCAGTAGCGGGCGACGCATTCTCGAATCTCGGCCTCCCGCTCGGCGGAGAGCGAGCGGCCGGCCAGTGGATAGGCGACGCCGTACAGATTATCAAAGATGGGGCCCCGCACCTTCTTCATCTGCGCCGGGTCCCACGTGTGGCCGGGGATCTCGAACGTCAGCACGCGCAGCTTGGCGCCGGCCTCGACGCAACGGCCGCCCGGCCCGACGTAGACGATGACGTGGTCGATCGGCCCCGGAATGGCCATGCCGAAAAGCCGATAGAAGAATCCGGCAAACACCGACCGTCCGCGGGTGGTGTTCGTACAAATCAGGTCCCCGGTCTGCAGCGTCAGCCCGTCGATCTCATAGGTGTGAATGCCAATCCCCTCCGGCTCCGCGGCCTGCCGTTGCGACCCGCCGCAGCCGGCCAGACCACAGGAGACGACGAGGAACACCAATCCCACGGAAAACGCCCTGAGAGTTCCCATCTACCGGCTCCATTCGAGCAACCTCCGGGGGGAGGCACCAGCGTGAGCATAAGCAGCGCCGCAGCGCCTGTCAATGCCCGAAACGAGAAATATTGTCCTTGACAATGGGGGACACGTCAGGTTCAATCCGACGAGTAGGCTTTTCCGGCGCATGTGTCACGATCTGGAGGTCCTGTGCGTGCGTGGCAAACCCAACTCCGTGACATGGACGGGTTCGCGCGTGGCGATTCCCGGTGCGCCTCGGGACACCGAAGGAAACATTCCATCTCCGCACGCGCTGGGATTCATGTTGGGCCGCGGTGAGAACGGAAAGGAGCACAACGTTATGATGGATCAGTGTGGCGGTGGTTATCGGGGCGAGGGAGGCATGCCACGACGTTTGGGCTTTCTGACGCGGAGCCGGAGTCTCTGGCTGGCCTCCGTCTGCCTGCTCGTGGTGTGGGTGGTGGTAGGCTGCACCAGCACGGGGTCGTTCCCGCAGACGAGCGGCACGCAGGTAGACCTCAGCAAGAAAAACTTCCGCAT
>JALORE010000362.1 GCA_025459125.1 Planctomycetota bacterium | reverse complement strand
TGACGGTATGAAGGACGGACACTGCGGCGGAAAGTGAACGACGTGGATCAAAGAGAGATGGGAGAATCCTCTTCTCGCGAATTAGGAGGAACAGGTGGCCTATGAGCGTCTCGAGTAGGTACTCCTGGTTCGGCCTCTGCGGGGTAGGGCTGTTCGTCTTGCTGGCTGGTCTGCCAACGGTTGGCCGAGCGGACCCGTACACGTTCGGTTTTGCCCGCATCACCGCTAACAGCCTGGTAGATGTCGCGTCGCAGTTCTTTGTGGAGGTGACTCCCGAAGGGAGCAATCAGGCCGGGTTCAAATTTACTAATGCCGCAGGGATACCCTCTTCGATCACGGACATCTATTTTGATGATGGGGCGCTGTTTGGCATCGCCCGGATCGAGAGTAGTATTGGCGTGGCGTTCAGCCCGGGTGCGTGCCCGAGGGAACTTCCCGGTGGGAATGTGTTGGACCCCGCTTTTGAGACGAGCGCGGGCTTCCTGGCTGACTCCGATGCGCCAACGTCAAAAAGAGGCGTCGATGCCGTATCGGAGTGGGTCAAGATCATCTTCGACCTCCTGCCGGCGGATGACGATCGGCCCGCGATGACGTTTGATGACGTCATCGATGCCATCGCCCGTGGTTCTACGGACCCAAGCTCACCATGGCCCACGCTTCGGATTGGGTTGCGCGCCCAGGCCATCGGCCCCAGCGAAGACAGTGACTCGTTCATCATGACGCCGGTGCCGACAACCATCCTGCTGGGCGTGCTTGGCCTCGGCTATGCCGGCGCGAAGCTGCGAAAGCTGGCGTGATTTGTTGTAGGCCATCCCGGGTTCTATTGCGCGACACAAGGGGCGGCTGACCCCCCTGTGCGGGGCTTGATCAGTGCCGTGGGAGGTTTGGATGAGATGGCAAGACAAACGGTCGTTCCGAGTATCGTCATGTGGGTTATCCTCACGGGCCCGGCGGCGGCCGATTTGAAGCCCGTGGGGCATGCGGTTCCAACGGGTTCCTGGACGCAGGAGTTCATCTTGACGGGTGCTCCCGTTACCGACACGTTTGACAAAGTCCTGATCGGATTGGTCGTGCCTGCCAGCCAGAGACCCTGGGAAGTGCAGAATGTCAGTCGCTCTCCGGGCGGAGATTTGGACGTCCTTTCAAATGGTGGTTCCGAGTGGTCGTCCGTCGCGGATATCAGAGGTCTGGACATGAGCAGCCTGAGCTTTACCCTGCATCTCGCAGGAGATATGGACGATGGCGTGAGCTTCGTGCTGTCCGCATATGACAGGTATGGCTGCTGGCGTTACAGCTATGATGGTATTGCCTTGGCCGCATCGCCCCATGGGGTTACGTGGTGTATCCGCGACTGTGGCATCGACCTGCAGACGGCGCTGGTGCCTGTCCCGGGCACGGCCCTGCTCGGCTTCCTTGGCTTGGGATACGCCGGCACGAGACTGCGAAAGCCGGTGTGACGAGCCGGGAGTCGGCAGTCAGGTGAGTCGCTACGTGCGTGATGAGTTTTGACGAGCGAGATCGGTAATCTAAGCCCTTGTCGGTGGGTGGCATCGGCATCCCCCGCCTGCGCGGGGGCAGGCTTTGTCGACGTCCATGAGCTGGAGGCCCACGCCACGAGGATACAAGGGATTTTGACTTATACACCTAGCGCCGAACCGTGGAAGTTCCGGCGAGATCCACGCGTGCGGCACCGCTTCGACCCTGTGTCAAGGTCTGTATTCTCCCATTGACTTGACCACCGCTCATCTATCTCCACGTCGCTCGATGTGCCATTGATACCGCCCTTTTTCTGAGGAAACCTCCTACCATGACTCGTCGAAACGCACGCGCGACAGTGAACGTCAAACTGCTGGTTGCTCCACTCCTGATAGTCATAGCGCTGGGAGTCGCGCTGGTCTTTGCCCGCCAGGCGCGCATCAACCTGCGGTCGGAGAAGTCTCTACGGGCAGGTTTGACGGCCTTTGAGCAGAAAGATTGGCCGGCCGCCGTAAAGCATCTGCGACGTCGCCTGATCTTGGACCCAAAGAATGTCGAGGTGCTCAGGAAATACGCGACCGCCTGTCTGGGGATTCGTCCGTTGGGTGCGGCTGAAATCGCCGGCGCGATCTCCGCCTACAAGCGGGTCATTGAACTCGACGGGGTTGACCAGGCTGCGTACGAAAGGCTCGCCGAGCTCTACACCAGCGTCGGCAACTTCGCGGACCTGGAGCGGGCGGCCCGCCTGCGGTTGCAGCACACGCCGCAGGATGCGAAGGCCGCCCTCTGGCTGGTCGAGGCCCTGAGCCAGCAGAAGAAGAGGAGGAGTGAGGCCCGGGACGCGCTGCGTTCTCTCATTGATCGTCTTGAGGCGGAGAAAGATGGTAGTATCGAATACGTGAGAGCCTGCATGCGAATGAGCCGCCTCGCAGAGGCGGAACTGTCGGGCCAACGGGAGGAGGGCGTGCGAGACCGGGGTTCCGATAGAACCCAATTGGCAGCCGGCGCCCAGCCGGTCGAAGAGGTGGGGACGCCGCTGGGATGGCTTGACCGGGCCGTGGCTCACGCTCCGGGTTGCGCCGAGGCCTTGGCTTATCGCGCTCAGTACTACCGGCTGAAGGCGCAGGACCCGAATGGCAATGAACAGGACAGACAGACGTTCACCGGCCTGGCCCAGGCCGACCTGACTGCGGCGTCTGCGACCGGCACGGACGATCCAAGGTTATGCTGTCTTCTGGCAGACGAATGGATTGCCCTACGGGGGTTTGACCGGGCGGAAGACCAACTTCAGCGAATGGAGACGCTGCCGCGGGACCGCATTGCGGAGCACTTCTTCGATGAGGGCGACTGGATCGTGGCGAAGTTCCTACTCGCGGCGAGGCTGGCGATGCGAAAAGGCTCGAGCTCAGAGGCGGCGCCTCTGGCGGATAGGACCCTTGAATCCCTTCAGAGCGAGTACCACCGAGTGCAGGTCCTGCCGCTGGTGGTTCCCCTGTACGCGGCCGCGGGCAGACTCTCGAACGCGAGCGCGGCTCTCCAGGAGTACCTTGAGCTTGTGCCCAAGCTTGGCATCAAGGTCGAATCCCGCCAGATTGCCTGGCTTAAGGGCTTGGTCGAGGGGGCGGCCAACAGGCCCTACGGTGTCATCAACACCTTGGAGTCGGTAGTAGGGGACGATGCCTTCAGCGCCGGCCAGTTGCGACTGCTCGCACGCGCCTACGCCGAGACCCGCCAGACCCCGCGGGCGATCGTGGCCCTGACCAAGTATCTGAAGCTCTATCCCAACGATGCCCAAGCACTGCTGGAACTGGCCAGGCTGTACTCCGCCCAGGGAGACTGGGGCAAGGCTTCTGAGACGGCCCAGATGGCTGAGTCAGCCGGTGTGCGAGATCCCCTCTTGAGATTGCTTCGCATCGGTGCGGGAATCAGCTCCATCAGCGCGCGGGGTCAGGACGTTGACACGGCACGGCTGAGCGAGTTCTCGAACGAGTTGGCACAGATGAGGCAGCAGTATCCGGAGCGCGTGGATGTCCGCCTGTTTCGGGCCACTCTCGCGAGTCTGCTGGGACAGCCCCAGGAGGCCGAGAAGGAGTTGAAACTCGCCATCGAAGAATGCCGTGAGCCGCTGTGGGCGCGGATGCAGTTGGTGCGGCATTACCTCAGTTTGCAGCAAATGGCTGAAGCCACGAATGTCTGCCGCACCGCCTGCGAACAGCATGCGAACGTGGCGGTGCCTTGGATCACCCTTGCCGATCTTCGTATGGCCGCCGATGACATCGAGACCGCCCGGGCCGGTTTGGATCGGGCCCTGACCATCATCTCCGACAGCCGGCAGAAGCGGTTGGTAACGATAAAGCGCGCGGTGCTGGAACTGACGCAAGGCAACCGTCTGACCGGGATCAAGCTTCTGATGGATCTGGCCGGGACGGATAGTCAGGACGTTCAGGTTCGCCAACTGCTCTTGGGGACCCCGGAGGTCCGCCAGGACCCCAATGCCGCCCAGGAATTGGTGGCCGATCTTCGCCAGGCCGAAGGGGAAGCGGGACTGTGGTGGCGACTGCACCAGGCGTCCCTGTGGCTGGCCTCCAACGCGTGGTCCTCGCGGCAGACGGAAATCGTGAGGCTGCTTCAACACTGCATGGACGCTGACCCGACCTGGTCGGCTCCCGTCCTGTTGCTCGCGGGGATGTACGAGCGCATGGGAGAGCTGCAGCGGGTCGAGGACCTGTATCGCCGGGGCCTTGTGGGCAACCCCTCCGCGGTCGAGTTCGCCGAACGCCTGCTCACCCTGTTGGAGAGCCAGCGGCGTTTCGTCGATGCCGAGCGAATCCTGCGGCAGATCGGACGGAACCCGCGTGCCCAGTACTGGCGGCCCCGCGTGCTGGAAGGCATGGGAGACTTCTCCGGGGCGATTGAGGAGTACCGGCTCAGGGTCTCCAACGACGGCCAGGATGCCGCCTCGCGCATCCAGTTGGCCCGGCTGATCTACCAGGAGATGAATAACAAGGACCAGGCCCTGAAGTATCTGAAGGAGGCCAGAGCCATTACGCCGGACTCGCGGACCCTGCACGCCGTGCATGCATCCGTGCTTCGCGGTGCAGGCCAAGGGGCGGAGGCACTGAAGGTCCTCGACAAGTACGTGGAGGACTACAACAATTTCGATGCCTACTGGCTGCGGGCGGTCTACCTGGCCGAGGAGGGCGTGGCCGACCACGCCGAGGCAGACTACCGGAAGCTGACGACCTTCACCGAGAACGCCGGTGCCGGATATGAGTTGCTCAGCAACTTTTACGCGGGCACGGACAGGCTCGCCCAGGGCATCACCGCCGTCGAAGAAGGTCTGGCCGCCTACCCCGAGAACCTGCGCTTGAAACGCCGATTAATGCAATTGCTGCTCCAGCGGACCCAAGGTGATGATCGGGAGAGGGCGATGGCAATCCTTACCGGACTGCTGAACTTGCAGCCCCAGGATCCGGAGCTCATGACGATTTGGGCTGTGGAGCGGATCCTGCAAGAACCTGCGACGAAGACGCTGGCCAGCGCCAAAGAGACCCTGGAAGATGTGGTCCGGCGTGCCCCGCGTTACACCCGGGCCTGGCTGGCGTTGATCGAAGTATTGATCCGCTTGGGGGATCACCAGGCCGCAGCGCAGCAGGCGGCCCGGGCCTTGGAGGCGAATCCGAACGACACGGCATTGTCCCTCGCCCGGGCGAGGGCGGAGCTTGTGCTGGGGTACGGGCAGATGGCCTTCAACCTGGCACGGGAGGTCCTGCGAGATGATCCGAACAACGTCGACAGCTTCGTGGTGCTGGCCCAAGGCGCACTAGCCAGCCGAGATCCCAGTTTGCTGGAGCAGGCAAGGACTCTGTTCGAGGAGGGGATTCATCGGCTCCCCGGTAGCGAGAGACTTCTGATCGCGCGGGCCCAGATCGACATCAGGCTCCAGAAGCCCCAACTGGCGATCCCGGCGTTGGAAACGTACTGCCAGACTAGTCCGGGAAATCACAGCGTGGAAGCACTCGTGATGCTGGTAGAGCTCTATCGGACTGGTGGCCAGATGTCGCAGGCGGAAGCAACGCTGCGGCGCGCGGAGCAAGTGGCTCCCCATCGTCAAATGGTGGTGCACGGGCGTCTACTGCTATGTGTTGCCCAGAAGCGACTGTCGGATTTGGTCAACATCAGTCAGGCTTACATCCAGGCGGAACAGCCGAATCTGGCAACCAGTGATGAGGCCGGGTCGATGCTCTTGTCGCTCGATTCCCCGGAACTGAGGCAGGAAGGTCTCCGACTGCTCGAATACAATGCGACCCGGTGGCCCGAG
>JALORE010000107.1 GCA_025459125.1 Planctomycetota bacterium | reverse complement strand
TGCAGAAAAAACAGTCAAAAGCCTTGGGGCTGCGGAACATCAGTTCCGCGCAGGGCAGCGACAGTCAGGCTGTCGCACTCCAAAGGAAGCTCGAAAGGTCAGGGAGTGGCCGGTTTCTGTTCCGACCCCTGCGTAACCTGCTGCTTGGCTTTCGCGCTGGGGCGGGGCGTCAGCAGCATGAAGAGATTCCGCCCCAGGAATTTCGGCATCTGTTCAGGGGTGGCTATATCCTCGCAGTCACGGATCACGCGTTTCATCACCTCGACGTACTTGGGGTCGTGACGCCGCTGCGTGCCGGCGACGATCGCCAGGCCCTTCTGCTGTGCCAACTCGGACGAGGCGAGTACGGAGCGAATCCCCACGGTATCGACGGCCACGGGCTTTTCCATGAAGACATGCTTGCCCGCCGCGACGGCGGCCTTGAGATGCATCGGGCGAAAGTGCGGCGAGGTCGCCAGGAGGACCAAATCCACGCCGCAGCTGATGACCTTCTGGCAGGCGTCGAAGCCGGTGAAGCACGTGTCCGGCGTGACCTTCACCTGGTCCACGTGCCGCCAGGGCTGGGAAGAACTCCAATCCTTGTCGTCCTCCTTCTTGAGCAGGGCCAGGCCGGCAGCGACCCGATCCTGGAACAGATCGCCCAGGGCAACGATCTCGACGTTCGGAGACGAATCGACGCAATTCCGCACCGCGCCCATCCCGCGGCTGCCGCAACCGACGAGTCCGACCCGTATCCGGTCCGAGCCGCCTGCGAAGAGCCTGCTCGCGGCCCCCCCCAGCACTGCCATCGTACCCGCCGAGACTCGTATGAACTGACGCCGTGACATCGACCGACCCGTCCTGCCCATGATCGTCTCCTCGTCCTGGAAGTCCTCAAAGCCGCTTGTGCCCTGCGCACGGCCGCGACGGCCACCAGTCTTTCCCTCGCCGGCAGCAATGTCAAGACAATCCTGCTGGCGAAGTACGGGAACTCCCCGGTGGAATGGCCGCGTGAGCCCAGCACGATGGCGCCGGCGCCGTTCCCGTGGACGTTCGGCTTCGAGCAGATCCGCCGCGAACGACGCGGGCTGGACCTGGTGGCCAAGAGAGACCCCCACACTCTCTTGTCATCATCGCGACGTATCGCGCTTGGGGTCCCGGCTCCGCTTGACGATGCCACCCGGACCAGGAGACCCTCAAGTGTAATCGGTCTGAGAGGGTGACATGCGACCGCAGGAGACCGTCACGTAGCGATCAGGCCGGCACCTGCCAGGAACGCGGGGGCAGACCCCGGAGACGCCGGAAGGCATCTTCGATTCGCGCGAGATACACCGCGGCAGCCGCAGTACCCTCCGGCGGGGCCCACGGGGCAAAGTCCTTGTCGTTGGTGGGGCTGTAAGGCCCCGGCTTGGCCTCGAAGATGACCGTGTCCGGGACCAGGGCGAAGATCATATGCCAGACGCGCGGACGGATGTCACAGCCGTAGACGCTGCGCTCCTGCCCCAGCACCAGGAAGCTCTCTGCGCCGGGGGTGCCGTCGTCGTGGAAGGACAGGTACGCCAGCGTACCCTGCAAGACGACCAGGGACTCGGACCTGGGCGGATCGAGATGCCGGTGGGGGCGAACGTAGCTGCCCGGCTGCAGGGCGTTGAGCATGCGCTGCAGCGGATCGGCGTCGCCTTCGTGAAAGGCGTGAATCTCGCGCCGGCGTGTGCTGCGCCGCGCATCACCGGCCTTGTGCTCGACAAGATCCAGATCGATGGCGACCACCGTCTCGTGACACGACCGGGTAGCCACGGGGGAAATCCTGACGATCTCGGCTCTCTCCATATCAGCCCCTCAGGATCAGCCGAACTGCGCGTTCGGCACCTCGCGCACGGACGGCGGCACCTGGAAGTAGTCGTGCGCCTCGAAGCCGAACGTGCCGGCCACGAGACTGCTCGGGAACGTCTGGCACTTGTTGCGATAGTCGCGGACGTTGCCGTTGTAGAACCGGCGGGCGGCCTGGATGCGGTCCTCCGTGTTGACCAGCTCCCGCTGCAACTGGAGGAAGTTCTGGTCCGCCTTGAGACGCGGGTAGTTCTCGACGACCGCCAGCAGCCGCTGCAGGGCCGCGACCAGTTGGTTCTCATCCACGGCCTGCTCCTCGGGCCGGCCCTGGCTGGCGAGGCACTGGGCCCGCAATTGGGTGACGCGGTCCAGGACCTCCCGCTCATGGGCCGCGTAGCCTTTGACCGTCGCCACCAGGTTGGGGATCAGGTCATAGCGGCGTTTGAGCTCGGTGTCGATGTTGCCCCAGGCGTCGTGGATGTGGTTGCGCAGCGCCACCAGGGTGTTGTACGTCGCCACGACATAGATCAGAGGCAGCAGAACAATCGCCCCCAGAACAACGAGCGGCAGCCACGGTTCACTCATCGCGTGCCCCCCGGAAATCCACTGAACAAGTACTCCGGCATCAGCGTGCGGAACTGCACCAGCCGGTTCAGATTCGGCTCGATCTTCGCCGGGTCCAGCCGGGAGTTGAAGGTCAGCGCCAGCGTGTCCCGGTCGATCTCGATCGTCAGGTCCGTGTTGGCCAGCAGGTACTCCATCATGCGGGCATTGCACACGTCATACGCAAACTTCTTGTCGGGCGAGCGCACGCAGAACTTGCGGGAGAACTCGTGCGACTCGAAGTCGATATCGTCGTACCCGAACGCCTGGGCGATCTTCGAGAAGAACCCTTCGGGCCCGATGACCAGCTCCGGAAACACCCGCGGCAGACGCAGCGTGAAACAGGAGAAATAGTGGTGATGCGTCTGGTTATGGCCCTTGGAGTCGGAGGAATGGGTCTCATAGTGGTAATCGAACACGATGACGTCCTGATCGCGGTAACGGCCGGAGAGCGTATTGAAGACGTAGCGGTTCGAGCCGGCCCGCAGCTTGTCCAGAAAGGCGTACTGCTTGGCCAGACCCCAATCCTTCTGCGGGTCGAAGCGCAGGCCCAACCGGGCGGCCAGATCCAGCATGGCCTGCCGCCGCTTCTGCGCGCTGAGGTAGCTCGCGACGGCCACGACCACGATCAGCACGATCACGCCGACAATAAAGAGTGGTTCCATGAGCAAGGCACCCGATCACATCAACGTACAGATAGAGTCCATGTCCGTCAGCCCTTCTGACGCATCCATTCGGATGACGACATTATAGGCAGCGACTCCGGCGTCGTACAGGTTCATCTGTGCCGGCACCGTGCGCCCAGGCCGGCCCGGACATCGCGCTCACTATGTATACTGACGCCGTGGCGACGTGAATCTTCGCGGGTGGGGCGCCGAAACGAGCCGGTTCCGCGGTTGCCGGCGGGCCCCAGCCGTTCACTGCGCCCGTCCCAACTACGGTATGCCCTTACAGGCTACCCCTTTCAAGGTTGCGCGTGAGCTGCTTGGTATTCGAGACTCGTGATGGGGGGCAGCGGCAAGTACTGCTTGCCGCTGGCTCGTGGGATAGACCGGAACGCCATCGGCAAGCTCCGCAGACGGCGCTTGCCGCTGCCACCCCCGCGTCTCACCTTGAACGGGTAGCCCTCACGGGCACATTATGAACCGGGGGATTTGCTGGCCTGGTCGGTGCCGCCGTAGGCGCCCAGGTTGATGCGCCCGCCGTTGGGCGCCGGCTCGCGGGCGAAGTCCGAGGCGGGATTGCCGGCGTCGATGCAGGGGCTGGTCGCCGGGTCCAGCACCCACCTGCCGGCCTGCGGGTCCCAGCGGCCGGCCTGCGACTGAAGATGGTAGTCCCCGCCCTCCAGGTCGGCGAAGCCGGGGTCCACAGCGAGATTGTCCGCGCCGGACCAGCCGCCCTGGATGTCGTTGTAACGGATGTCGTACTCGTCCGGCTGCACCGCGTCCGACAGGTAGACGTCGTTCTTCCAGATGATGTTGTTCCAGACCGGCACGGGGGGCTCATCCCCGAAGTAGGGTTGCGCCGTCTCCAAGTACAGGGCGCCGGGCCGGTTGAAGACGAAGGTGTTGTTGACGATCGTGGGACAACTGGCGACGTTCATGATGCCCCCGCCGACCAGGGCCGAATTGCGGGCGATCACGTTGTGCTCGACCTTGCAGAAGGCGTAATATAGGGCGAGCCCGCCGCCATCCAGATCCGCGTCATTGTCCACCATCGTGTTGTTCGTCACGACCGCCTGCGATTCGTCGGTGCACACGAGGGCCCCGCCCGTGCGGGCACTGTTGCGGATGAACAGGCAGGAATCGATCGTCGGACTGGACACGATCGGGAACCCCGGGTCCATGGCATCGGAATAACAGCAGAGGACCGCCCCGCCGTAGAGATCGTAGAAACCCATGGTCCCTCCGGTGCGGGGCTTCCGTGCGTACTCGAGCGTGCAGTACTTCAGCACATCGTCCGATCCGCTGTTGACGAAGCGGATCCCGTACCAGCCTTCACTCTTGTCTGCCGCGGTGAAGACGATCGGGTCCTGCTCCGCGCCGAGCGCGCGGAGCGTCCCCCGGTAGCCCACGGTCATCCGGAAATGCCCCGCGAACCGGACCGTGACGCCCGGCTCGATGTCCAGGCTCCGCGCCCGCGGGATGGTGATATCACCGGTGATGATGTACGGGCTCGACGCCTTGGTCCAGACACCCCGGACCGGTCCGGGCGGAACCAGCGTTCCCGCAACTCCCATACCGCGCAGGGCAACCTGGAGGTGGGCGGCGTTGGCAGCCGTGGAGTGGATATCAAGCCTGTCGGAGTACTTCCTTTCCCGCACCGGACGGAAGCCGAGCGCCACCGGGATGGCTTCCCCGGGCGCCAGAACGCGGTCCTGCACGGGCGTCAGAACCGTGAAGGCGCTGCCGTCGCTCGCGAGGCTCAGGCTCCCGATTCGGAATGCCTCCGCGCCGGTGTTGGTGAGGGTCAGCTCGATGGTCGAACTCGTTTCCAGCGGGACGAAGCCGGCATCGGCCGTGCGCGAAGGGGTCACCGTCAGCAGCGGCAGGTCCGACTGGTTCTCGTACGCCCCCAGGTCCGTCACCTGGCTGTGGACACGGGCGCCGCCGGCCAGATCGGCGGCCGCAAGGTCCTCGATCTGTGTCCCGGCGTTGATGCACGGGGAATCGCTCGCCAAAGCCCATTGGCCGGCCGCTGCCTCGTGCTCGATCCCCACCCCGCTGCTGGGGCCGAGGAACCGGGGTTCCGCGGCCATATTGCCGCTGCCGGGCCAGCCGCCCTGGACATCGCAGAAGGTCACCGCGGGCCAGGATTCGTCCGTCTGGATCTGGTACATCTCGTTGCCCCAGACGATCGTGTTCGTCACGGTCATGCCGTCCCAGGAGGCGGCGAAGATGCCGCCGGGCGAATTGTGCACGACGGTGCAGTTCCGCAGACGGATCGAGCCGGCGGCGTTGCCGCACACGCCGCCGCAGCGCGGGCTGCCGGCCAGCGAGGTGTTGTTGGCAATCAGCGTGTTGGCGACGGTGGGAAAGCCGCCGTAGCTGTAGATCGCACCGGCGATGTCACCCAGGTTGTTCGTGATCTTGCAGCTCTCGATGGTGGGACTCGACGTATGGCAGTAGATGGCCCCGCCGCGCAGGTCCTGAGGCGCATTGCCGGTGTCCGGCTCGTCCGGCGTGCTGTTGCGCTCCGGCATCAAAGCCGCGCCCTTCTTCGTATAGGAGATCGAGCAATGGCTCAGCACGTCGTCCGCACCCGACGCGATGAACCGCAGGCCCGCCCAGCCGGTGTCCTTGTTCCAGGCGGTCAGCTCGATGGGCTGCACCGCGTTGCCCCGGGCGGTGAGCCGTGCGTCCCAGCCGATGGTCAGGCCATATGGGCCCAGGAAGAAGACCTTCACCCCCGGCTCGATAACCAGTTCGCCGCCTTCCGGGACCTGGATGTCCCCGACCACGAAATAAGGCGACTGGTCCAGGGACCATGTCCCCGAGACCGCGCCGGCGGCCACCTGGGTGCCGCCCTCCCAGGACCAGCCGCGGAGAATCACGTACCGCACGAGGCCGTCATTGTAGCGGATCGCCAGGGTCCCGTAGTAGCCGCCCGCCCGCTCGGGACGGAATCTCACCAGCAGCGCTGCTGCCTGGCGGGCCCGCGGAATCGTGAAGCCGGCCACCTGGCCGGAGAACTCGTCGGGCATGGCAATGAGGAAACCTTCCGGACTGGAGATCGAGTGTACCTGGACGCCGTCCACGGTGCTGCGAATCCGCAGGATCTGCACATCGGACTCCTGTCCCGGCAGGCTGTGGAAGTCCAGGAACGCCGGCTCCACCCGCAGGGCGGGCTCGACCGGCCGGATGTTCAGAATCGTCTCCGTAATCACGTTGGCGCGGGCGTAGAAGCCGGTGGGCAGGCGATACCACACGTCGGCGATCTGCCCCGGCGACCGGGCGCCCCAGCCGTAATTGAGGTGATATTCTCCCTCGGTATTGTAGCCGTCGCAGACGACCACGTGACCACCGAAGCCGTCGGCCGGACCGATGGTCACCAGCGCCGGCAGCCGGTTGATCACGTTCTCCTGCAGCAGGAGCAACGACTCCGCCGACAGGCCTCCGAACATGTCGGAGGACGCGAAGCCATAGCGAGCGATCATGGCGTTCCGCATGGCCGACGGCGTCGCGCCGGACCCTTCGCTGCTGTAGTCCATCTGCATGACCACGCCGCAGGCAAAGTTCAGGGCGGCCAGGTCTGCGTCGTCCAGCGTCGTCCCGGCGCCGTACTTCGCGCGGACGACATCGAGATAGCGGTTCAGGTCGGCAAAGGACGGGAAATCGTACATCTGGCTGTCCGCGTCGATCCGCAGGCCGCCCCACGTGGCGTACGCATCGTTGGGACCGAAGACGGGGTCGGCCCGTTGGTGATAGTGCATGAGCTGCCCGACCGCGGTCGCCCCGCAGCCGGTGTAGGACCGCACGCCGTCCACCGGGTCCAGCGGACAGAACTGATTGTACGGCGCGCTCTGGTCCCACGTTGTCTCCAGCCAGCCTCCCGTAGACGTGCTGCCCTCCGGCGGCCACTGCTGGAACGCCACAGGGACATCCGCCTGCCCCGCGGCATAGCGGGCCCACGACCGGCCGGCAGCCTCGGTCCGCAGCTCAGGGTGCTCGGCCAGGGCCCGAGTCCGAAGCCGCAGATCCTCTCGCACCATGCGGTACAGGGGATGTTCCCGATCGCCCACGGCGGGGAAGGGACTCCGCAGCGAATACGCAATCACCGGCGCGATGTCGGTATCGGCGGACAAAACGACGAAGCCGCGTGGCTCCAGGTCGGCCACATAGGCCAGGATCGCACCATCGTCGCCGCGGATCTCCCGCAGACCGCCCGGGGACAGCTTCGTTTCGACGCCGGAGGCCTGCACCCTGATCCCCGGCGCGTCCGCCCGCGCCGCGATCCGCGTCAGCCGGCTCTTCAGGAAGGTCTGCGTCGCCTGCCGCACCTGCGCCGGATCGACCGGTCCTGCATACAAGGTGAGACTGGAGAATAGAAATGCGAGACTCGTGATGAGGACCAGCGACTTCCTCCCCTCGCGACTGCTCATGCTGAAACCTCCCGTTCGATTCTCGTTCTTCCGCGTGACTGCACCCTTCACCTCCGGGAGGCGCTATCGACCAAAACCCACCTGGCGCTGGAGGTCTCAGGTTCCCTCGCCCCTCGTGGGGGCGAATAGCGATTCGCCCGAACCAGCGCTACTGGGCCCACGCCGCGTCGGCCTCCGACACCATGTCCCATAATAGCCCCCCCATGCTGCGCTTGAGGGTGCCACCCGGAGCCTCCGGAGGTGCTGCAATCCTCTCCTACGCCCGTGTCAGCCGCCGGCGCGTTTCACGGTGTGGCCGCGGGCGGTCAGGTCCGCCACCAGCAGGTCGCGGTGGTCGCCCTGGATCTCGATGGTGTAGCCCTTGACGGTGCCGCCGGCGCCGCAGCGGCGTTTGAGCTCGGTCGCGAGTTTGAGCAGACCCGGCTCATCGAGCCCGAGGCCGGTGATGACCGTCACGCCCTTGCCCTTGCGGCCCTTGGTCTCGCGCGCGACCCGCACGATGCCATCCCCGGCCGGAGCCGCCGGCGGCCGGCGGCGGCAGACGCATGCGCCCACGGGCTCCCCGCACGCCGGACACATCCGCCCCTGCTCGGTCGAATAGACGATGCCTGTTCCTTTGGCCATTCTCAAACCACTCGATAGAACACGTCCACGTACGCCGGGACAGAGCCGGATCATCAGTAAATGCAGGCATCCATTGCCAAACCTCTTTGCCAGTGGGCGGGCCCCAATCGGTCTGTTCGCCTTGATGGTCCTTCGGAATCCGGCGGACCAAATCGCGCAGATTGTGCTTGCCCCGCGAACGTCGGACCGGTGCCACCACGATCTGCGCGTCCTCCAGCAGTCGCCGGCTCAGACACAACCCCTGGCTGTTACCCCATTTCTGTACTCTTATAACCCTCCGGTATTCTCTATTGGATATACGGAGTATAGGTTTTGGCTCCGGCGCCGTCAAGGCGATCGTCCGCCGGAGGGTTCGGCCGCCTGGAAACGCTCGCCGTAGAGATCGATCAGGCACGCGCGAAAGGTCTGGTCGAGACCGGCCGGCGACAGGTGGGCCGTCGGCGGGGGCGGCAGCGCGGGAATCCGCCCGCCACGAGGATTGTATCCCCGAGGCCGGCCTCTTGACGCGGTACAGACCCCGGCATACACTCCCCTTACTTGCGGCCCGCGCCAGTGCGTGCGGGCCGGCCAGAACGTATCAGGCATCCGAAAGGAAGGCGTCATGATGAGAAGAGAGACGTTCCACCGGGGCGTGGGTCGGGTCACAATCATGGTCCTGTTCCTGGCGATGGTGGCTCAGGCACAGCAGCCGTCGCTGAATCAGCCCCCTGAGGGTTTTGTCGCCCTGTTCAACGGCAAGGATCTGACCGGTTGGAAGGGCCTCCTGAAAGGGCCGTATGACAATCCCGATAGACGGGCAACTCTGGCCCCGGAGAAGGCCCAGGAACTCCAGCAGGAGGCCGATGAGAACATGCGGGCCCACTGGTCGGTCGCCGACGGCGTCCTGGTCTTCGACGGCAAGGGCCGCAGCCTGTGCACCGGCAAGGACTACGGCGACTTCGAGATGCTCGTCGATTGGAAGATCGAGAAAGCCGGCGACAGCGGCATCTATCTCCGCGGCTCGCCCCAGGTCCAGATCTGGGACACCGGGCGGGTCGCCTCCGGCGCCCAGGTTGGCTCCGGCGGCCTGTACAACAACAAGGTCAATCCCAGCAAGCCCACGAAAGCCGCGGACAAGCCGGTCGGCGCGTGGAACACGTTCCGCATCATCATGATCGGCGACAAGGTGACGGTCTATCTCAACGGCGAGCTCGTCGTGGACAACGTCGTCATGGAGAACTACTGGGACCGCAACAAGCCCATCTACCCCACCGGCCAGATCGAGCTGCAGAATCACGGCAACTTCCTCTACTTCCGCAACATCTACATCCGCGAGATCCTGTCTGCGGAGGAGAGATTGGAGGGCTTCCAGCCCCTGTTCAACGGCCGGGACATGACCGGCTGGATCGGCAACACCACCGGCTACTATGCCCAGGACGGCAAGATCGTCTGCGACCCGACGAAAGCCGGCGGCAACGTCTACACCGCCGACGAGTACAGTGACTTCGTCGTGCGTTTCGAGTTCAAGCTTACCCCCGGCGCCAACAACGGCCTGGCGCTGCGGGCCCCCTTGAAGGGCGACGCTGCTTATGAAGGGATGGAGATCCAGATCCTGGAGGACTCGCACCCCAAGTACGCCAAGCTGCAGCCGTACCAGTTCCACGGCTCGGTCTACGGCACCGTCCCGGCGAAACGCGACTGTCTCAAGCCCACCGGCGAATGGAACTACGAGGAGGTCACCCTCAAAGGCCGGCAGATCACGGTCAAGGTCAACGGCAAGACCATTGTCGATGCCGATCTTGACAAAGCCAGCACGCCCGAGACAATGGACCACCGCAGCCATCCCGGCCTCAAGCGGGACAAGGGCCACATCGGCTTCTGCGGCCACGGCGACTACCTGGAATTCCGCAACATCCGGGTCAAGCCGCTCGATAAGTGAGCTGACCTGAGCATTCTCCACTCGGCCGGGCGGTGAGGGCCACCCGGCCGAGGTTCTCCGGCTCATCCCGCTGGCACGTACCTCGGTCTTTCTCCGGCCTGATCTGCAGGCTGCGCTTCTCGCAGAACGTCAACACCCCCCAATCAATTCCGCGTCACTCGCCGTTCCGACCCCAACCATGGATGTCAATGGCATCACAGAACCGGCCAGAAGGAAAGAGAAGAGGCGGTTCAGGGGCGTGGGCTGGCGGTGGTTTGGGCTCCCCGGGGGTCCGCGGGCGGCAGACGTTGGGGGACGGCCCGGAGATCCGAAAGAACCAAGAACACCGTGCCCGGAACCAGAAGAAACCGGGCACCAGCGGCAGGAAGACTCGTTTGATGCTCCGCATGAAGAACCGTCTGGGCGGTCCAGGATGGTCTGTCAGAAATGGTCCGCCCTCCGACGGTGGGCCGTCTTGAGGTCCCCAACGCATAATTGGGTTCCCAAACGTGATCCATCGCGTTTGGGAGACCCTTTCGCATTGGGGGCCCCTTCAAAGGGGTTCGGCCCACGACCTGTCTCTTATCGCTGAGACTCTGTCCGTGCGTACGAAGGCGAACGGGCCCTGCGGGGTACCCAGCAACTCTGCGACAAGCGCTCCTGGAAGCCCTCTTGGAACCTCGGGGAAAGGGATCAGGCCTCTGGGAGCAGAGCCCTCAGGGGCGGGGCCCTTATGGGGCTGCGAGTACGCTTATACCTGATGAGCCAGTTTTTTGAAGACCGGGCACAAAGGGACGCCCTTCGGGGCTCGGTCTTCCGCGGCGCACGGGATCGCGGTTCTCATCGTAGAAACGTCCCTCCTCCGCTGGTGGGCGGCTCTCCCAAGGACTTCCGCCCGCGCCGTGCCTCCCGGCGATCTTCCCTCAGACCGGAACCGATCACGATACAGCCGGTCCTTGAGAACGAGAAGGAGCAATTCGCCTGTTCCCCCGGACCGCCTCTTCGGGTGCGGCCGCCAACGCGGTGGCGGGTCTTTCCGGGCCTGCGGCAACGCGCACAACGCCAGGAACGCGCGGTACGGGCGGCCACTGGCAGCAGTCGATGTCGGCCGGCATCGTAAGCCTTGCAGCTCAAGCAGCTTACGCGCTATCCGGAGGCGGCGGTACACAGCCGACGGGCACGGCCGGTAGGTAGGATGGGCGTGCGCTACCCCTTTCAAGGCGGCGGTAAGGAACCGCATGGGCTGAAGCCCATCCTACATGCTCCCGCAAAGACGCAAAGATCGCCAAAGCAAAACGTTGGCGATCTTGGCGATCTTCGCATTTTTCGCGTGATTTCGGCCCTTTTGAGGTCGCAAGATCGCCAACGTTGCGACTTGGCGATCTTCTCCGGATGCCGCCGAGAACGCCCAGCAGGCGCGCGGGCCCGTACGACTCCGTCCCGCCTGCAACCGTGGGTTCCGGGCGGCCGCGGCCAGCGTTGGCTTGCCATCCACACCACCTGGTTCGCACTGGCGTCGTCAGACACTGTCCTTATGCTCTTACGAGCACGCTACAAACGGCGGCGTCAGGTTCTTCCTGACGCTTCGCACCTCGCGCAACGACGAACGTATCAAACCCGTCGGCTCCGACCGGGCGTCCTTTGACAATCGGTCGCGACGTACGCTACCGGTATCTCGTTGAAATGGGGGTAAGCAATGGGACTTCTGTCATGGTGCGCAGCGCTTGCCGTCAGCCTGCCTCTCGTGGCCGCGCCTCAGCCAGCGCCGACGGCCGCGGAGGACGGGATGAACCGGCTGCTCGACGCCATCGCCCGGGTCGAGAGCCGCGACAATCCGGCGGCTCTCGGCGACATGGGCCGGGCCGTGGGAGTCTACCAGATTCACCGCTCCTATTGGGTGGATGCCACGAAGATCCTCCGCGTAGACTGGGACTACGGGGACGCCAGGAATCCCTGCAAGGCCCGCCAGGTGGTCCAGGCCTATCTGCGCCACTACGGCCGCGGCAAGACACCGATCGAGATGGCGAGAATCCACAACGGCGGTCCCCGGGGGCACAGGAAGGCCGCCACGCTCGCCTACGCGCGTAAGATCGAGCAGGTCCTCGCAGGGGCTTTCTGATCGGCTACTGCAGGGCGGGTCGGGCTGTGCCGACGCCAAGCGCCTGGACGGCGGGCAGGCGCGCCAGCGTCTCCTGGGCCAGCGCAAGGTACTCCCTGGCGCCCCGGCTGTCGGGAGCATACGTCAGGACGCACTGGCCCTTGCCCGGCGCCTCCGCCAGCGCCACGGTTTTGTGGATCACGGTCGAAAAGACCAGCGGCCCGAAGAGCTTGCGCAGGCCTTCCTCGATCCGCTTGCTCAGCGCGGTGCGGCTCTCCATGAAGGTCAGCAGCAGGCCCAGGGGACGCACACAGCAGGGATGAAAACGCGTCCGGAGCACCCGAATGGTCTCGAGCAGGCGTTTGAGGCCGTCGAGAGCATAGAAATGGGCCTGGACCGGAATGAGGACCTCCGTACCGGCCACCAGAGCATTGAGCATCAGGATGCCCAGCGAAGGGGAGCAGTCGATGACGCACACGTCATACTCGCGGGAGACGCCCCGCAACTGCTCGCCGAGAATCAACTCCTTGCCGCGCAGGTCGCGCAGGGAGAACTCGGCCCCGGCCAACAGGATGTTGCTCGGCACCAGGTGCAGCCCGGGAAGCCGGGTCCGGACGGCGATGCGTGCCAGCGGGACAAACCCCTCCGTCAACGCGTGGTAAGCGGTCCGCTCGAAGCTGTTGGGGTCGTAGCCCAGGCCGAGCGTGGCGTGGCCCTGCGGGTCAAAATCGACGAGCAGAACACGCTGCCCGAGGGTGGCAAGGGCCGCCGCGAGGTTGATCGCGGTCGTGGTCTTGCCACAACCGCCCTTTTGATTGGCCACAGCTATGGTCTGCATTCGGCCGGAACGAGGCTTCTGTCACCGGGGTGCACTGGCGTGGGGCCAGCCGAATCGCTCGTAGCGGCCGAAGTCGGCCGTGCTGTAATCCGCCGCGTCATTCGCGGACACCTGCAGGCCGGACTTCACCGATTCGACGTGGGAATCCACGAAAACGGCATTGCACGTGCCGCCGTTCCAGTCATTGCGCTTGGCGCCGTGGAAGGTGCCGAACCAGTCCCGGGCATCGGGGCACAGGGCGTTGTCATTCAGCACGTTCGAGTTGCCGGGCCGCGCCCACATGTTCTCCTCGGCAAAGAAGAACACCTCCGCCTTGCTGCGGCTGATCTCGGTCATCCGGTAGACACCGCCGCGGCCGGTCGAGTCCGTCGCGCAGGAACCGCCGGCGTCCCCCGCCTTGGCGCCCAGGTAGGAGTTCATGCTGTAGTTGTAATATGGGACGACCGGGTTGGTCGCGACGTGGCTGGGATGCAGTTGCCCCATGGTCCTGGCCAGCACGGCGAACGTCGGACACAGGTTGACCTTGGGGTCCGGCATGTACTTCCAGAGGGGACCGTCCGCGGGATAGCGGGGGTCGTGCCAGCGGCAATAACGCTGGTAGCCGCTGACGGGAGCCTCCGTCCTCACCAGCGAGCGCCACGCGGAGGGATAGCGGCCGTCCGAATCGTCCAGGTACAGCGACTGCACGACGCCGTACTGCCGCAGGTTCGCCCGGCAGCGCATCTCCTGCGCCTGGCTCTTGACGCGTTGCAGCGCGGGCATCAGCACCGCCATGAGGATCGCGATGATGGAAATGACGACCAGCAGCTCGATGAGGGTGAAACCGAACCGTGTCGACTTCATGATGCTACCTCCTTCAGGTGCGCGATTTCTACGGCCGATAATCCCGTCCCAGGCCCGAACAAGACGGCCGCCGGAACCTTTGTATTTTACCGCAGTCCGTCCCGACAATGCAACTCCATTTGTCAAGGAATCCGACCGGTAGACGCGCTCGCCTGGGCTCATGGCCATCCCGTGAATTGCCGAAATAGAGAACTGCCGTCTGAACCAGACATGCGGCTCCGACGAGCCTGGGGATATGAAAATGACCAAAGCCAAAGAACTCATGAATACGGCGGTGATCACGATCGACAAGAATGAGGATGTGTGCGAGGCCATGCGCAGGATGGCCCTGAACAACATCACCGGCCTGCCGGTCGTGGATGACGAGGGAATCCTGGAGGGCATCATCACGGAAAAGGACGTCCTGGTCCTGCTGTGCAACAGCCTGGAGGACACCGACATCGAACGGACGGTCGGCAAAGTCGGCGACTTCATGACTCGCGAGGTGATCTGCTTCGAGCCCGAGGACGATCTCCGGGACATCGCCGAATGCTTGAGCTTGAACGACTTTCGGCGGGTCCCCATTCTCGAGGAGGGCAGACTCGTGGGGATCATCAGCCGCCGGGATGTCATCCGACATCTGCGCGATCTCCAGCACCAGAACGAAGTCGCCAAGGACAGCATTCTGGAACTGCTGTACTGAGCCACCGCGCGGCGGAAATCCGGATTTCTGCGCTGGGGGCTTCCCATCGTGACACGAGCGCGGTACAATGGGGGCATGTCGAGAATGGCCTCCATCCTGGTCGTGGCGGCATCCCTTCCCTGGGTCTGGGCGATCGGCACCTTCGCGGCTGAGCCGCTTCCCGCTCACGTCGGAACTCGGCTCCTCCAGAGCGGCAGTCTCGTCATCGAAGTGGGCGATCCCGAGGCAGCGGACTGTCGCTGGAACAAGGGTCTGCGTTTCTCCCCGGTGGCCAACGTCCTGCGGGCGCAACTGCACGGCCAGGAATTCCTGTACTCGCCGGTGGCCGGCGGAGCTCTGACCTATCTCGGCGGCCTGCCCATGGAGTTCGATATCGGGCAGGAAGCGTTCCAGCCGGACCCGCCCGGCTACAACGAAGGCGCCAACGGGGATCCCTTCCTCAAGATCGGCGTCGGGATTCTCCGGCGTAACGCCAGTGCCTACAGCTTCAGCGCCAGCTATCCCGTCGTGGAACTGGCTCGCACGACAGCGGCCTGGCAGAAGGACCGGGCGCACTTCGTCCAGACCCTGGCGGGCGATGCCAGGGGCTACTCCTGCCACCTGGAAGAGGACGTCATTGTCAAGAACGACCGCCTGATTCTGAACTACCTCCTGCGTAACACCGGCACCAAGCCGTTCACGACGGAGCAGTACTTGCACGATTTTCTTTCCTTCTCCGGCCGGGGAGTCGGGCCGAACGTCCGGCTTTCGTTCCCCTATGACTTCACGACCAACCCCGTCGTCCTGCCGTGGCAGCCCTCCGGGCGCGTCCGGGACATCGGCATGGCCGCGGCAACCGTGTACACGCGGATTGCCAACAGCATCGAGTTCATGGACAAGGCCACCGGCGTCCCCAAGATCTGGGTCTACCGGCCGCAGGACTACGCCGGCCCCGAGCTCTGTGCGGTGGATTTTGCCGACACACAGCAGCGAATGACCATCGAGACCTCAATTCCGGCGGTCTACACCGGCATCTGGACCACGGATTACCAGGTCTCGCCGGAGCAGTTTCTCCTGATCTCGGTAGCGCCGGGCGCCGAAGCCCGCTGGACCCGCACGTACACCTTCTATGTCGACGGCTTCGTCCCCCAGGATGTCACCGGCGATAACGCCGTCGATGCGAACGACCTGGCGCGGCTCTCCTCGACCTGGCTGCGTCGGCCGGGCGACCAGACGTGGGAGCCTGCCGGCGATGTCTCGGCCGCGAAGGATGACCGGATCGATCTGCAGGATCTTGCCGCACTGGCGCGCCAATGGCGTCAGGCGGGTGGGCTCGCCTCCCCCATCGCTCACTGGAAGTTCGACGAGACCGCGGGCGCGATGGCCTTCGACGAGCGCGGTCCGTATCCCGCGGTGCTGCGCAACTTCCCCGCCGACGGCTCCCAGTGGGTGGCCGGCATCAGCGGCGGTGCCTTGCGTTTCGACGGAATCGACGATGCGGTGGAGATCGGCGACCTCCCGACCCTTGCTCCCGGTACGCCACGTGCGCTCACTGCCTGGATCAAGCTGAGCGAAAAGCCCACGGCCAATCGAGCCGTCCTGACCTGGGGCGAGCCGGCTGGCTCCCCAAGCTGGCGGCTCGAAGTCGATGCGAATCGCAGGTTGCGATTCTCGTGCGGCGCGGGCTACGCGGTGGCCTCCCGGGTCGTCGGTGACACCGAATGGCACCACGTCACCGTCGCGATCGATCCTGTGGTTCCCGGGACATCGCACACCAGCGACATCAGGCTCTACATCGATGCGCGACCTCAGACGGTATACGAGATGAAGGAGCAGGACCTCACGGCTTGCCTCACGGAGAGTCTCCAAATCGGCGTACCCTACGACCCTGCCGCCAGTCAACCTTTCTACGGCATGATCGACGACCTGCGTCTCTACGACACCGCCCTGTGCCCGGCCCACGTCCGCCGGATCCACGACGCCGCGATTCCCTGAGAATCTCCGGCGAAACAACGGTCAGATAGGCGGCCCGCTCCCGTGTCATTCCCGCACAAGCAGGAAGCCGCCCTGTCCACGACGTGACCGGCCCTTTGTTCCCATGAGCTGATGGACGATTTCTTGAATGCTTCCCGACACCCGGGTATCATAGCGACATGTATTCGGAGCATCTGATGCTGTGTACCCTTGCGCTTCGGGGAGTCCGCCATGAGCCCAGCCAGGACCGTTCTCCAGATCGTGACTATCCTCGCCTGCCTACCCGCCCTAACCGTCTGCGGCCGGAACAAGGCCATGTCCGATGCCACCGCCACCGTCCGGCCCGTGGAGACGGAGGAGCTGCTGGCCAACCCCGGCATCGGCTGGGAGACCTTCGGCCGGACCCGGGACAAGGACAAGAACCTGCCGGCCTGGCTGCCGTCGACCATTCACTACGCCCGGTGGGGCTGGGGGACGCTGGAGCCCCGGCCCGGCGCGCTCGACTATGCGTTCCTTGACAAGGTTCTGGCCGAGTCGCGTGCCGCGGGACAGAAGCTGGCCTTTCGCGTCATGTGCTGTTCCACCTCGCGCGGCCGGCCCTATCATCCGGACTGGCTGGAAGAAGTCGGCGGCCAGGTGCTCACGGTCGACCACGAAGGACAGGACGGGCTCCGTATCCCCGACCTGGACAACGTGGACGTCCTGGCCCGGCACCTGCACCTGATTCAACGCCTGGGAGCCCGCTACGACGGGCATCCGGACCTCGACCACGTGGACCTGGGCTCCGTCGGCTGGTGGGGCGAGTGGCACATGAGCGGCTCCAAGACCGCCAAGATGCCCACGATGGAGACCCGCCGGCGGATCGTCGAGGCCTACTTCGAGGCGTTTCGCAAGACTCCCCTGCTCATGCTGGTCGGGGGTGGCGAATGCCTCGCCGCCGCGACGCAACGCGGCGCCGGCTGGCGGGCGGATTGTCTGGGTGACATGGGAGGCTTCTCGAAGAACTGGTATCACATGCGTGACGCCTACCCGCGGGAGATCCAGGGAGCCAGCGCCGAGGAAGCCTGGCGAACAGGTCCGGTCGCCTGGGAAAGCTGCTGGGACATGCGCCGCTGGGTGAAAGACGGCTGGCCGCTGCGGTATATCTTCAACTACGCCCTGGCCCTGCACGGCTCGTACCTCAACAACAAGTCGGCTCCCCTGCCGGAAGGCCCGGAGGTGCGGCCCGAAATCGAGCGGTTTGTCCGCCGGCTCGGATATCGCCTGGTCCTGCGAGAATTGAGACACCCGCAGCAGGCCGCTCCCGGCGCCGTCCTCGCGCTGGAGACGAAATGGCAGAACGTCGGCTCGGCCCCCTGCTACCGGCCCTACCGCATCGCCTACAAACTCTCGAATGAGCGCGGCACTGCGACGATCCTGCCGGGTACCGCCGCCGTGAATAAGTGGATGCCCGGCTCGATCCAGGTGTTCACCGCGGATTTCCTGCGCGAGGTGCCGGACCTGCCACCGGGCCAGATCATGGACGTCGCCGAGCGTGTGACGCTGCCCCGGGATCTGCCGGCCGGCGTGTACGATCTGTCGCTCGGCATCGTCGGGGAGAATTCGACGGAGCCGGTGGTCCGGCTCGCGATCCGGGGACGAGCTGCCGATGGCTGGTACCCGTTGAGCAAATTGACCGTCCGGCAGTAATCCAGTGATCAGGGAAAGGGTGTACCGATGAAGATGAGGCAAGGGTCGCAAGGGGTCTCCCGCAGACAGTTTCTTCAGGGTTCCGTGACGGCCGCCTCCCTGGCGGCGCTGACCGCGGGTCTGCGCACGCGCGCGTATGCCGCCGGCGGCGACGTGATCCGGCTGGGTCTGATCGGCTGCGGTGGACGGGGCACCGGCGCCGCCGCCCAGGCGCTCAATGCCTGCAAACGCGCCAAGCTCGTCGCGATGGGCGACGCCTTCCAGGATCAGCTCGAGCGAAGCTGCCAGCGGGTCGCCAAGGAGCATCCGGACCGCGTGGATGTGCCGCCCGGCCGGCGATTCGTCGGCATGGACGCCTATGCCGGGGTGATCGGAGCCGACGTGGACCTAGTGCTCCTGTGCACGCCGCCGGGATTCCGGCCCCTGCATTTCGAAGCGGCGGTCAAAGCCGGCAAGCTCGTTTTCATGGAGAAGCCGGTCGCGGTCGATGCGCCGGGTATCCGCCGGATGATCGCGGCGAACGAGGAGGCCAAGAAGAAGAATCTCATGGTGACGGTCGGCCTGAACAACCGGCACCAGGGCGGGGTCCGCGAAGTGATCCAGCGCATCCACGACGGTGCGATCGGCGATGTCATGTTCCTGCGGGCGTATGGCAACAACGCCGGCGTCTGGGTCCGGCCCCGCAAGCCCGAGCAAACGGAGATGGAATACCAGATGCGCAATTGGTACTACTTCAACTGGCTCTGCGGCGATCTCATCGTCGAGCAGACCGTGCACTCGATCGATCTGGTCAACTGGGCCAAGGGCGATCATCCCATCGAAGCCCAGGGCATGGGCGGCCGGCAGGTGCGGGTCGGCCCGGAGTACGGTGAGATCTACGACCATCACGCGGTCGAGTACACCTACCGGGATGGCGGCAAGACGTTCCTGTTCTGCCGCCACATGCCGAGCTGTTGGTCGAGCGGCGGCGGCGTGGCCCACGGCACCAGGGGCGAGGCCGACCTGGGCAAGTGCCAACTCAGCGTACGCGGTCAGGAGCCGGTCCGCTTCGAGCGCGGCATCGCCGGGCATCAGCAGGAACACAATGACATGTTCGCCGCCCTGGAGGCGGGCCGGGCGTACAACGAGGGCGACTTCGGCATCACCAGCACGATGACCGCGATCCTCGGCCGGATGGCCACCTACT
>JALORE010000106.1 GCA_025459125.1 Planctomycetota bacterium | reverse complement strand
TCCGCGCGAATCTGCGTAATCTGCGGTTAGGATCTTCTGTTCTTGTCACCCAACGATCCCTTCGGCAGAATATACCTCACTCGTGGCGCGACTTCAACCCGCGCCGTCCGGCAAGATGAGAATCTGTCGCACAGCCGCCCGCGGCTGTGGTGCAACGCCTGGAAGGACAAGATGGCCAACTACATCGCAGCTCATTTCGACGATATCGAGGCGGTCCGGTGCCCCTGCGGTTTCGCCCGGCGGGCCTTCGCGGTCCCCGAGAACACCACCGCCACGGTTCACATCGTGGACATCCAGCAGGACTCGAAGGTCCACTACCACAAGAAGATCACGGAGATCTACCTGATCCTCGCAGGCGAGGGTCACATGGAGCTGGACGGCGAGCTGGTCCCCATCCGCCCCTTCACCACGATTCTGATCAAGCCCCTCTGTCGCCACCGGGCGGTCGGCCGGCTCCGCCTCGTCAACATCTGCATCCCCCCCTTCGACCCCGCGGACGAATGGTTCGATTAGGTTGCAGTGGATAATGGTTTCTTTCGAAGGCCGGGCGCCGGTATAATGGTGCTATGATCAAGCTGCAGAGAGACAAGGCCCGGCTGCGGAAATTGACCGACGAGGACAATGGCCGTGTTGACGCCACGCCGGCGGAGTGTTTGAGCGTCATGTGGGAACTGACCGCGGAAGTGTGGTCTTTGCGGGGACAAGACTGTGCTCAACAGCGACTACAAAGACATGCTGCAAGTCTTGTTAGAAAACGGCGTTAAGTTCCTTTTGGTCGGTGCCTATGCCATGGGCGCGCATCAATTCCCTCGCGCGACCGGCGATATCGACATTTGGGTTGAGCCGTCTGCGGAGAACTCCGCGCGGGTCTATCGCTCCCTGGTGGTATTCGGCGCGCCACTCCATGAGATCGACGAGAGCACGTTCGCTACGCCGGGCATCGTTTTTCAGATCGGTGTTGCCCCGCGGCGGATCGACATCATCACGACGATCAGTGGGGTTGGCTTCGCGGAGGCTTACGACCGCAGGCAGATCATTGGCATCGAAGGACTCCCTATCCCGGTTCTGTCTCTCGATGACCTCATACGCAATAAGCGCGCGACGGGACGGGATAAGGATCGCCTGGATGCGGATAGGCTGGAGGAGAACAGGCTATGATTCGCAGAGTGGTAGAGGCATCGCATGGATGATTACGTTGCTCGTGTTGTTCAACAGGCATGAAGTTGTTGAGGCACTCGGGGAGAAATAGTCCGCCCGCCGCAGTCAAGTGAGGCATTCTCCAGGCCGATAATGGGGGTCGTGGGCATCACGGTTCTCGCGGACAGGGAGCTGTTTGGTGTGATTTTTGGCCGGCGGGGTGCTTTACAAAACCGCCGACAGCCGTTAGGATGACCGCAGGTTCGCCGATGTAGCTCAACGGTAGAGCACGGCTTTCGTAAAGCCGGGGTTGTGGGTTCAAGTCCCACCATCGGCTGTTTCTATCGGTAGGGTGTGCTGTGCACACCACCTCTCTTGCCAGGGGAGAGACCCTCATGGGAACGCACGAGATGCCAGGTACACCATCGGAACCCCTCCCTCCAGCCGGTCGGCGCGTTGGCGCAATCCTTGCCGCACTCGTCGTTCTGGGTTTGGCAGGGGGCATCGCCTGGTGGATGGGGCTGGACAACGCCGAGTTGCTGGCGCGCAGATAGGACACTTCTTCTTGGGGGGGGTGGCCATCCGCACTATAATGGTGGAGATGGTGTGCACAGCACACCCTACACGTAGCTGGGATGATCTGATCGATGACGGATGTACAACAACCAACGTGGGGTAAGAGCGACACGTCGCCAGAGGCTCGGCAGGTGCAATACGAGCTCTACCGGCGCATGCCGCTGGGGCGTAAGCTGGAGCTTGCTTTTGACATGTACGACACCGGCCGGCGGCTGGCACTGGCCGGACTGCGCATGCGACATCCCCGCGCGACCGAAAAAGAACTGGAGCGGCTTTGGGCTCGGCAGCATCTCGGTCCGGAGTTGTTTGAACGAGTCTACGGAGTCTCGAAGCGTGGGTGAGACTCGCCCCATCGAGGTCGTGGAGCACCTGGCGGGCATTCTCGACAGCCTGGTCATAGCCTATGCGGTCGGTGGCTCGCTGGCCAGTTCCGCCTACGGCACCCTGCGTTTCACCCAGGACGCGGATATCGCTGTTGCGCCCTTTGCCCATGTCGCCGAGCGCTTCTACGATCTCGTCAAGGACGGATTCTACCTCAGCAACGAGGCGATCAGGCAGGCCTTGAACTCTCAGGGCAGTTTCAACCTGATCCATTTCGAGACCTCGTTCAAGATCGATATCTTCGTCCTGGGTCCGGGGGAGTTTGATCGGCAATTGCTGGCACGCAGGCGGACAGCAAGATTGAGTGACGCCGGCCGAAGCGATCTTGCGCTGGTCTCTCCGGAGGATATCATCCTGCTGAAGCTGCGGTGGTTCCAGGACACCGGCGGGACCTCCGAGCGGCAGTGGGACGATGTTTTGGGCGTTCTGGCGGTTCAGGGCGAGTCTTTGGATTTCGAGTATCTGACCGACTCCGCCCGGAAACTGGGTTTGGAGCAGGATTTAGACCGAGCAAGGGTACAGGCACAAACGTAGGACTGGGCATGACACAGAAAGATAAGCTGCAATCCCTGCAAGGGATTCTCAGAGACCTTGGACAGGTGGTGGTGGCCTATTCGGGCGGGGTGGACAGCACCTTCCTGCTCAAAACCGCGGTGGATACGCTCGGGGCCGATAATGTGCTGGCATGCACGAGCATCGGCCCCGCCGAGCCCGGCAACCAGTATGAGCGGGCCCGGAAAGCGGCCGAGAGTATGGGCGTCGAGTTCATGGTCGTCGAAGCGGGCGAGATGGAGGACCCGAAATTCACGGCCAATAACCCCGACCGCTGCTTCCACTGTAAGTCCCGCCTGTGCCACCGGCTCTTGGACGTGGCCCAGGAGCGGGGTTTCGAGCACGTCGTCTTCGGGACCAACCACGACGACCTGGACGATTTCCGGCCCGGCAACCAGGCGATCAAGACGTTCGGCATCCGTTCACCGCTGGCGGAGGCCGGGTTGACGAAGGAAGAAATCCGGCAGTTGAGCCGGCAGGCGGGTCTGGCGACCGCCGATCAGCCGGCCTCGCCGTGCCTGGCGTCGCGGATTCCCTACGGCCTGGAGGTCACGGAAAAGCGGCTCAGACAAATCGACGAGGCGGAGGCCTTCCTGCGGTCGCTGGGCTTCGTGGAATTCCGCGTTCGTCACCACGACCCGATTGCCCGCATCGAGGTCCGGTCGCAGGATATTGCCCGGATCACCGCGGAGCCGGTTCGGTCCCAGGTGGTGGAGGAACTAAAGTCTTTGGGTTTTCAGTTCGTGACGATAGACTTGCAGGGGTTCCGCTCCGGCTCGCTGAACGAGACGCTCTCGGCCCAGCAGAAGAAGGCGAGCCTGGGCGTCTGAGGCAGTATCGGCAGTATCGTTTTGAATCGGAGGTTTCGATGTCGCGCGTGCAATTTGTCCGGGTGGTGATTCTGGTGCTGTTCCTCACTGTGACCTTGGGATGGCAGGTCCGTGCGGCCACGGCCAACGAGAAACCCGAGGCCAAGGCTGATCTGGTCGTAATGACCTTCAACATCCGCTACGGCACCGCCAACGACGGCGCGAACAGTTGGGACCAACGCAAGGACATGGCCTGCGAGCTGGTGCGGCGGCAGGCGCCCGACCTGATCGGACTGCAGGAGGCCCTGCGCTCCCAGATCGATGATATGCGGGCGGCTTTGCCCGAGTACGCCGAGATCGGCGTCGGCCGGGAGGACGGTAAGACGGGGGGCGAGTACTCCGGCATTCTTTACCGCAAGGATCGTTTCGAAGTGCAGGACTCCGGGACGTTCTGGCTGTCGGACACCCCTACGGTCCCCGGCTCGATCACCTGGGGCAACGCCTGCACACGCGTCTGCACCTGGGGCCGCTTCCTCCCGAAGACGGGCCAGCCCTTCTACCTGTTCAATACCCACCTGGACCACGTCGCCCAGCTCGCGCGGGAAAAGGGCATTGCCCTGATCATGTCGCGGCTGAAGAGTCGCCCGCATCCGGACCCGGTCGTCTTCACCGGCGATCTCAATTCCGGCGAGAAGAATCCGGTCATCCGTTATCTCAAGGGCGAGCAGCAGCTCGACGCCGCGGGCGACGGCCTCTCCCGGAACCCGGTGCCGTTGGTGGATACGTTCCGTGTGCTGCACCAGGATGTGACCGAGGTCGGCACGGCGCACTCGTTCAAGGGTGGCCGCTCGGGCAACAAGATCGACTACATCTTCGTCCAGCCCGGCGTCCAGGTCCTCAAAGCGGAAATCCTGCGCGACAATCAGGACAATCGCTACCCCTCGGACCATTACCCCGTCACCGCCGCCCTTCGCTGGCCGGCCCGATAGCGGCCCGGGGGAAGGAAACCGGCAACCTGGTAACGCGTCGTAGTGGCCGAGGGACTACCATCATCTATTGCGCGGCGCCGTAGACGACCACTTCGTGCTCCAGTCGATTCTGCAACCGGTCCTTTTCCATCTCCAGATCATACCGAGTCTGGAGATTGAGCCGGAATCGTTCTGATAGACCGAAGTAGCGTGCCGGACGCAACGCGGTATCCGGACTGACGGCTCGCTTGCCGTGTACAATTTCATTGATCCGACGGGCGGGCACGTGAATGTCCTTGGCCAGACGATACTGGCTGACCGCCATCGGCTTGAGAAACTCCTCGAGCAGGATCTCACCAGGGTGAATGGGAGGTAGTCTTTCTTCACTCGTATGCATCTCTACCCATGATAGTCAACTCACCGGTTCTCGACGGATTGGCGCAGCTCGCGGCAGGAGCTGAGGAACTCCTCGGGCGACATGTCGCGGAGGAAGACCAGGCCGCGGGTGGCGCGGATCAGGGCGTTGTCGTGGTTGTAGAACCATTCCCGGCCCAGGCAGATCTTGACCTTCTGATACTGGTCCACCTGGATGCGCTGCGCCAGTTGCGAGAAGGGACCGTCGTGCTCGTGGCTGGGGAAGGAGGCGTCCCTCTGGGTGATGAAGGAGTTCATGAAGGCATCGTGCATGACCGAGAACATCGCCAGGGTCACGGGCACGAAGACGTTGGCCTCGGAAGGGTCGAACCGGAACCACACATTGCGGTAGCCCCAGACGCGCAGGTTGGGCTTCTCCCGGGTGCCGAGGTGCATGCGCAGGGCCTCGGCCAGCGCCTGCATCACCTTGTAATGCGTATCCGGCCCGCTCGCCTCCGGGTCGAACGCGACGGTCATGACGTCGGGATCGATCCGCCGCAGCTCCGTCACGATGGGAGGAACATCCTCGTCCATCGTGGGCTCTTCGGTGAAGATATCCCCGGTATAGAAGCTCAGCCGCAGGTGCCGGACGTTCTGGCATTGCCAGCCATAGTAGCCCCAGAGGCACTCCGCCTCCCACTCGCGGCACATGCCCTTGAGTTGCTGGATATGCTCGGGGTCCTTCCTGCCGGGATAGGTCTTGATGAAGTAGTCCTCCAGGTCGGCGACCCACCGATCCCTGTTCTGCAGGAAGTCGTCGCCGAGCAGCTCGATGAGGTTGCGCAGCATCCGGCGGGCGCAGCCTTCCGCCTTCTCGTCCTCGTCCTGGGCGGCCACGCCGTCGAGGTACTGCCACACGTCACGGTTGCGCTCGACGCAGTCGCCCTGGGAGAAGTAGCCCTGTTCCAGCAGGGTCTTGAACTGGGCGGTACCGATGAAGTGGCGCAGGCAGGCAATCTGGCCCTGCATGAACCGGTTGGTGACCGAGGTGAAGCCGCTCGTCAGCGTCATGAAATGGTGCTGGTTGCTGGCCTCCCGGAAATGGCGGACGACTTCGGAGAAGTAGCCGAGCATGATGTCGTCATGGTGGGGCTCGGTGTGCAGGAACCGCTTGTTGCGGCACACGCGCAGGCCCCGCTCGATCTTGGCGACGAGCCGCTCGTGGACTAGGTTGGCCAACTCTGCAAACGGCTCGCGCCGCTGCCGCAGGATCGCGGCGGTGAGCGGGTGATTGCGACCGTCGGTCTCCGTCAGGTCGAGCAGCCGCCGGCGGCGCTGAACCGCCAGGTCGACCAGGGCTTTCTCCACGTCCGCGTCGCCGACGGCCGGGACGTTCTGGAGAACGCGGACCTGCCGTTCGATCAGATGGGCCGCGGCGCCGCGCGTCAGGTAGAACCGCGCGTTGGGCAGTTGCTGCAGGCAACTGGCGGGGATGTCGATATGCTGCTCGGATTGGATGGCCTGCGCCACCAGGGCCGCCTTGGCCTGGCCGGCGGCGATGATGATCGCAGCGCAGTCCGGATTCGCCGTGATCGTCTTGAGTCCGATCGTCATCACCAGGCACTGGCGGGCGACCTCGATCCCGCCGAGGTCGGTCGCCGCCGCCGCCTGGGTCTCGTAATTGGTCGGGCACAGGCGGGTCGTCGAATAGTGGTCGGAGCCCTTGATGTTGAAACCGATGTGGCCATCGGGACCGATGCCGCCGAGGAAGAACCCGAGGCCGCCCAGCTCCTGGACCCGTTGCTCGTATTCCATGCACCACTGGTCGATCTGCTCCAGCAGGGCCTTCTGACGGCTCTCCAGGTGGTTGGCGGGACGGCGGTACCGCAGGGTCAGGTCCACGCGCCGACCCGGCCACGTATCCGTGAGCTTCTCACAGGACCGCAGGCCGATCTGGCAGGCGTCGATCAGCAGGGCCTTGGCCGGATCGAGGCCGAAGCCGTCGATATAGAAATGCTTCACGTAGTGGGTGAAGCTGTTGTGTTGCGCCGAGTCCATGGGATAGAACTCGTCGATCTGCACGAAGTGCAGGCTGGGCATGTCGGGCTTGCGTCCCGGGTCGACGCCGGCCTGTTCCAGCGTCGTGCGGATCTCGGGCGTATCCCAGTTATTGAGGATGCGCTGCACCCACTTGATGAAATGTTCCGGCGTCTTGCCGGTCGGCAGGGAAATCACCCCGCCGGGGTTGTGCTGCACCCACTCGATGAACCGCATGGCCGCCAGCTTGCCGAGCGCCGGGAAGTTCTCCACAACGATCGTCGGGATCTTCTCCGCCGGCCCGTAGAGGACGTCGAAGGAGGACGCCCGTACGGCCTGCTCTTCCACTGGCGTCAGGATGACCTGCGCATTTTGTCTTCGTGCGTTCTTGCCCATGTCCAGATTCTTTCTCCGGCGGTGGAGGCGTGCATGCCCCGGGATGTTGTCGTAACAGGTGCCATTGTGCGCTGGTCGTGCACCTCTGTCAAGAGCGTTCGTGGCCCCCCGCGCCCCCGGGTGCACGACTGTTCGTGCGGCTGCCACAGAGCGAAGGTGGTGGCTCCTGCGCTGGGGTGCGTTTACCGCTTTGCGGGTACCGATGGGAAGGGGGCAAGGCCTGGCTGGCAGGGTGTGCTGTGCGCACCCATTCCAAAGACGGATCGAGCTGCGGTGTGCACAGCACACCCTACGAACGGGCGGCCGCAGCGCCCGGGTCGGGACCCCCAACGCGATGCAGCGCGTTGGGGAAGGGCCCGGGGTCCCCCCTCCAGCCCAGGCAGCATCGGCAGGATGCCGATGCCACAGAGTCCCGCGGGCAGGATGCCCGCGACACGCGCCGACCAACGTCCACCTGCAATTGCCCCGGCGGAGAATTCCCTTGCCTCAGGGGCCGCCGGGCAGTAGCCTTGTGCTGGGGGACCGTGGAGTCCCGGGTCGAGGGGAGGCACAGAGAGAGATACGATAGGGACACTCATGACTACCATAGCACCGAGTGGCAATAGGCGCATCGGGATTCACGTGGGACGGGTGGCAGTTCTGTCGCTCGTTCTGGCGGGTCTGCCGATCCCGGCGCGCGGACAGGAGCCGGGGGATTTTCGCCAGATTATCAGCCGGGCGCGGGGCGAGGTCTTCCCGGCGCTGATCTTCGTCAAACCCATCGTCGAGGACTACGATAGCGGCGAGAAGAAACAGCAGGAGGTCTTCGGCTCCGGCGTCATTATCAGTCCCGACGGGTACGCGGTGACGAACTGGCACGTCGTGGATAAGGCCATCACCATCAACTGCGTCCTGTACGACGAGCGGCAGGTCAAGGTCGAGCTGATCGGGTCCGACCGGGACACGGACCTGGCACTGCTGAAGCTGCCGAATCCGGCGGAGGGCAAGAGTTATCCGTATGCCCGCTTCGCCGACACCACCCGGGCGCAGGAAGGGGATTTTGTCATGGCCCTGGGCAGCCCCTTCGGGTTTCAGCGGTCGATCAGCCTGGGCATCATCTCCAACGCCCAGCGGTACCTCGGCTTCGACAGCGATTACAAGTACAACACCTGGATTCAGACGGATGCGGCCATCAACCCCGGCAACAGCGGCGGGCCGCTGATCGACACGCAGGGGGCCATTGTCGGCATCAATACCCTGGGCCTGGAGGGCACGGGCTTGGGCTTCAGCATCCCGGCATCCTGCGTCCAGGACGTGGTCGAGCGGCTCAAGCGCGACGGCAAGGTCATCCGCGCGTCCACGGGTCTGCGGCTGCAGGCGTTGAAGGACTTTCACAGCAACACGTTCATCGAGGCCGAGCATGGCGTCCTGATCGCCGGGGTGGAGGAGAACAGCCCCGCCGCCAAGGCCGGCATCCGCGCGGGCGACATCCTGCTGGCCATCGACGGCAAGGCGGTCGAGGGGCTCTACGCCGAAATGCTGCCGGCGATCTGGCGGACGCTGGTCGATCTCAAGACCAACGGCGCAGTCCCGATGGATCTGCAGCGCGGCCAGGAGAAGATCCAGGTCAAAATCGCGCCGGAAGTGAAAGGTCAGGCCGAGGGCGAGGACCTCGATTGCCCCCGCTGGAACATGACGGTCAAGGAGATCAACAAGGACCGCACGCCCCAGCTTTACTACCTCCGGGAAAAGGGCGTCTTCATCCAGGGCATCCGCTATCCGGGCAACGCCGCCAGCTCGGGCCTGACCCGGCGCGACATCCTCCTGGCCATCGACAAGGAACCGGTCGTGACCATCGCGGATGTCAAACGCGTATACGAGCGGATCATGAAAGATGAGAAGCGCGAGAAGAAGGTGGTCATCGAGATTCTGCGGGGCGGACTGCGGAACTGGGTCGTGCTGGACTACCGCCGGGATTATGAACAAGAGTAGCATGGGCATCTTGCCCATGAATCACAGGGCCATCTTGGCCCCGGTTCACGGGCGCTTGCGCCCATGCGGCGTGACTCATGAATAGGAGCAGAAGGATGCGAACGGGAAATGCGCGAGCGTGGATCGCGGTGATGGTTGTCGGAGCGATGGGTCTGGGGCTGGGCGTACAGGTCGCCCGGTCGGCGGAGGAAGACAGCGGGCCGGTGCTGAAGATCCACCAGCAGACCACCCGCAGCTTCGTGATCGTCAGTTACCACCTGCAGAAGAGCGAACGGCCCTATATGAATGAGGGGGATGCGCCCGAGCTTGCGGGGGGCACGGTCCTCCAGCGGATTCTCAACAAGAACGCTATGGACGTGATCGGCGTCCTGCTGAACGACCAAGGCGCGATCTTCACGTTCGACCGGGAGCCCACGCATCGCGAGGTGATCGCGCGGATCACGGTGCGCGGCCCCGATGGGACCGTGCTGCCGGCCCGGGCCGAGCGGCTGCTGACCAAGACGCCCGGGCGCATTCTGCGGATCGAGGGCACGCTCCCGGCCGGCTGGCAGCCGCTGCAGTTCGCCGAGTTGGGCGAGATGACACCCCAGACGAAGCTGTTCGTCGCGACCATGGGCATCGGCAAGTACTACCACATTTATGTCCGGCCGTGCGAGTACGGGTTGAACTGGGACAACGGCCAGACCGTCGAGTGCGGCCCCAGTCTCCGCGTCCCCGGCGTCTACGCCGCGGGTGTCCTGTGCGATGACCAGGGCCGGCCGGTCGGCGTGACCAGTCTCGATGAGATCGACCTGGGGCCCGGCGGACCTGCCTGGCGCGGCAAGGATATCCTGGCGGACCCGGGGATCTCCGAAGAGCAGCAGGTCCAGCTCGAAGAGAAGCTCCAGAAACAGTTCGCACGAAACATCTACGAGATCCGGATCATGCCCCGGCCCGAGCCGCAGGAGGAAGAAGAGATCGATTTCGGCCGTCGTTTCCGCGGCCGGTACCCCGGCCAGCAGCCGGTGCAGGAAGTGCTCGTCTACGGCCTGGGCTTCGCCGACAACAAGCTCCTGATCCCGGACGCCCTGCCCAAAGAGTTGGCGGCCGGGATCGACACGATCACGGTCAAGGTCGGGGAGAGCGACGTGCCCGGGCGGTTCGCCGGCGTGCTCAAGGAGTGCTGCGGGACCGTCATCGAGCTGCCGGAAGGCAAGCTCCCGCAGACGATCGCCTTCCCGGCGGAAGGCAAAGTCGCCCGGCTGGAGCCGTTCTGGGCGGTGTACGCCACCGAGCTGGCCGGCATGGACATCCGGATCGAGTGCAGCCGCTGGATCGACCGGCTGCAGGGCTACGAGGACAAATGGTACCCGGCCGCGGAGCGGGCGCTCCCGCCGGGCAGTTGGGTCGTCGGCCGTGCCGGCAACCTGGTCGGTTTCGTGACCCAGGCCCGGCATGAGTGGGATCGACTGGAACCCTACTTGATCGGGCGGGACCAGAGCCGCTACCGCGCCTACCGGACCGCCTATACTGCCATGGTGCGGTCGCGCACGACGGCCCGGACCAGCTCCCGCTACGGCTATTCCGGCGAGATGCGTCTGCTCGATGCCGTCGAGATGGCCCGCATGCTGGGCGGGGCGCCCGCCAGCTACGACCCGCACGTGAAGCACCTGGACAAAGACGAGCAGAAACGCCGCGTCTGGCTGGGCGTCGAATACACCGTGCCGGAGAAGGAAATGCTCAAGCAGATGGGCCTGCGCGAGCCGACCCAGGACGGCCGTCTCGGCGTGCTCGTCAACCGCGTTTATCCCGGCTCGCCGGCAGCCGAGATGGGCCTGACCGAGGGCGACATCCTGCTCAGGATCGCCGTCCCGGGGATGCCCTGGCCGATCGAGCTGGCCGGCGATGAGCGGGAAAGCTACGGCGTGCCCGACTTCGACGAGGCCGACATTCCGCGCGAGCTTGGCCAGATGCCCCGCCGGCGCCCGTGGCCGAGCCAGGACAATTACGTGAACCGCCTGCTCGGCGAAATCGGCCGGGGCACCGCGGTCAAGCTCAGCTATCTGCACGGCAGCACGACCCTGGAGAAGGAATTCACGATCCAGCAGGCCCCGCGGGACATGCTCAGCGCCGCCAAGTACAAGGACGAGGTGCTCGGACTGACCGTCAAGGACGTGACGTACGAGGTCCGCGCCGCCCTGCGCCTGGAGGCGAACGACCCGACCATCGTCGTCGTGCGCATCGAGCAAGGCACGCCCGCCGCCCTGGCGCGGATCAATATGTACGAGCTGATCCGGGCCGTGGACGGCGTCTCCGTGGACAACGTCGAGACCTTCGAGACGCTCATCACCCAGGCCCGCGCGGCCAAGAAGGACTCCGTCCGGCTGACGATCGAATGGATGGGCAAGACCCGCCTGGCCGACCTCAAGTTCGAGGCCCGCCCCCCCATCGGTCCGCTCAACCCCCTCCTCCGCGACCGGAACGAGCCGTAGTGCTCGCTCGTTCGGAGTTCCGCCTTCAGGCGGGCAAGACGTCGCGCGGCCACTTCTCTCGCAGAAAGCGGCTCGAAAGACCCCGGACCCGCGTGAACGCGGAACTTCGAACGATCCCGCCGTGGGGAGGGTTGACTTGCGCCGCGGGCTGGGCTACGATGCGCGTTGTCAGGGGTCGTGATCGATGGCAGACTTCGAATCCGCCTGAAGGAAATGCACCATGAGCAAGACATACATGATTTTCATGATCGTCGGCATCCTTGTCGTGGGCGGCGGGTGGATCGCGTACCTGATCTGGGACTACAAGCAGCGGAAGGAAGAGGCGAGCCAGCCCAAGCAACCGACCGAGCGACTGCAGAAAACCCGCAGCGAAGTCTCGGATTGGGCCAAGAAGATGGCCGAGTTCAAGAGCCCCGTCCCCAAGCGCCCCGCCGACGGCGAAGGGAGCCAGACCGGCGGGTGAATCCCGGCAGTCAAGTCACGGGCGGGTGCAGGTTGGCGCCAGGGCCCGCGTACCGCAGGCCGCAAATCGTAAATCATAAATCGTAATTCATAAATCATAGATCCCAGGGTGCCATATGCCAGAGCCATTCCTCACCGAGGACTTCCTGCTTCAGACCCCGACCGCCCGCACGCTCTACCACGCCCACGCCCGGAAGATGCCTATTTACGATTACCACTGCCATCTGCCGGCCCAGCAGATCGCCGCGGACCATCGCTTCGAAAACCTCACGCAGGCCTGGCTCGCGGGCGACCACTACAAATGGCGGGCCATGCGCACCAACGGCATCGCGGAGCGTTTCGTCACCGGCGATGCCGGCGATGGGGAGAAATTCGAGCAGTGGGCGGCCACGGTGCCCATGTGTCTCGGCAACCCGCTGTACCACTGGACCCACCTGGAGCTCAAGCGGGTCTTCGGCATTCAGAACAGGCTGCTGAATCGCGACACGGCCAAAGCCATCTACGAGGAATGCAGCGCGAAGCTCCGCACGCCCGAGTTCAGCACGCGGAATCTCATGCGCAAGATGAACGTCAAGCTCGTCTGCACGACCGAAGGCCCGCTCGACACACTGGAGCACCACCGCAAAATCCGCCAGGACGGCTTCGAGATCCGGGTGCACACCGCGTGGCGGCCGGACCAGGCGATGGCCGTCGAGGCGAACGATCCCGTCTCGCTCCAGAAGGTCAATGCCTTCATCGACAAGCTTGCGGAGTTGTCCGGCGTCGAAATCAACAGCTTCGACCGGTACGTCGAGGCCCTGCGCGTACGTCACGTCTTCTTCCACGAGAACGGCTGCCGGCTCTCCGATCACGGCCTGGAGACCGCCTACGCCGAAGACTACACGGGCCGTGAGCTCAAGGCGATCTTCACGAAGATCCGCGGCGGCCGGACCCTGACCGGACACGAGGCCCGCCAACTCAAGTCGGCCCTGATGGTCGAGTTCGGCCTGATGGACGCCGAGCGCGGGTGGGTGCAGCAACTCCATCTGGGCGCCCTGCGGAACAACTCGACGCGCCTGTTCCAGAAGCTCGGGCCCGACATCGGCTGTGACTCCATCGGCGACCTCGAAGTGGCCAAGCCCCTGTCGAAGTTCCTCGACCGCCTGGATCAGCAGGGCAAGCTGCCCAGGACGATCCTCTACAACCTCAACCCGCGGGACAACGCGGTCCTGGCCACGATGGCCGGCAACTTCCAGGACGGCTCCGTCCCCGGCAAGATCCAGTTCGGCTCCGGCTGGTGGTTCCTCGACCAAAAAGATGGCATGGAAGCCCAGATGCGCACCCTGGCCAACATGGGCCTGCTGAGCCGCTTCGTGGGCATGCTGACCGACTCGCGGAGCTTCCTGTCCTACCCGCGTCACGAGTACTTCCGCCGGACCTTGTGCAACCTGCTCGGCAACGATGTGGAAGCCGGCCTCTTGCCGGACGACCTCGCCCTGCTCGGCCCGATGGTCGAAGACATCAGCTACAACAACGCCCGGGCCTACTTCCCGATGGAATGCGGCTGACATGAAGAAGTACCCGACCATTGCCGTCTGCGGTCTCGATTGCGGCCTGTGCCCGCGCTACTACACCGCCGGTCCCTCCCGTTGTCCCGGCTGCGGCGGCCCCGACTTCCCGAACAAACACCCGTCCTGCTCCTTCATCACCTGTTGCGTCAAGAAGCGAAACCTGGAGGTCTGCGGCGAATGCCCGGAGTTCCCGTGCCCCAAGTTCAAAACCGAGGACGAGTATCGCCGGGTGCCGGAATCCTCTTCCTACCCGACCTATAAGAAGACCCTGCCCAACCTGCGTGCCATCCAGGCACATAGCATCAAAAGCTTCGTGACCCGGCAACGCAAACGAATCCGCCTGCTGGAACGGATGCTCCGGGACTTCGACGACGGCCGCTCGAAGAGCTACTACTGCCAAGCCGCCGCTGCGCTGGACCCCGCGCGTCTGACACGTTCATTGGAGACAGCCGTGCGCCGAATCAAGGCCGACCGGATCCCGTCCAACGACATGAAAGCCAGGGCCAAAGTCCTCCGGGCCATCCTCGACGAACTCGCTCGGCCGGAAGGCGGCTGCTCTTGCTCGCCGTGAATGCTTCAGTCCTTCCTGTGTTTCTTGGCCGATTTGATGAATCGACCGAAGGCTCTGTCCTTTCTCCGTTTGTCCAGGTATGACATCTCGTGGTACTCCGACTCCTTCTTGAGTTTGACGTAGTTGGCATACCGATCCGCCGGCAGTTCCCCTTTCTCCACTGCGGCTCGGACGGCGCAGCCGGGCTCGTGTTCGTGACTGCAATCGGCATAGCGACACTGTGCGGCCAGTGCGGCCAGGTCCTCGAAACCCAGGTCGACCCCGGCGCCGGCCAGGCCCAGTTCCCGCATGCCCGGGGTATCGATCAACATGGCGCCCTGGCTCAGCACGATGAGTTGTCGGCGCGAGGTCGTGTGCGTGCCTTCTCCGGTGCTGCTGACGGCCTTCGTTTCCAAGGCTTCCTCGCCAAGGAGACGGTTGATGAGCGTGGTCTTGCCGACCCCCGAGGAGCCCAGCAGACAGTAGGTCTTTCCCGCCGCGAGCGTCTGCTGCAACTCAGCCAGCCCGCTTCCGGTGACATTGCTGAGGGCCAACACGCTGGCCTGGGTGACCGAGCCCAGGAGCGCCAGTTTCTGATCCAATTCCTCCGGGGTGATCAAGTCCGTCTTTGTGAGCAGGACAATCGGTTGCACCTGTCCGTCCGCGGCCATGACCAGGTATCGATCCAACCGGCTGGGATTGAAGTCAAAATGGCATGACTGGACAATGAACGCGATATCGATATTGGCGGCAATCATCTGGAAATCGACGTTTTTGCCCGGGGTCTTGCGGCGCAGGAACGTCTTGCGCGGCAAAACCTGGTGGATGATCGCCGCGGTATCCTGGCTGTGATAGCGCGCCGCCACCCAATCCCCGACACAGGGCAGGTCGACGGAACGATCGACCTGGTAACCGAACTTCCCGGACAGCTCCGCGGAGACTTCTCTCGCGTCATCTCGGATGAGGTAGCAGCCGCGATCCACGGCACAGACGCGGGCAACCCCGCAGCCGTCCGGGCTCACCGCCGTGGCATGCGCTTCAAACCATGGGTCGAAACCCAAATCGCTCAGTTGCATATCGTCGTATCACCGAACCCTGTTTCACCGACAATTCCCCGCTGACTTTCACCCGGCGTGCGAATGGGTCGGAAACCATTGCGGACACGCCGATCGTCGCCGGGGCCATCATGCGGGAAATCGTGCCTCCAAGGGACTAGGAGCGGCCCCCGGCGACGGCCGCACTTTCATCGGCCCGTCCAGATCGGGGCGGCATACGTTGAGCCATGCTCGTTGAACACACCGTCCTTCATATCGTTGGCGTGATGGACACGCAGCAGGAACCACTTGCCGGCCGAGTCCTCGATCGTCGGGGTCCACACGATCTCATGGGCCTCCCCATCAAACCGCGCCTCCGCCGCCACCTGGGTCCCGTCGAGAGCCGTCGGGTGGTTCCGCAACACCTGGATGCGCCGCACGCGCTGCCCGGCATCGTCCTTCGGGGTCGCTATCTCCACTCGAAACGCCAACTGCGTCGGCCGGTCCAGCGTCGAGCCCATCACGCAGCCGTTCACCGAATACTTCAGGTCCACCCGCGTCTGGCGCTCGCCGGCCCACGACGTATACGTGCGCCGCTGCCGCATCGCCTCCGTCAGAGCCTTTTTCGTCAGCTCGGGCGCCAGCACGTACGTCAGCGGTGGGATGTTGTCCAGATGCCAGTATCCGTGGCTGTCCGTCACGGAGATCGGCGACACCTTCCACCCTTTGTTCAGCGCCCGCACGTAGGCTCCCCAGCGCGGCGCCCCCCGGTACACCGTCCGCAACTCGAACATCGTGATTACCTCGGCGATGCCGGGGTCGAGGTAGGCCCAGTCCTGGTATTGCGTGGGCCCGGGATGATTGAAGCTGGCCACGACGCAACCACCGCCGGGGGCCGGCACGGCTTGCTGGAGCCATTCGTAGAACTGCGGAATGCTCGTGAACTCTGCGTTGACGTACTCCGCAGCGCCGATCCCGTTCATGTGCCCGGTCCCGGTCTTATCCTTGTCGAAGGGGGCATTGCGGCTGAACTCGAACCCTGCTATGGCTACGAACGTCTGATCCGTGTACTTCTGCGCTGCCGCCAGTGCGGCCTGCCAAGCCTCATTGTGCCGGGCATCGACCGGCTGAAATGTCTTCTCCTGAGTGTGGTCGCTCACCACAAAGAAGTCGAAGCCCTTCGCCTTGGCCCGCTCGAAATACTGCGGCGGCGACCCCTGGAAATTGCGGTAATCCTTCTGGTCCCAGTCCGCCTGCAATGAGCCCGAACCATCCTTGACCCGGTGCCCCCCATGCGACCACGTATTCACCGTATGGGCATGCATCTCCCCCCGGTAGATCCGGTACGCCGACAACGGCCGACGTTGCTCCTTACTGGCCCCCGCCTGCCCCAGCGACCCCGCCCCCAATACGACAACCGCGATCCAACACCAGAACCCGCGACTTACCTTCTCCACGATCATCCTCCTGAAACCAGAAACCACTTGTCTGCCGCGTCCAATGGGTAACGTGCTCTAGCGCTTCATGACAACTGCCACCCACCGCCTCTATCCGGAGGTTCAATTGGCATGAAGCACTACGGCTGCACGGCCCGGCTGTAAACACGCACGTCGTCGAGCAGGCCGGACCAGAAACTGCCGGCGGCCTTATTCTTGCCACAGCCGATGTGCAGGGCGCCGGATGAGGCGGCCAGGCCGGCTTGGGAGTCTTTCGCCACCGGCAGGTCGTCCACGGAGAGGGTCCGATTGGCTCCATCGTACGCGAGGCCGACGCGATGCCAGTTGCCGTCGGCGATCACCGTTTGCGAAGACAGCATATTGCTGACCCGGCCGGCGCCGCGCAATTCGGTCATCAGCACGCCCGTGACGGCGTCGAGCATGAGCCAATTGACTCCGGCCTGTTGCGAGAAGAGGACCTGGCCGGGCGCACCGCCTTTGACCCAGGCGAAGATGCTGAAGGGACCGTCCTTCGGATTCACCGCCAAGTCCGTGGTCAGGGCGTCGTCCAGTCCATCCAGCCCCAGGGCACCGCCGATCCGCCCGCCCTGGGGCTGCCAGAGCGGTTCGCCCACCAGCGCCGCATCGTGCCCGCCCATGCGGTCCGACGCCACCTTCCCGGCGTCCTCGTCGAGCTCCCAGTGGGCCAGCAGCGTGGGATCGTACAGCCGCCACTGCCAGTACTCCATCAGGGCCGCCAGATCGTTCGCATCGACCATCCCGTCGCCGAAGGGGACCGGGGCCAAGTCCAACGCGGACTCGTTCCGGCCCCAATGCTCGATGAGCGCGATCAGATCCTCGAGATCGACCTGCCAGTCGCCGTTGAAATCCGGCGGGAACCGCACCCCGAGCAGACAGGCCGCGATCGTCTTTGCCATGACGCCGGCGCCTTCGGCGTTCGGGTGAATGTTGTCGGGGAACAGGCGCCCCTGGCCCGACAGGGCGGTATAGAGATCGATCACCGGGACATTCTTCTGCCGGGCGATCTGGTCGATCAGGGGCAGGATCTGGTCCCGGATGATCTCGGGCGAGATCCCCCAGGCGACCGCGAAGGCGGGGACCGGTTTGCAGATCCACACCTGCGGCTTGCTCGGCAGGCCGCGAAAGGCATCGATCATCGCGCTGTAGTCCGCAATAAAGTCTCCCTGGTAGAGCCAGTTCTGCGGCTTGGAGTCGTTGGTGCCGAGCTTGATGATGACGAGATCCGGGTTGTACGCGCGGGCGTCGTTGTACGCGCTCTCGCGCACGTACGGCTTGTCGCCCCGGCTCAGCAGGGTGGCGCCGCTGACGCCGAAGTTGCCGACCTCCCAGTCCCGGTCGTACTGCCGCAGCAGCCGCTGCAGTTGGGCGGGATAGCCGTCCTTCAGCCGGTCCGCGATACCCGAGCCGTACGTGATGCTGTCGCCGACGCAGGCGACCCGCTGGGCGGCCACCGTTCCGGCCAGGCCGCACACGATCAACGTCACAAGCAACCAAGCTCTGATCTTCATGTCACCACTCCTGTCACACGAGGTCTCACGGCTCTGACAATCCATACCACCGGCCTGTCGAGGCGAGTTGTGCCTGGAGTCATTATATACCCGAATTCGTCCCGTTCGTCCTGGGAATTCGCACGGGCGGCCGCGCAACGGGTGCGGCCGGTATACCGTGGCGGATTCACGCCTCCGCGTAGGGCGAACGTCCCCGCTCGCCCTACGAAGAACCGCGTCCGTCGCCACTGTTCTTCGGCCGCACCCCGAGCAACCGTGGCTGACTCCGTGCCGGTGTCGTCCGCCCCAATCCTCGCAACGGTCGGGCGTTTTGACGCGGAGAAGCTCAGAGCGCCAAATCGTGATACATGGCGCTCTGACCTGCTAATCCAGGCTGGCGCCCCTGAAAACGCGGTTTTTTACCCTCGGCCGCTCGCCTTTGGCGCTCTGATTGGCGCTCTGACCGGACGCGGCCCAACACGCGGTTCGGCCCCGTCCTGCCCGCCCGAGCATGAGGGGTCAACTCTTGACACCTGACACGAGTGAAACGGCTCACGCCGGTCGATCCGAACGGAGGAGACAGTCAAGTCGCTTCCGTTTCCAACCGACCGAGGCGGCTCCTCCGGGCGAGCCGTCCAACGCGGCGGGCAGGCCGCAGAACTTGCCCCCGACTGCCTCTCGGCTGCGATGGTCTGCGGGCTGTCAAGTGTCAAGAGTTGACCCCAAGCCCTGCCTGCGTTGGCGGAATCCTGGACTGCAAAGCCGTAGGATCTTGTTTCTCTAACAAGCATTCGCCGGCGAAGTTGTCATAAATCATGAAAATAAAACGAATTACGTTTCGCGCCCAGGCGCCAAGGTCGCCAAGGGAGAACGCATTGCGGCCGTGTCTTCTTGGCGGTCTTGGCGCCTTGGCGCGAGACATAAGGAACCGCATGGGCCAAAAGCCCATCCTACGGCGGACCAAGGGCCGGCAGGGTCAAGATCGTCATGTTTTTTGGTTGGCGATCTTGACGATCTTCGCGTTTTTCGCGTGATTTCGGCCCTTTTCGGGTTTGAAGATCGTCAACTGTGGAACTTGACGATCTTCACCGGCGGCCGCCGCAACCGCACCGCGCGGATCGCCTTTCGACCGGGCGGTCGGGGTCATCCGGGTGGCGTTCGGATAACACCGGGCGTTTGGACCCTGCGTCCCTGCGCCGCGGCGTGGGACACAATGCCGGCTCACTTGGTTTGAGGCATCGAAGCACGGAGAAACCGGATGAGCCGTTTTTGAACTAATCCCTCGAATCGCGGGCAGGATGCCCGCGGCACGCAAGGGCAGGATGCCCTCGCCATGCGGCCGGGGGTACATGGTTTTTTCGTGTTCTTCCGGCGATTGGGCTGTTGACAGCCTGAGGGGCCTGGTGTTTAATGAAGCGGCTAGGCCGGATTTGAGCCGGCCTGGGCGTACC
>JALORE010000361.1 GCA_025459125.1 Planctomycetota bacterium | reverse complement strand
GGCGCGGGCTACATGGACGGCGAGACCGGCAGCTTCACCGTCGCACCGTCCGATAAGACCGGCCGCGACTTCCGTGGCAAGGGCCGACTCCAGTACGCCAGCGGGCACTACCTGCGGTTTTCCGGCACCGGCGAGTACTTCCTGAAGGCCGGGCCGGATGCCCCGGAGACCTTCCTGGGCTACGCGGATTTCGACAACACCGTCGCCCGCAAGAAGAACGTGCCGCTCAAGACTTGGCAGCCGCACGTGCCGGACTGGCGAACGACCGATCCGACCTGGAAGGACGGCAAGGGCAAAGGCATGATCGGCTCTCTGAACTACCTGGCCGGCAAGGGCTGCAATGCCTTCTCCTTCCTCACCTACAACGCCGGCGGCGACGGCGACAACGTCTGGCCCTTCGTCGAGCGGAATGACAAGCTGCGCTACGACTGCTCGAAGCTCGACCAGTGGGGCATCGTGTTCGACCATGCCACACGGCTGGGCCTGTACCTCCACTTCAAGCTCCAGGAGAACGAGATCGACGACAACCGCCGGGGCGACAAAAGCGAGCCGGGCCTCGTCCCGGAATCGCTTGACGGCGGCCGGCTCGGCATCGAGCGCAAGCTCTACTGCCGGGAGCTCATCGCCCGGTTCGCCCACAACCTGGCCCTCAACTGGAACATTGGCGAGGAGAACACCCAATCCACCGAAGAAGTCGTGGACATGGCGCGGTACCTGCACGACACCGATCCCTACCGGGGCCACATCGTCATTCACACGTTCCCCAACCGGCAGGACGAGGTCTACACGCCGCTGCTGGGCGACAAGTCGCTCCTGACTGGGGCGTCCCTGCAGAACAACTGGAGCCAGACCCACCAGCGCACACTCCAGTGGGTGCTCGCGTCCGCCCAGGCCGGCCGGCCGTGGGTCATCGCCAACGACGAACAGGGCTCGGCCAATCTGGGCGTGCCACCGGACCCCGGCTACCAGGGCTTCAGCGGCACCGCCGGCCAGGGCAACGACGCCCGCGATCTCCATGCCATCCGCAAGGCCACTCTCTGGGGCAACCTCATGGCGGGTGGCGCCGGCGTCGAGTACTACTTCGGCTACCAGCTCCCGGCCAACGATCTCAACTGCGAGGACTTCCGCAGCCGGGACCGGTCGTGGGACTACTGCCGGATCGCCCTGGAGTTCTTCCATGCCAACAAAGTGCCCTTCTGGGAGATGCAGAATGCCGACGCCCTGATCGGCAACACGAAGAACGACAACTCGAAGTACTGCTTTGCCAGGCCCGGCTCGGTGTACGTCGTCCACCTGCCCAACGGCGGCACGACCAATCTCGACCTCGGCGCAACGCCGGGCACTTACGTCGTCACTTGGTACAACCCGCGTACCGGCGGCCCCCTGCAGAACGGCTCGGTCACGACCCTCACCGCCCCCGGCGTGCGGTCCCTCGGCACCCCACCATCCGACCCGCAGGAAGACTGGGTGGCACTGGTTCGTCAAGGGAGGATCTGACCATGACACGGAAATACCGCCTTGCCGTCGTCCCCGGCGACGGAATCGGTTGGGAAATCGTTCCCGTCGGCGTCCAGGTGCTTCAGGCGGCTGCCGCGCGCGGCGGCTTCGAGCTGGCGACGGAGACCTTCCCCTACGGGGCCGCCTACTACCAGAAAACCGGCCAGTTCCTGCCGGACGAGGGACTGGACATCCTCCGCAAGTTCGACGCGATCTACTTCGGAGCGGTGGGTCTGCCCGAAGTCGATGACACGCTGCCGGCCAAGCTCTTCACCTTCCACATCCGCAAGAGCTTCAACCAGTACGTGAACTACCGGCCGGCCCGGTTGCTGCCGGGTATCCGGGGCCCCCTGCGGAACAAAACCGCGGCCGACATCGACTTTATCGTGATCCGGGAGAACACCGAGGGCGAGTTCGTTCAGGTGGGCGGGTTCGTGCGGCCCGAGGCCCCCGAGGGCTTCGCCCTGGATACGAGCGTCTTCACCCGTCAGGGCATCGAGCGTGTGGCCCACTACTCCTTCCGACTCGCCCAGCGCCGCCGGCGCCGGGTGACCAGCATTACCAAGTCCAACACGCTGATCCACTCCCTGGCTTTCTGGGACCGGGTGATCGCAGAGGTGAGCCGGTCGTACCCGGATGTCACGTACCGCAAGATGTACGTGGACAACGCCTCGGCCAATTTCGTGCTCCACCCGGAGTACTTCGACGTTATCCTGACGACGAACTTCATCGGCGACATCCTCAGCGATCTCGGCGGCGCGATCATGGGCAGCCTGGGCCTGGGTCCCAGCGGCAACATCAACCCCGAGAAAGAGTTCCCCTCCATGTTCGAGCCGATCCACGGCTCGGCCCCGGACATCGCCGGCCAGGGCATCGCCAATCCGATCGGCACAATCTGGGCGGGCGCCCTGATGCTCGAGCACCTGGGCGAAAGCCAGGCCGCCGGCCTTGTCGTGCGCGCCATCGAAAAGACGGTGCAGGACGGTGTCCTGACGGCGGACCTGGGCGGGACCGCCAGGACGATCGAGGTCGCCCAGCGCGTCATCCAGAATGTGAGAGAGCTGTAGCGCATCATGTCACGGATCATCGACTTGACGTTGCCTCTCCACAGCGCCATGCGGGGCGTGTCCTTCGAGCCCGCCCGGACGCTCGAGAAGGACGGCTGGAACGCCACCACGCTTCATCTCTACTCCCACTGCGGCACCCACATGGATGCCCCGACCCATTTCGCCGTCTCGGACCAGACGATCGACCGGATCCCTCTGGACCGCTGCATGGGACCGGCTTGGGTGGTGGACCCCGTTTGTAGGGTGCCCGTAAGGGCATATCCTGATAACGCCTCTGAAGATAAAGTCTTACGGCGTCACTACGAACGTGCCCTGATCGGCGTAGCCGACCTGGGGCCGGCGGCGGACAAGATTCAGAAAGACGACAGTCTGCTCCTGCGGACCGGCTGGAGCCGCTACGTCGATGAGCCGTGCTACCGAGATGAACTGCCGCGCGTCAGCCTGGAACTCGCCCGGTGGTGTGCGGCGAAGAAGATCCGTATGCTCGGCGTCGAACCCCCCTCCGTCGCCGACGTGAACAATCGTGAGGAATTGACCGCCGTGCACAAGGTCCTCCTGGAGGCGGGCGTCATCATCGTCGAGGGCCTGGCCAATCTGGACCAGATCCGCCGCGCGAAGGTGAGCTTCATGGCCTTCCCGCTGAAGATTGCCGGCGGCGACGGCGCCCCCGTGCGGGCCTTGGCGCTGGAAGACTGATTCGGTTACAACGGGCCTGGAAAGGAATTGATCGTATGAAGCATGACTATTTTCATCGCGTCGCCGCCTTGACGCCGACCAAGATGTGGATCAACAACGTCACGCCGCGGGAGGCGGACCTGGCGATTGCCGCCGGCGCCATGGGCTGCACGCAGAACCCCTCCTATACGTGGAAGATGCTCAATCACGAGGAGGGCAAGGCAGGCGCCCTGGCCCTGCTGGATGAGACGCTCAAAGAGAGCCGGGACGACAACGAAGTCGAGTGCATCCTGCAGCGCAAGCTCGTCCAGCGGGTGGCCGAACGGTTCATGACCGTCTACCACCGGACGAACGGCCGGCACGGATACGTCAGCATCCAGGGCGACCCGATCCACGAAGAAGACCCGCAGGTGATCATCGACGAAGGACGCAAGAACCGCCGGATGAGCCCCAATATCATGATCAAGATCCCCGCGACCAAGGCGGGCCTGGAGGCGATGGGCGTCCTGATCGAAGAGAATACCCCCCTGAACGCCACGGAAATCATGGGTCTGAGCCAGATCATCGACGTCTGCGAGATGTATCACAAGATCACGGCGAAGACCAAGACGTACCCGATCATGTACTACTCGCTGATTACCGGTATCTACGATGAGTGGCTCCAGAAGGAGGTCGCGGCCCAGGGGATCGCGATCAACCCGGACATCCTGTACCAGGCCGGCATGGTCGTCGCGAAGAAGGTCTATCGCCTCGTACACGATCGCGGTTACGCGCTGGGCTTCATCGGCGGCGGCGTCCGGGGATTCCAGCACTTTACCGAAATGGTCGGCGGCGACGTCTGCATCACGATGAACTGGGGGGGCCAGGCCGAGGAGTTGCTGAAACTCAATCAGCCCGTGGTCGCCCGGCTGTTCAATCCGGTGCAGGACCACGTCCTGGATGAACTGCTGACCAAGGTCCCCGCCTTCCGGCAGGCCTACCTGGAAGACGGCCTGGAGGTCGATGAGTATGAAGAATACGGCCCGGTCCGCTACTTCCGCGACATGTTCATCGAGGCCTGGCAGAACACCCTGAGGTTGATCGCGGAACGTCGCAAGGCCCGTTCCGCGTAGGGCGAGCGTCCCCGCTCGCCAAAATGTCGGGCGAGTACGCTCGACCTACGAAGAACCGTATCACAGTGTCCCGACCAACATGACTGACGAAGCACTGTCCATCCAACGCACCGAACATCGGCTCCCCGGCCGGTATCTGCTGGTGACCTTGACGTTCCTTCTGTCGCTGCTGTTGTACATCGACCGGGTGAACATCTCGGCGGCCAAGGAGTCCATCACGGCGTCCCTGAGCCTGACGGACAAGCAGTTCGGCTGGGTCATCTCGGCCTTCGCCCTGGGGTACGCCCTGTTCCAGACGCCCGGGGGCCTGCTGGCCGACCGCTTCGGGCCGCGGCTGGTCCTGGCTTCCGTCGTAAGCTTCTGGTCGCTCTTCACCGGTCTGACCGCGGCCGCCCGGAATCTCGTGTCCCTGCTCGCCGTACGATTCCTCTTCGGCGCAGGCGAAGCGGCGGCATTTCCCACCATGGCCCGCGCGTTCTACTCGTGGATCCCGATGAAAGAACGTGGCACCGTGCAGGGCATCAACTTCGCCGGCTCGCGCCTGGGGGCGGCCTTCGCCATGCCGCTGGTGGCGTGGATGATCACCGTCTTGGGCTGGCGCGGCACATTCCTCTTCTGGGCCGTGGTCGGCTTCGGCTGGGCCCTGATCTGGTACCTGTGGTTCCGCAACGATCCCGCCCAGCACCCGCGGATCAGCCCCACGGAGCTGGAGTACATCCGCCAGAACCGCCAGCAGGCCAAGGACGACAAGAGCGGCCAGCCGAAGCTCTCCGTGGGCGTGCTGCTGCGTTCCCGCAACATGTGGCTGGCCATGGTGCAGTACTTCTGCAGCAACTTCACGTTCTTCTTCGCCCTGAGTTGGCTGTTCCCGCATCTGAAGAAGACCTACACGCTCACCCCGCTGCAAGCCGGGGTGTTCACGGCGGCGCCGTTTGTGTTCGCGGCCCTGGGCAACTGGGGCGCCGGCATGCTGGTGGATCGCATCTACCGGCAGGGCCGCTGGGTCTTGTCGCGCCGCGCCCCGGCGATGGTGGGCTTCTTCCTCTCTGCCGTGGGACTGGTGATCAGCGTCTACATGCAGCGTCCGGAGACGGCGGTGATCTTCTTCTCGCTGGCCTTGTTCGGCGCGGATATGACGTTGCCGCCGTCCTGGTCCCTGTGCATCGACATCGGCCGCAAGCACTCCGGCGCCGTCTCAGGTACCATGAACATGGCCGGCAACATCGGCTCGTTCGTCACCGGCTTGGCGTTTCCCTACCTGCAGGACTGGACCGGCTCGAACGTCCCGTTCTTCTTCGTCGGCGCCGGCCTGAACCTCCTGGCCGTTGTGCTGTGGACCTTCGTACGGCCGGATAAGGCCTTGGAGGAATACTGATGGCGAAGAGAGTTCCCAGTGAACAGTTCCCAGTTCCCGACAAGCCGTCAGCGGACAACTGCCAACTGACAACTGTCAACCGGCAACTCCCCTTGAGAGGCGACAGGGTGGCAGCGGCAGGCGGAGTCTTCGGAGCTTGCCGATGGCG
>JALORE010000105.1 GCA_025459125.1 Planctomycetota bacterium | reverse complement strand
CGGCCGTCCCATGCTCTACGGCACGACCAAGAAATTCCTCGAAATCTTCGGCCTCAACTCCCTGAAAGACCTCCCCAAAGTGGAAGAGCTCAAAAACCCCGACCGGGGGTAGATCCTCCAACCGCTGTGATTCACCATGAGAATTTGCCGTGTCAGGGAATATTTTCATGGTACAATGTCCTCATGGTCGCTCGACCAAGACTCCTCGAATCGGAACAACAGGCCCTTGCGAGCAGCGGAATTGCGGCGTTGTTGGGACCAAGGCACTGTACATGATCCGCCCCCTCCAGCCGTGGCACGCGAACATCAAGACGAGGCAAGTGAAATCGCCCAAGGTCTGTTTCCGCGACACAGGTCTACCGCACCGGTGCAATGGACAGGGAACCAGAACTACTACGATTTCGTCGCAGGGTCCCTGACCTGGCACGAGGCAAAGACAGCGGCGGAAGGTATGCGTTTCATGGGAACACCCGGCCATCTGGCCACGATTACATCCCAAAGCGAAAACGACTTCATCCTCAGCAGTCTCGGAACCGGGCTTGAGTGACAGTTCGGATGGGTCGGCGGCAACGAACCGGCTGATGATGGGGTCTGGAAATGATTGACAGGCCCTGAGGCTGGCATCCAGTTCTCCTACTGGGCCAGTCCTACGCCCCCGTTCAGCTGTGCAAACTGGGGTGGTGTTGAGCCAAGCAATACGATCCCCCCTGATGAAAACTATCTCATGTTCACCATCGGGGCGTCATTCAACGGCATCAATCCAGGGCAGTGGGCGGACGCTCAGGCAACTCCATGGTGGGGAGACCCGGTCGTCGGTGACGTCGTAGAGTTCGAGAACGGCGTGGCCCCAATGCCCGCTCCCGGAGCCGTCCTGTTGGCCGGCCTCGGCGCGGGGTTGACGGCTTGGCTACGTCGTCGCCGGATCGTTTGAGCCAGAGGCAAGCTTGAGAGTGAGAACGCGCGCCTACATCCCGCACCGCGGCTCCCGCTCTCCGCCGACATCCGCAAAGCGATAAACGCCGGGAGAGCACTCTTTCTGCACCAACGATCCGCTGGGCTGGGCTTGCTCCTGGGGCCGCGGTTTGGCAAACTTCTGTCGTGACCCTCAGGAAGAGGCCCTTTCCGGCGGATAGCCCTCGGGCAGAGCGTGCGGGACGCTTGCCGGCCGGCATGCGTTCGCTTAGAATGGAGCGCATGGTCGACTGGGAAGAGATCGGCGGCGGCGAGTGGGCCGAATGGTATCGGCTCACCCCTCTGGAGCGCTGGCACGCCAGCGGCGAACTGTGGGAGCACTATCTGCAGATCGGAGGTTCGCTTGATCCCGAGCCGGATATGGAAAGTCCTTTCTACGATGGCCAGCCACCAGGTCCGTGCCCTGCTGATGGGCGGCCAGGCGTGCGTGTTCTACGGCGCAGCGGAGTTTAGCCGCGACACCGACCTGCTGATCCTCGCTGACACCGCCAATCTGGCGCGGCTGGAGGCAGCCTTGCACGACCTGCAGGCCGAGCGCATCGCGGTCCCGCCCTTGTCACTCGACTACCTCCGGCGGGGTCATGCCGTGCACTTCCGCTGCCACCAACCCGAGGCCGCCGAGATGCGGGTCCCTGTGATGTCCCACTGGCGCGGCGTGGAGGACTTCGAGATCCTCTGGGGCCGGCGCACGACCTTGACCGACGCGGATGGGACCGTCTATGAGCTCCTCAGTCTGCCGGACCTGGTGCAGGCCAAAAAGACGCAGCGCAGTAAGGACTGGCCCATGCTGCAGCGGCTCGTGGAGGCGCACTATCTTCAACACAGGGTCGAGGCCACGCCCCAGCAGCAACGTTTCTGGTTGCAGGAGTTGCGCACGCCGGAGCTCCTGGTGGAAGCGACCCAACGGTGGCCGGAATTGGCCGAACAGATCGCCCGGCAGCGCCCGCTGCTGCGGGTGGCCAGAACCGGACAACTGGACCGGTTGCGGGAGGCCCTGTCCGCGGAAGAGCAGACGGAACGACAGTACGATCGCGTCTACTGGCAGCCCTTGAAAGCGGAACTGGAGCGACTGCGCCATTCGCTTCGAACCGAGTCCCGGACAGACAAGGAGCGTGGTTCGCAGTGACGCCATTAGGCGTTCCCGCGGAGGGCGGTGAAATGGTCTTGTCGTCCATCTGCCCGTTCAGGAACACTACCAGTTCCAGGGCAGATCGGCTTTGGGGCCGACGGCGTGGGCGGGACGGGGGTGGTCCTGGTCGAAGACGTAGAGCTTGTCGTTCGGCTCGATGGTCACGAAGTCTTCGCTGATCTTGCCGTTGGCGTCCTGGACCTCGGTTAAGGACATGCCGAGGTGCTTCGCCAGGAACTGGTAGGCGGGCAGACGCTTGGACAGGCCGTAATCGTGGCCTTCGTCCGGAAAATGGGCGTACTCGACCTTGTCGGCAGCGCCGAACAGGCTGTAGACGTTGCGGATATGCGGGTACTCGACCTCTCGCGTGTTCTTGGTCCAGTCCTGGCCGTCGGAAACCAGCAGCAGCGGACGCGGGGCCGCGGCGGCGGCGATCTCGACATTGCTCGTCTCGTAGTTGTGCTTCGTGCTCTTGTGGACGGGCATGCCGCTCTCGCAGACACAGCCGCCGAAGAAGTGGGCCGAGACCATGACGACCGGCATGGAAACGGCCACGCGGTCGTCCACCGCGGTCAGCATGAACGACTGCGTCCCCCCGCCCGAGGCGCCGGTGACCGCGATCCGCTTGGGGTCCACATCCGCTCGCGACGTGAGGTAATCCACCGCGCGGATACTGTTCCAAAGCTGGAGTTGGAAGGCTTTCGGCTGGCGATGCTCCCAGCCGGCCTTCGCCCCGTCGCCGTAACCGACCATGTCATAGGCGAAGACCACGGCGCCCATGCGGGCAAACACCGCGCAGCGCTTCTGCATGTCGGGCCGGAAGCGGCCGTAGTCCTCCGGCTTGCTCCAATGGCCGTGCGGGCAGAGGATGCCGGCGAAGGGACCGGTCCCCTTCGTCGGCCGGTACAGGTTGCCCGTGACAAACACGCCGGGCAGGCTCTCGAACGCGACGTTCTCCACGCTGTAGCCCTGGTACTCGCGTTTACTATGCACGATCGGATTCAGGGGACACTTCTTCGGCAGGGGCAGAAGCTCGGCGCCGCGCAGGATGCCCTCGCGAATCCGCTGCGCCCGCTGTTGCCACTCGGCGGCGTTCGAGTAGGTGCCCGCGAACCGTGCGAGCTGCTCTTTCGCCTGCGCCTCCGTCTGGTAATTCCCCACGCAAAGCTCGGGCTTCTCCTCGGTCTTCGCGGCCGCCTGCACGGACCCGGACCACGACGCCACGATCGCCCCTACCACCACACATGTCCACACACTTCGCATACTGCACCTCTGCTGCAACGTCATGGCTTACTCGACACACAGATGGTGTGCACAGCACACCCTACCAACGTGACAACGGTTTGATCTCCACGGTCTCGACGATCTTGCCATCGGGCCAGGCGGGAGACAACAGAATGGCGACGCGGACGGTGCCCCGGGCCTGGGGCAGTCTCATCACGAGCCGTCGAACACCGGTGTTCTTCTTCTGCGGCGGCTCCTGCTCGGCGGATTCGACGGTGAAGACCGCACTCTGCGGGCTCAGCACCCGGGCCGTCAGCACCTTGCTCCCCACCCGGAGCACAGCCGTCCCCTGGCGCACCTCGATCGCGGCGTCCGTGGTCATGCCCACGGCCAATTCGCAGGACTTCGTGATCTCGAACTCATCCTGAACCAGTACGGCCCGGCGGTTCTCGACCATCATGACGCCGCGCGTCGCCGAGCGTACGAACTCCTGGTAGGCCTCCGTCAGATTGACGATAGCCACCGGTTGCGCCACATCGAGCGCGGTCTTCGTGAACGAGGACTGGGCCAGCGGGTCCTGGTTCTGGCCGCCGAGCATCGGAACGTTGTGGCTGGCGGAATTGAGCCGATAGTAGGACCAGCGCTGACCACCGCGCTTGGAGTCCCAATAACCCGCGAGATTGTAGTCGTCCGAGCCCAGATCCCGGGCCCACCGGACGCCCAGGGCATCCAACTCGTAATTGCCCAGGTCGAGGTGCCCGTGATTGACCTGGTTGTAGCCGGCCTTGATCCCGAGGAACAGGGCATTCGAGTCGTCCCAGGCGCTGCGCATCGTGACGACCTCGACCGGCCCATGGAAGTAGTAGTCCAGCGGCTTACTGCGGACCGCCCGGGCCGGCGGCCGGGCCGCGTACCAGACCAGGTGCGCAGCGCTGGCCGAGCGGGAGGCAAGCTGCTCGTGCTCGGAGGCCGCGAAGGCCGGATTGTGGAACGTGCGGGCCAGCCAGAACATGCAGGGCATCGGCCGGCGGGCGCTCTTCTCGCCGACATCCGCCAGGTTCAGGTAGTAGCCGGTGGGCCCGGTGGTGTAGATCGGGAAATAGCCGGCCTTCGAGAGACCCTCGATCTCGTACAGGCCGAACATGGTTCCCAGCGACGTATCCAGGGCGGCCAAGGCGTACGCGGTATAGTGCGTCGCGTAGCTCCAGTAGCCCGGCCCTTCGCCCCAGGCGCCGTCGGGTGCGTAGCTCTTGAGAGCGAGCGGCAGCGAGGTGACCGCCATCGGGACGATCCGTTCGGCGTAGCTCGGGTCCGTCTCGGCGATCGCCAGGGCGCCGGCGAGCATGCCGCCGTTGCAGACCTGATTCCAGTTGTACTCGCTCTTGGTCCACCAGCCGCCCTTGGCGTAGACATCCAGGCCGGGCTTGAGGCCCATCTCGATCAGGGCCCGGCGGATGGTGACGCGCGTCGGCTCATCCAGATAGCCGTACAACCAGTCGTAGCCGACGCCCACCGCGTGGGACATCTCCGCGGTGTCGAGGAAATGTGAGGGGTTCCAGTCCGGGAAGGCACAGACCTGCAGCAGATTCTCCTTCGCCCGGGCCGCGTACTTCTCCTCCCCGGTCCATCGGTAGGCGAACGCCAGGGCATACACCCGTGCCAGGCAATCCCGGCTGACGCTCAGCAGCCGCGGGCCGACCTTGCGATAGACCAGCGGGGACTTCTTCAGACACCCGTCCGCCTCCGCCCGAACGTCCTGCCAGAGCTTCTGCAGCACCGGGTCCTCCTCGTGGGCGGCCTTGAGAAAGCCCAGGTCCATGTCCTTGAGCATCAGCCGCGGGTGACCCGCCTGGAGCGTCCCCAAGATGGAGCCCCCGGTGCGGGACGCCTGCCCCAGCGCTGCCGACGCCACCCAGATGCTCAACAGGATTGTCCCCGTCACCCGCCGATGTGCCATAGCCTGCCTCCAGATTCCTGATTTACGAATGACGAATTACGATTTATGATTTGCGTTTTGGCTGGGCGGCCAACCCTCGGCCCTCAGACAATTACGGCCAATGATAAATCGTAAATGATAAATCGTAAATCACAAATCATCGGGGTCCGGCGATGAAAAAGTACGTCTTCAAGACCAAGGACGAGATGGCGGCCGCTTCCGCCAGCAGCACCGCCCAGGCGATCAAGCAGGCCATTCACGCCCGGGGACAGGCCAACATCGTCATCGGGACGGGTGCCAGCCAGTACGAGATGTTCCAGCACCTGGTGGCCACGCGGGGGATCGACTGGCTCAAAGTGGTCATGTTCCACCTGGACGAGTACATCGGACTGGAATCCAGCCATCCGGGCAGTCTGCGGCACTATCTCATCGAGAACTTCATGGACAGGGTCGGCCCCCTGCGGGCAGCGTACCTCGTCAAAGGCGAAGCCCCGGACCCGGCCCAGGAATGCCGGCGGCTGAACGTGCTGATCCAGGCCCATCCCATCGACGTCGCCTGCATCGGCTTCGGCGAGAACGGCCACCTGGCCTTCAATGACCCTCCCGCCGATTTCGAAGCGGAGGAACCCTACCTCGTCGTGCAACTGGACAAGCGCTGCCGGATGCAGCAGGTGGGTGAGGGCTGGTTCAAGTCGCTGGAAGAGGTCCCCGCGCGGGCCATCTCGATGAGCGTCCGCCAGATCCTCAAGAGCAGGCAACTCGTCGCCACCGTCCCGGACCTGCGCAAGGCCGAGGCCGCGAAGAACGCCCTGGAAGGACCCGTAACCCCCCAGTGCCCCGCCTCCATCATCCAGCAGCACGAGAACTGCGTCGTCTTCCTCGACCAAGCCGCCGCCTCCCGGCTCGCCCAGGCACAGTAGGACCCCGCCTGTCCTCGAGATCCAGTTGAGCGGTGCGCGTCACGCACCCACGCTTTCAAGGTGGCGTGTGAGCTGCTCTGTATTGAAGACTTGTGATGGGTGGCAGCGGCAGGCGCAGCTTGCCGATGGCTCGTGGGATGGGCAAGAACCCCAGCGGCAAGCTGACGCTTGCCGCTGCCACCCAGAGTGTCTTGTGACGTTGCGTTTACCCCCGGCGTAGAAGGAAATGGCGTTGGCCCAGGGGGTGGGGTATGATGGCAACATACCGTCCCCGCGTGGGGCTGGGGCTTCGGGGTTTGGATGACAAGGTTCAGGTGAAGGAGATGAGTATGGCAGGTACATCGAGGGTGGCGAAACGCGCCGGGTATCTCGTGCTGGTGGTGCTGCTGTTGGGGGTCACGGGGATGGCGGCGAAGCAGAAGTATTCGGTCCATGACAAGACCCGGCCGAATCCGCCGGTGGTGACGCCGGCGGCGCAGTTTGGACAGCCGCCGTCGGATGCGATCGTCCTATTCAACGGGAAGGACCTGTCCCAGTGGCGGAGCGACAGGGGCAATGCCCCCGCGGCGTGGAAGATCGTGGATGACGATTACATGGTCGTCCCGCCGAAGGCCGGCGGCATCCACACCGAGAAGGTGTTCGGAAACTGCCAGTTGCACATCGAGTGGAAGACGCCGGAAGGGGTCCCGCCGGAAGTGACGGATCAGAAGCGCAGCAACGGCGGCGTCTTCTTCATGGGCCGTTACGAGATCCAGGTGCTCGATTCGTACACGGACGACAACTACAAGACGAACAAGACCTACGCCGACGGCCAGGCCGCCGCGATCTACGGCTCGCACCCGCCGATGGTCAACGCCAGCCGCAAGGCGGGCGAGTGGCAGACCTACGACATCGTCTTCCTGCGGCCGCTGTTCGACGACCAGGGCAACGTCGTGCGCAAGGCCCGCGTCACGGTCTTGCACAACGGGGTCTGCGTGCACAACAACATCGAGATCGAGGGCACGACCTCGCACAAGGTCAAGGCCAAGTATACGCCGCACAAGGAAGGCCCCCTCGGTCTGCAGGATCACGGCAACCCGATGGCCTTCCGCAACATCTGGATTCGGGAGTTGCCCGAGCAGCCGTACCTGATCGAGTAACCCGTTCGTCGAACGCGCGGGAATCGGTTACATCGGGTGGCAGCGGCAAGCGCAGCTTGCCGATGGCTCGTGGGACAGACGCCAACGCCAGCGGCAAGCTCCGAAGACTCCGCTTGCCGCTGCCACCCGGAATGCACCGTCTTGGGTGGGAGGATTAGTACGCGTGCCCCCCGGACACTCATATCGACTGGTCTGGCCTTAAGATGTCCTTGTACCCATATCGCTGGCTACCCGGGATTTTATTCATCCTCTCTCTCTGCGCGCCGATCCTCGGCGGAGCAGACGAGACGCCGGGCGACGCCTGGCCGATGCTGGCGCATGATCCGGGGCGGTCGGGAGCGACGGCGGTGGAGATTCGGCCGCCTTTCGAGCGGAAATGGTACCGGCTCTTTCCGGAAGAGGGCCTGATGGCGGGCGTGCAGCCGGTCGTGGCCGAGGGCAAGGTGTTCGTCGGCACGATGCGCGGGACGCTCCACGCGATGGATGCCGTCACCGGCCGGGATGCCTGGGTGCACCGTACGGAAGGCGCGATCCTGCACACCTGCGCCGTCGCGAGCGGCCGAGTCGTCTTCGGCGAGGCGAGCGGCAGGATCGGTGCGGTGAACGTGGATAATGGCAGGCTCGCATGGTCCATCCAGACCGGCGCCGCAGTCTGGAACGCGCCGCTCGTCCATCAGGACACAGTCTTTATTGGGAGCCGGGACGGGAATCTCTTTGCCATCGACGTAGACTCCGGGTCTATCCGCTGGAAGGGATCGACCGGCGGGCCCCTGCTTTCCAGTCCGGCCCTCGATGTCCGAAAAGGCCGCGTGTATGTCGCCAGTGAGGACATGCATGTCCATGCGTTCGATGTCGTGAATGGCCGGCAGGCGTGGCAAAGTGCGAAGCTGCCGGGTGTCAGTTTCCGCGGGTATCATCCGGTCATCGCGCCGGATGGGTCCGTCATGGTTACAGCGTCGCCGGCGCTGTGCCTGGAGTCGTTCGATCCGATCCTGATGGGCCTGGTCAAGGAGATCTTCGGCGACTTCGCCAGTTGGCGGCACAAGAAGGAGGAGAACACCAGGCTCCGCGAAGCGAACTTCCGGAAGATGGCCGAGCCGGGCACGTATGAGGCACAACTGAGCTATATCCGCCAGCGTCTGACGGACGAGCCGATCTACCAGACGTTCTTTGTCCTCGACCCGGACACCGGCCGACAGAAATTCGTGACGCCCATTGTCTACGCGGAAAGCATGAATGGGACCGGCGCTCCGCCGATCGTGACGGCGAACGGCAAGGTGGTCGTCAAGTTCCAGGCGCTGCTCCGCAGCCGGTATGAACACTATTCGCCCTTCCTGAACGTCGGCTATCTCGACACCGCCACCGGGCACATCACCCCGATCATGGACCAGGCGCGGACCTACGGCTGGCACGACAGCCTGCTGCTGGTCCACGATGAGCAGTGCCAGTTGTCCGCGGCGGGACCGGTGCTGATCAACACGCACCAGGACAACGTCAACGCCATGGACCTGGTGACATTGCGGGGCTATGAACAGCCTTTCTGCCGGAACATCCACGAGCCCAAAGCCGGCGAGGCGCTCGGCATTTGGGCCACCGTCTTTCGCCGGGAACCCGTGCCGATCGGCAAAGAATGGCTCGCACGCGGAACGGCGGTCTATGGCGGGGGCTCCGTGATCGACACGGCGGTCTCCCTCGCCGGCGACAGCTTCTACTTCATCCCCACGCACGAGATCAACGCCGGCGCCGCGGTGATTGCGTACCGGATGGCACCCGGCGGTAAAGCCAGTCAACCCACGGCGGTACCCACAGCCACCCTCACGGACGCGGAATGGGCCAGGGTGCAGGAACTGCCCTGGGACTGGGACATTCTGCGTTTCCAGAGACTCAGCCACGTGCCGGCCGCCCTGCCGGGGAAGGTCGCGGGCACCGCGTTGAACCCGCTGGCGGAACAGTCCAAAGCCCGCATCGGCCAGATCGCCGACAACGAGTTGGATCGCTTCATCTGGGACGTGCCGACGATGACGCGTAGCGGCGGCTCTGACGAACTGCGAGCGGAACTCGCCGCCCAGATTCGCGAACTGATCTCTCAGACTTGGCAGCCGCTGGTCTTCCCGCCGGGCAAGCACCCCCGGGAGGCCTATCGCATCTTTGCCGATCCCACGGAGACGCTCCTGACGCTGGCCCTCGCGTACCCACACCTCGACGCGGATCTGCAGGCGGATATTCGGCGGTACGTGGCGGCACAGGATCTGGCGTCGGTCCCGGGCACGCTGGGCAGACGTACGGTCGATCCCGTCCGGGGCGCTGTTCGCTCGTACTATGACATCGCCCCGGGCAAGCTGTTCCGTGTGGCGGAGGACATCGTGCGGAGCGATGTGGCGCGGCTCTATCCGCTGTGGCTCTGGGCCCGGGTCACGGGTGACTGGCGGCATATTGAGGACAATTGGGGACGGCTGCAGACCCTCGTGGACCAGCCGCCCAACAAGATGGAAGAGGACTGCCGCAATGGCTACCTGGCCGGCCTGATCGCCTGCTGCCGGATGGCCGACCACGTGAAAGATGAAGAATCGCGACAGAAAGGACTCCAGGTGGCCCGTGGAGCCCTGCGGGAACGCCTGGCGTATGAATTCGCGTACACCAAGGGTGGACTTATAACGGAAGTACCGGTCTTGCGGAGCACCTTCGCCCGCTGGCGGCACCTGACCCCGGAAATCGGACAGTTCCTGGCCCATTATGCCGGCCGGACGCACCGGCACCTCATGGACGTGTACGTCGACTACCACCGGCCTACCTGGCACCTGGCCTGGGGCGTCGAGACCCTGTGGCGGAACGAATCGCCCTTTGCCTTCCCAACCATGGCCGCCGAGATCTTCGCCGCCCGGGCCTGGATTCTGCATGAACCCAGCGCAAGGCTGGGGTCCTATCTGGATATCCCCTGGTGCCGGGGGGATTTGTTTTACATCCAGAAGCTGGCCCTGTGCCTGGCCGCGGGGTAGGAACCGCATGGGCTGAAGCCCATCCTACCCGCTCAGGTGCTCAAGTTCTGGGTGTTGAGCGCCTTGCGCACCTTGGGCCCTCCCGGTGCGGGTGGCTTGGCCCTGCCGCGCTCGCGGGTTGACCGAATCCCGCGTTTCCGCTATAATAATGATGTTCCGCCCACTGCGACGCGGCGGCTGTAACTCGGAGGATACAAGTGATTGCACGCATCCCTATCGGTCTGGTACGGCATACCCTCCTGTGGCTCGCATTTTTGGGGTATCTGACCGCGGGCTCAAGGGTCTGTGCCGCCGAGCCGGGCGGGAATGTCATCATCTCCGAGATCATGTACCACCCCTATCACGCGGTCGGGGCCCCGGAGGATACGAAGCAGGAATGGATCGAGTTGTTCAACCGGGGGCCGCAATCCGTCAATCTGGCCGGGTGGCGTTTCGCCGACGGCGTCGATTTCGTGTTCCCGAACGTGACAATTGGGGCGGGACGGTACCTGGTCGTGGCGGCCGATGTCCGCGTCTTCACCGACAGGTATCCCGACGTGACCAACGTTGTCGGCGGCTGGGTAGGATGGCTCAGCAATTCCGGTGAGAAGCTGGAATTGGCCGACGCCGCCGGCACCGTGGTGCATACCCTCCGGTACGCCGACGAGGGCGACTGGGGCACCCGCCAACTCGGGCCGGTCAGTGGCGGCCATCGCGGTTGGGAATGGACCTGCGCCTCCGATGGCGGTCGGAGATCGCACGAGCTGATCAACGTCTCTTTGTCGAATGAGTCGGGCCAGAACTGGGCCCCCAGTCTCGAGGATGGTGGAACCCCCGGCGGAGCCAATTCCGTCGGGGCCGGCAACAGTGCCCCGCTGATCCTGGAGGTACGCCACTGGCCGATCATTCCCGGCGCCGCCGATCCGGTTACCGTCACAGCGCGGATCCTGGACGAACAGACGAGCGGTCTGGCCGTGACGGTGCGGTATCGGCTCGACGCCTCCACCTATGCCAGCCAGAACACGTATCCGGCGTTCAACGCGAGCAGCTATGCGAGCGTCCCGATGCTCGACGACGGTGCCCACGGGGACGGGCCAGCCGGCGACGGCGTGTTCGGGGGCGTCCTTGGCGCCCAACAGGATGGCAAGATCGTCGAGTTCTATGTGGAGGCGCGTGACGCCTGGGGCCGGATGCGCACCTGGCCGGCCCCGAGCCTGGTCGATGGCACGCCGCAGCAGGTGACGAACGCTCTCTACCAGGTGGACAACTCGTTCCGGCCCACGTGGGCGCCCGGCAGCCAGCCGATCTACTACGTCATCATGACCGAGATGGAGCGCGGCCGGCTCGCGTACATCGGCAGCCACAGCACGCTGTCCGGACCCGATTCCCAGATGAACGCCACGTTCATCAGTTTCGACGGGACCGGGATGCAGGTGCGCTACAACGTGGGCATCCGCAATCGCGGCCACGGAACCCGCAACGGGCCTCCGAACAATCAGCACATCGTTTTCGTGGCCGACCGGCCGTGGAACGACCGCTCCGCTCTCAACTTCAATTGCCGTTACACGCATCTCCAGATCATGGGCAGCACGATCTTTCGCATGGCGGGCATTGCCGCCCCGTTTACGACCCCGGCGCAGTTGCGGATCAACGGCGCCAACCTCGCCACCGGCGGCACCATGTACGGGGTCTATGCTCGCTTCGACGCGCTGGACGGCTTCCTGGCCGAGCAGCACTTCCCCAACGATCGGGAAGGCAACCTCTATTCGTGCTTCCGCGACAATGGCGAAGCGGATCTGCGGTACCTGGGCACCAATCCCAGCTCGTACAACCGCAGCTACTTCAAGGAAAGCAACAAATCGGCGGAGGATTGGTCCGACCTTATCCATATGCTGGATGTGTTGAATAACGCCCCGGAGGCCACGTACTTCCAGGACGTCAGCAAGGTGATCAACGTGCCCCAGTGGCTGCGGTACATCGCCCTGGACTCGTTGCTGAGCAACTACGAGACCGGTCTGAACCGGGGCATCGGGGACGACTACTTCATGTATTGCGGCGTGACCGATCATCGGTTCGTGCTCATTCCCCACGACCTGGACAGCATTCTCGGGTCCGGCGGCGCGCCCATTGACCTGAGCATCTTCTCTATCGTCCGGGGGGCCCCGGGTTACAACGGCGTCGATGGCTTGCAGCGGTTCTTCGCCCATCCGGAGGTGATTCCACGCTACTATCAGGCCATGCTGGACCTGATCGATGAATTCTACAACCCCGAGCCCCTCGATCCGTTGTTCGACCGGTTCCTGGGCGGATTCGCGCCGCCGGATCGCATCGATGCCGTGAAGCAGCATGTCCGCAGCCGGACTGCCGCGGTCCTGGCGCAGATTCCGCAGGCGTTGACCGTGGACGGGGCTCCGCCCTTGGGCGAAGGATTCCTCCGCAGCACGAATACGGCCATTGCCCTATCCGGGAAAGCCCATGCGGGCCGGACTCGCTCGGTCCTGGTGAACGGCCAGCCGGCGGTCTGGTCACCGATCGACGCCGGGTGGTCCATCCGCGCGGTGCGGGTCGATCCGGGTCTGAATCGCGTCGTCGTTCAGGCCTATGATATCGGCGGCCAGGAGATCGACCGCACGGCCGTCGATGTCTGGTGCGAAGGCCGTGCCATGACGACCAAGACCGGCGGGCCGTTGAGCGCGGACGAGACCTGGACGCCCGGCGCGGGTCCCTACTACGTCACCGGCACGATTACGGTCCCGGCCGGACGCACGCTGACGATCGAGCCCGGCACCACGGTCTTCCTGGATGCCAACTGCGGCTTGGTTGTCTGGGGCCGCCTCGTGGCCCGCGGGACGGAATACCGGAGGATTCGGTTCACCTCCCTGCCGGGCACCGGTATCCAGTGGGCAGGGTTCCAGTTCTCCGGCACGAAGCAGGACAACGTCATCGCCTACGCGGACCTGGAGTTCGGCGGCTCCCGCTCCGAGTGGATCACGACCGGCAACCGCAACCCCAACGCCATCGGCCCCACGACCCGGCTGACCGTCGAGCACGTGACCTTCCGCGGCTCCGATTCGTCCTACTTCAGCATCTGGGACCCGCAGGTCATCATCCGCAACAGCGTCTTCGCCGACCTGGGCAGTCGCCCTATGTGCGTGGCCGAGCGCATGCCCGCCGACGGCTGGCTCATCCTCTCGGGTAACCTCTTCGGCCGCACGCAGGGCGACACGGATATTGTGCAGCTCAATTCCGTCGGCGTCAAAGGCGGTCCGGCGGCCCAGATCCTCGACAACGTCTTCGCCGGCGGTGCCGGGGACCTGCTCGACAGCAACGAGACCGACGCCTACGTTGAAGGCAATCTCTTCCTGCACGCCAATCTCGGCGGCACGGGGCGCACCTCCTCTGCGGCCATCGCGACCGGCCCCGGCGGCGGCCCCGCCAGCACGCGCAACCTGGGGACGCAGCACTTGACCGTGGTGCGGAACGTCTTCTATCACAACGATTATGCCATTCTCTGCCAGACGGGCGCCTCGGCCCTGATCTATGGCAACACGTTCCTCCGCAATACCGGGGCGATTCTCTTCCAGGCCACCGCCGGCGCCGGCGCCGATCCCGGCCGGGCGGCCTACGTTGATAGCTGCATCTTCCACAACAACGGCCCGGAGGCCAACGGTACCGCGCTCGTCAACGGCAGCGGCACCTTCGTCAACCGCCAGAACACCCAGTTGACCGTCCACAACTCGATTGTCCCCAGCCAGTTCGCGAGCCTGGGTACCGGCAACCTGGACGCCGATCCGGTCCTCGTCGAAGCCGGTGACGACCTGCGCGTGGACGCGAATTCGCCGCGCTTCAGCACCGGTTTTGCCGGTTTCGCCGCGGGCGGTCACCTGCTCCGGGGCATGATCCCCGACGTCCATCTGCGCCCCGAGTCACCGGCTCGCAACAGCGGCTCCAACGGCGCGGACATGGGGTCTACGATCCCCGCCGGAGCGTCCCTGGCCGGGGAGCCCTCGGCCCGGACCTGGCGCACCAGCGCCACGCTGACGGTGGGCGGCCCGGATGTGCAGGCCTACAAGTATCGCGTCAACAACGGCCCGTGGAGCGCCCCGGCGCTCCGGCCGGACGCGGGACTGTCCGCCGCACCCAAGCCGCTGCCGCCGATCGCCTTGACGAATCTGCAGAATGGGCAGTCGTACACGGTCTATGTCCTGGGCCAGAACAGCGCCGGCGTCTGGCAGGATGATACGACCCCCACGGTCTCGCAGACCTGGAAGATCGACACATCCTACCAGCGGCTGGTCCTCAACGAGGTCCTGGCTGCCAATCGTTCGGCGGTCGCGCACGGCGGCACGTTCCCAGACGTCGTGGAACTGTATTACGACGGACCCACGGCGCTCGACCTCTCCGGGATGAGTCTCAGCGACGATCCGCAACAGCCGATCGCGTTTGTCTTCCCCAGCGGCGTGCGGATGAATCCCGGCACGTACCTGGTTCTGTATGGAGACAGCGGCAGCGGCTCGGACCTGTACCTGGGCTTTGGCCTCAAGGACGAGGGCGAGGACCTCTACCTGTATGACCGGGCGGGCGTTCTGCTCGATTCCGTCCGGTTTGGCCCGCAGGTGCCCGATCTGGCCCTCGGCCGTATCGGCCCTTCGGGGCAGTGGTCTCTGACCACCCCGACCTTCGGCCGGGCCAATATCGCGCAGCCGCGCGGCGATGCGCGCGCGCTCAAGATCAACGAGTGGCTGGCGGGCAGTGAGGTCCTTTTCTCCGACGATTTCATCGAGCTCTTCAATCCACAGGTCCATCCCGTAGACTTGGGCGGCATGATTCTGACGGACGATCCCACCTCAAAACCGCCGCAGGATGCTCTCCCGGCGCTGAGTTTCGTTGCCGGTCGGGGCCACGTCGCCTTCTGGGCGGACGATTCCAACGAGCCGGGCCACGTCAATTTCCGCCTGACCGCCGACGGCGAGATGATCGGGCTGTTCGATACCGAATCCCGCCAGATCGACAAGATCCTCTACACGCCCCAGACGACGGACTTCTCGGAAGGCCGCACGCCGGACGGGGCCGCACCTCTGGCGGTTCTGCCGCTGCCCACACCCGGGGTCGCCAATCCCCAGGCGAGCGCGGCCGCGTCGAATGCCGTGACGTTGGTGGACGAGAATGCCGCCAGGCGCGTGCTGGTGCCGACGGGCCCGGTCGACAACGCCTGGCGGTCGGACCCCGCTTTCAACGACGCCAGCTGGCCGCGCGGCGCCGGCGGCGTCGGTTACGAACGCAGCTCCGGCTACCAGAACCTGTTCCGGATCAACGTCCAGAGCCAGATGTACCAGAAGAATACCACCTGTTACATCCGGATTCCGTTCAACGTGAGCACCGATACGCTGCAGGGCATGGAGAGCCTGGTGCTGAAGGTGCGCTACGACGACGCCTTCATCGCCTACCTGAACGGCGTCGAAGTTCAACGAGCGTTGTTCAATGGCAGCCCGACGTGGAATTCCGCGGCCTCCGCCAGCCACACCGACGCCCAGGCCATGGTCTTCCAGGACTTCGACATCAGCGGCCAGATGGGCGGCCTGCGTGCCGGCGCCAATCTGCTGGCGATTCATGCCCTGAATGACTCGCTCACCAGCTCGGATTTCCTGAACAGCGTGATCCTGGAGGCCACCGTGGCCAAGCCGGCGGAGGGGGCGTCCCTGGAGGAGGACCTGAAGCTCCTGGACGGGCTGCGCCTCACGGAGCTGATGTATCGCTCCGCCAAGGGCAGCAGCTATGATTACGTGGAGCTGAAGAACATCCTGGATGAACCCCTGAATGTCACCGGAGTCCGCTTCAGCAAGGGGATCGACTTCACGTTCCCCGCCCTGACGCTGCCAGCCGGTGAATACGTGGTCGTCGTGGCGAACCAGTCGGCGTTCCGGTCGTTCTACGGAACAGCACCCAGGATCGCAGGACAGTACCAGGGCAATCTCAGCGACAACGGCGAAAAGGTCGTACTGCAATTGCCGGCTCCGATGGAGGCGGCGATCCTGCGTTTCGAATACAGCAATGCGTGGTATCCGTCCACGGACGGCGCCGGCCAGTCCCTGGCCATCCGCAACCCCACCGACCCGCCGGTGGCCTGGAAGGAGGCGGCCGGGTGGCGCAGCTCCGACCCCACGCCCGGCAGGCCGTGAGAAACGTTGATCGGTTGCGGTTGCGCAGCTCGTTTCGTCCGTTCGGAGTACCGCGTTTACACGGATCCGAATTCCTGGAGGGTGCGTGAGAAGCCCACCAGAACCCGCAGGCGTAGGTGGCATCGTCAAGGCCGCAGGCCTTGGCGATGGTTGAGCGCACAGGAAATTCGCCATCGCCGAGCTTCGCTTGACGATGCCACCCCGACCGTTCTGAGCTTCTCACACCCGGTTGAAACAAGCGCATAATACCGATTACGACTGAGTTCTTCCTACCCCTGAGCCAGATTCCGGGTGGCAGCGGCAAGCGCAGCTTGCCGATGGCGCGCAGGATAGACAAAGACGCCATCGGCAAGCTCCGAAGAGGGCTCCCAAGCGCGATTCATCGCGATGGAGGTCCCGACTCCGCTTGCCGCTGCCACCCGGACGCGGGCAGGATGCCCTCGCAACCGGCCGCGGCACGACGATCAGTTCTTGGCGTACAACACGGGCGGGCCCGCCGGAGCGTTGCCGGGCTGCAGCTTCGGGCAGGAGTCCAACGCCGCGACGATCGTCTGCGGGTCGGAGCCGTTCATGACGTAGATCTCTCCACCTGTCCGCCGGTACTGTTCGGCGTAGCGGTCCCAATCCTGCTTGTACTTGGCGTACGCCTGCTGCTTGTAGACCTCCTTCGTCTGGAGTCGCTCGACTTCCTGCGGATTCCAGAACTTGATCAGGATATCGCGGTCCTTCACGTAGAAATCGACACTGACGAGCTGGTTATCCACGCGGAGAATCCGATCGATGTGCAGCGACACGAAACCTCGGCACCGGAGATGGTCTCGGATGATGTCAATGCCATCCGCCCGCCGGGGCGCCGGGGCCGGGCTCTGGGCAAAGCCACGCACGGCGCAGGAAGCTCGGGGCGCCGCGTGCCTCGCACGGGGCGGGACGGCGGAGGCCGGGTAGACTGCGTATTCGCAGTACGCGAAGGGATACAGGCCATAGCCCGGCACCAGGCCCGAGTTGCGGTAACCGAGGACATAGGGCGTGTACTGGGTGCATCGATCGATCAGGCCCGAATGGCGGTAGTTGAACGCGTACGGCGAGTAGTCCACGTAGCCCGGCACCAGGCCGCTGCCGCGGTAGCTCAGGGCGTACGGGGAATAGTGCACTCCGCAGAAGTAGGAGTAATAGGCGTGGACCGGGGCGGCGCCCGCCGGCAACAGCAGCAGCGCCAGCCAGAATGAAATCCGTTTCATGTGGGTTCCCTTTCCTTAGGACGATCACTTCTCCATCAGTTATCGCCCTCCTCCCCCGCAGCGCCGCTGCGCGTCGGGCCCGGTTCGTAGTGAAGCCGTAAGGCGTTATCGGGTATGCTCTTACGAGCACACTACGAACGGCGGGTCAAGTACTCGGAACCCTCCCCCAGTTAGAATTGATGATTGATGATTTTCGATCTGTCGATTCGAGAGTCTTGCCGAGGAAATCCCAAATCACAAATCGCAAATCATAAATCAAAAATCGATCGGCCCTCCTTTCGTTGCCTCATGCAACCCTGAACCTCCCTGTTTGGCCGGAGGGCCAGCTCTGACAGCATGCCTCCCGGCTGTATGTGTTATCGGCCCGTGGCCGGACAATGCTTTAGACATTCGTCACCCATCCCCATGGCCGCTATTATAGGACGCCGGAATGTCATACGTCAAACGATTGGAGCGGGTGCGATCCGTGATACGTTTGTTCGCGTCAGTGGGTGTGCGTGGAGTCCCACCCAACCGTAGCACACGTGCAGACACGTCAGGCGAGCGGGGACGCTCGCCCTACGCGGAGCCTGTAGGATGGGCTTCAGCCCATGCGGCTCCAATCTGGGCATCCCCTGCATGGGCTAAAGCCCATCCTACAGGCCACAAACAGGCTGCGATTGACGATGTCACCCGGGCAATTACACACTCACTGACGTCACTGCGAACGGGCCTGGAGCTGTCCGTCCAGGCGGATCTCCCGGCTTTTCTCGGTGTCGAGCCGGACCGTTTGGCCGCCGTAGCGCACGTGGCACGGTCCCCCGCGACCGCTGGTAATGTGAGCTTCGGTCAGCTTGCCGCCTTTCCAGATCATATCCACCAGGAAACCTCCCCGCGCGCGCAAACCGTAGACCGACCCGTCCGGCCACGCCTTCGGCAAGGCGGGCAGCAGGTCGATGATCGAGCGGCCTTCACGATCCCGGCGATGGCTCTGCAACAGCATCTCGGTGATGCCGCTGGTGGCGCCGAAATTGCCATCAATCTGGAACGGGGGATGGGCGTCGAAAAGATTGGCGTAGACTCCGCCGCCTTTGTAGGCGGTCAGCGGCGATTGCGTGAGTGTCAGCAGGTTCTTGAGCATGAGGTGGGCGTGATCGCCGTCCAGTAGGCGGGCCCAGAAGTTGATCTTCCAGGCTCGGCTCCAGCCGGTACCACCATCGCCGCGGAAGACCAGCGACTGCCGGGCGGCCTGGAACAGCTCGGGCGTCTCCGGCGTGATCTCGTCGCCGGGGAACAGGCCCCACAGGTGCGAGACGTGACGATGGTCGTTCTTCGGGTCGTCCTTGTCCTCGAGCCACTCCTGGAGCTGGCCGTGCCGGCCGATCTGGTTGGGGGCCAGCCGCGAACGCAGGGCATCGAGCTTCTGCGCGAAATCCTCATCGACGCCCAACACCCGCGCCGCCTCGGCCGTACTGGCAAAGAGGTGGCGGATGATCTGGTGATCCATCGTCGGCCCCATGACCAGGCCGCCGATCTCGGGGCTGTTGCTGGGACCGCTGATGAGCCAGTGCTTGTCGCTCCGCGGGTCTTCGATCAGGGAGCTGACGAAGAACTCCGCTGCGCCTTTCATCAAGGGGTAAGCCTTGTCCCGCAAGAATGTCTTGTCGCCGTTATAGACGTAGTGCCACCACAGATGCTGGCACAGCCAGGCGCCGCCGGTCGGCCAGATGCCGTGATTGGAGGCGTTGATCGGCGCGGTGCCGCGCCACAG
>JALORE010000104.1 GCA_025459125.1 Planctomycetota bacterium | reverse complement strand
GACGTTCTTCATGTCGATGGTCACCGGGCCGGCGCCGTCCGACTGCAGGATCATCTTGCCCTCGGTGAGCTGGACGATCTTGCCGGTCAAGCGATCCCCGTTCGTGAGCAGAACCTGGTCTGCATACAACGTCATGGACATCCCGAGGCACAGCAAGGAAGCTCTCAGAAACAGTGCGCGCATAGACTACTCCTTTCCGAAACAGAAACCCGTCCAACCACGGGCCACACAAAGATATGTACCATCCCCACTCGGTCCCAGGACAACCGGGGCGGCCGTGCCGCCCTCCGGCCCCGGATTCGAGGAGGCCGCTACGCGGAGGCGGTCTTCGGCCCGGACCGCAATTGGCCCAGCCGGTTGACCAAACGCACCATCATGAAGACGGTGAAGGCCACGATGAGGAAGTCGATAACCGTGTTGATGAACAGGCCATAGCGGACCGCCACCGCCGCTATCTCCTCGCCGGTCGCAGCCTTGCCGGCGGCTTTGAGGACGAGCTGAAGATTCTTGAAGTCCACGCCCCCCAGAAGCATCCCGATCGGGGGCATGATAATGTCGTTGACCAGCGAGCTCACAATCTTGTTGAACGCGGCGCCGATGATGATGCCCACCGCCATGTCGACCGCATTGCCCTTGACGGCAAACTCGCGAAACTCCTTCAACATACCCATGATTTCTCTCCTGTCTCTCCTGATGATCCTACCTTGACCGTGACACCTAACGGGCCCAACCCGCCGAACGCGACAGAACCATGCTCGACACAGACCGGTCCCCATCCACAATGCGCCCCGGGCCCGCGCGGGCAACCGAGCGACTCACGAGCGTCCGTTACGGCTACGTGTCTTGTGGCTTGCACCGATCCCGACCTGAACTGCAAGTATACCAACGAACAGCAGGACCGGTTCAGAAAAGTCGTTTTCTTGCCGTTTTTTCCCCTTGGGACGGTTCCGCGCCGTTTGGCCCTTCCTCGGCCCGCGGCGCCCTGGGAGGGCATGTGCGCTTACCCATCCACAAGCACAGCTCGCCCGCGAGTAGAAGCACAACGAGAAGGAGAGATACACAAATCACAAAAGGCGGTCTTTGGCAAGAAGGACAAGCGGCCCCGCGCACGCCTCGGCCTCCCTTCACGCCAAGGAGCCGGGAAGCACTCGATCACCTCCAGCGCTTCGGTCATCTCAAACGGTCAGTTCGGCAGCCGTAAGGCCAGAACGTGGGCAAGGCTCTGGACTGTCTTCTGCCCCGCGGGTGCTCGGCCGACAGGTGGTGACGCTGCTTGAGCTGCGTCGCGCGGGCCGTGCCGCAGTAGAACTGGCGGCGATGGCGTGGGCCCTGCGGACCCTGGCCCTCCGACCGTGTCACTGGCGGAGAACGACCCGCCAAATCCTTGCCCGCCGGCTGTTTCGCCCCGGCGTGAACGCGGTCGCGCCGGTGGGGCTGGTCTTCCTGGTCGGGATCCTCGTGGTCACGCAGGCCCAGTTGGGGCTGGGCAGAGGGGGGGCCGACGACCGGGCTGCGCCCGCTCCTGGTGGCTGTCGTGATCCGGGAGCTGCTGTAGATCCTCCCGGCCGGACAATTCCCCCGGGAGGTGGAAGGTCGCTCGCAACAGTTCACGGAAGGATTCGTGGTCCATCTGGCCGGTGATGCGACGAGGGCGTACCAGCAACCGGTGATCCAGTGGATCGCGCCTGTGAGGCACTGGAACGCTGCCTCTCCCTATCTGTCTTCCCTGTCGCGGCGCACGAATCCCTTGGACCGGGACGCATCTCCAATCGTCCGGTAGTCGCGCCCCCGCGCGGCCAATGTCGTGTCTCCACAATGTCTTCATTTACGTCGATCTCAGCCGGAATCGCTGCCAGGGAACCCCCGGTCAAGCCCCCCCAACGCAGTCTTCACACGCTAGCGGTCCGGGTAAGGGCCCGGTTGAGTGCGCCCGGGAAAGGCACGTGGAATCCTCGCGTGGAAAGCCGTGTACCTGTTTGAGATTCTCGATGACGTGACGGTGGTTAGTGGCGGTGCCGATCTCGGGGATACGGAGGAATCGGATCCGTTCCTCCTCAGTCATGAGCGTTGGGCAGGGAAGAAGAGTACTCTCCGGGATGGGGAGCATGGTTGACCGGGGAGCGTCTGAATGCGTGCTGTTCACGGTCATTCTCCTGGCGTGTCTTCTGCCGGGTCTCGACCAGAACGGAGGAGAATCGAAGAAACGTGGGGGCCGAAGTGTCATCCCACCGTAGGACGATATGACTCGTGAACTTTCGCGAGGGCCTGGTGAATTCACTTGCCCGCCGTTCGCTGGTTGATTAGCTTCACGGGACTCTTCAACAGAATCTGTGGCTCATGGCGGTGACGTGTCCGGGTGATCTGATGGCAACGCAGTACCTTCTAATCCCAGTAGTGCTGGGTTTGGCGGCAATGGTCCAGGGGGCGACGGGGTTCGGTTTTGGTCTGCTGGCGCTGGCCATTCTGGGGAACGCGCTCAATGTGCAGTTTGCGTCGGTCATGTTGGCGGTGCCGACCCTGTGCATCAACGGCCTCATCCTGTGGCGTCTGCGTTCTCACTTCCGCTGGAGTGGCGTCGCCCCACTGCTCGTTGGCGTTCTCATCGGGGTTCCCTTGGGCGTCGCTTTTCTGATCCATGCCGACCCGCGAATCTTCACCAGCCTCCTGGCTGTCCTGCTGATCGTCAGTTCGCTGCGGGACAGTATCCCTGGGCTGCATGGCCGGCCTTGGCACTCGGTGTACGTAGGCCTTCCCTGCGGCATCTTCTCCGGGGCGCTGTCCGGAGGCTTTGGGGCTGGTGGCCCTCCCTTGGTCGCCTTCCTGACCAGCCAGGCAAACGAGTTCGACCGGTTCCGGTTCTCGGCGACGCTCCAGTTCCTCTTTGCGGTCAGTGCCGTCGCACGCGTGGTCGAATTGGGCCGGCGCGGCATTTTCACGAAGGACATCCTGATCCAAAGTGGGATCGGCACCGCCGTTGCCATCGTCGGGGCCTTGATCGGGCTCAAAGGCCTGCTGCACATCCCCAACGAGACTCTGCGGAAGATCGTCAACGTGTTCCTGTTCGCCATGGGGATTCGATACCTCGTCGCGGTCATGGCATGAGACGCCTTGGTGACCGGTAGCGTATGTCCATGGATGGGCTGTACCCGTCCAGCACCGGCGGACCACCGGGGGAGCTGCCCAATCCTCCGTCAATTTCATGCCAGAAATTCCTTGACAACATTATTTTTGTTATCATAGTAAATAGAGAGCGAGCCGATGGTGGCTCGTGTGGTATGGTCATGTACCCGCAACCACGTAAGATCAAACTGCTGGCCAAGAAGAACCGCATTTTGAACGAAGTGTTTCGAAATGGCGGTTGTTCGCGATTCGACCTGGCCCGGCGGCTGAACATCAATGCGGCGATGGTCGGGACTTACGTGGCCGAGTTTCTCGAGAGCGGGATGTTGCAGGAAGGAGAAACGTCACCGGCCGGCCGGGGACGCACCCCCGTGCCGCTCCAGCTCAATCCGAAATACGGCTGCTTTCTTGGGGTGGATTTTGAGGCGCTGCGCGCCCGGGCGGTGCTGTGCGATTTTGCAGGAAATGCGCTCTGTGAAGAGGAGACTCCGTTTCGTTCGCGCGTCACCCGGAAGGAGGTCCTGCGGAAGATTGTCGATCTGGCCCGGCAGGTGGCCCGGCGCGCCGACCGGCCGTTGCTCGCCGTGGGCATTGCAGCTCCGGGACAGGTGGACTGTCGCGCGGGACGCGTCCTGCACTACGGCCTACTCCCCGATTTTGACGAAGTGCCCGTATTGCCGTGCTTCGAACGGACCTTCGAAGCTCCCGTCTTCATCGAACACAACATCCGCGCGGTGGCCTATGGTGAGCTGCGGCGCGGCGCTGGGCGCGGCCGTCAGAACTCCCTCTGCCTGACGGTCCGATCAGGTGTCGGCTTGGGCATCGTCATCGACGGCAAACTTTACGGCGGCGCGGGAACGTTCGCCGGGGAAGTGGGCTACACGGTGTTTCCGGCGGGTGACGAGCCGCAGATCATGGCCGATCTGATCTCGGCCAAGGGATTTGTCCAAGAGACCCTGCGGCTGCTCCGCTCCCGCCCAGGCCAACCGACGCGACAGCGACTCCTCGACAAAGGGAACGACCTGTCCTTGAACGAGATCGTCGCGGCTGCCGAAGAAGGGGACGAGGTATTGCGCGACCGACTGGAGGTGCTGGGCACCCACCTGGGAATGCTCGCCGCCAACCTGGCCAACCTGTTCGCGCCCGAGAGTATCATCCTCGCGGGTGAGGTTCCCCGCTGTTGCGATCTGGTGTCCGGTGCCATGGAACGAGCATTCCGCCAATTCACCTTGCCCCAGATCCTGAAAATCACGTGTCTGGAGAACAGTTCGTTGGGCAAATTCGCCGGCGCCCTGGGGGTCGCCTACCTGGGATTCGCCCGCAGATATCCGGAAGAGGAGTTGACGTGAGGGGTCCCCAGAAGCGTCGTTTCGCGTTGAGGAGTCCCCGTTGAGCACTGGGAGCATTGACCGGGATGCCCAGATGCGCCGAGGCGCGTTGGGGAGTCCCCAACCGGTGTCCGCGCGTCGTGCGGACCGAAGGAAGGGATCATGCCAAACCAGGATCTGAACGGAAAGAACGGGTACGAGGATGTCGCCGTCGGGATGGGCATTGGACGGGTCGGGGCAGCGGCCGAGAAGAGATGGTACGAAGGCGTCACCCCCTACATGTGGCTGGTTCTGGCGATCGGCTCGCTGGGTTGGGTCTTCGACATCTTCGAGGGGCAGATCTTCGTGGCGAGCATGAAGGAGGCCATGCCCGCACTGCTGCCGGCCGGAACGCTGGAAGGGAACGTGGATTTCTACAACAACATCGCGATGGCGGCCTTCCTGGTCGGTGGCGCCCTGGGGGGCGTGCTGTTCGGCATGATCAGCGATCGCATCGGCCGGACCACGACGATGATCCTGACTATTCTGATGTACTCGTTGTTCACCTGCGTGACGGCCTTCTCTCAGACCTGGTGGCAGATGATCCTGCTGCGTTTCCTCGTCGCGCTGGGCACGGGGGGCGAATGGGCCGTCGCCAGTGCGATGATCGCCGAAGTGTTTCCTCCGCAGGCCCGCGCGCGGTCGTTGGGGATCTTTCACGCCTCCAGCGTCGTGGGCACGTACCTGGCGGTCCTCGCCGGAGCCTTCATTGTCGGCAATCCCGCCCTGGGCGCCAACGCCTGGCGCTGGGCGTTCGTCATTGGCGCGGTGCCGGCCGTCCTGACGCTATGGATCCGCTGGAAGCTCCGCGAACCGGAGCAGTGGGTGGAAGCACACCGGCGCTCCCAATCCGACACCGCCGAGCGCGCAGGCCGGATCGCGGATCTGTTCGCGCCGGATCTGCGGAAGAACACCGTGTTGGGGTTGATCCTGGCGACGGTCGGCTTGGCTACGTTTTGGGGAGTGCACGTTTACGGCCGTGATCTGCTGCGGGCGATTGTGGAACGGTCCTACCTGGAAGCCGCCGCGGGCAGCGGGCTCTCCGCAAAGGGAGTCCTGAGTTCCGTGTCCGGCTCGATCAAACGCTGGGAAATGCTGGGCATGTTCCTCGTGACCACGGGCGGCGGGCTGGGATTGCTCAGCTTCGGCCCCCTCTGTGAACGGCTCGGTCGACGGGCAACGTTCCTCCTGTTCCAGGCCGGCGGGTTGCTCTCGGCCCTGATCGTCTTCCAGGGCATGGCGCGCGTTTCCGCCGGAACGTTGTGCTGGATGCTTCCGCTCTTCGGATTCATGACGTTGGGACTGCACGCCGGCTACGCGATCTATTTTCCGGAATTGTTTCCCACACGCTTGCGCGGCACGGGCGGCGGATTCTGTTTCAACGGCGGACGTTTTCTCGCGGCGTCGATCCTGATCGTCCGGGGCTGGATGCGCAGCGAACAGGGGCTGGGGCTGTCCCTGGAGAGCACCGCCTCGATCCTGAGCCTGCTATGGCTGGTGGGAATTCTGGTCCTCTCGGCCGCACCGGAGACCAAGGGACGGGCGCTGCCGGAGTGACATGTTCAGCAACAAGGAGAAAGGTATGTCAGACGCAACACCCAGCGCCAGACCGGCCAATCTGCTACGGGCCGAGGCCTGGCAGTTCGAGTATCGGCAGAAATCGAATCCGGCGAATTCAAACCTGGATATGCTCACCTATGGTGTCTACCGCGTGGCACCCGGAGCGTCGTCGGATGAGCTGTTCCATCGCGCCGAGGAAACGCTCCTCTTCTGCCTCGCCGGCGCGCCCGTGTCGGTTGAGGTGGAGGGACGCACGTGCTGCCTGTCCCATTATGATACGCTGTACGTCCCTTTGGCAACACCGTACTACCTTCACAACCGGACGAACGAAATCCAGTCGCTGGTTGTCTGCCGCGCCCCGGCGGCGCAGCGCCACGCGGTCGTGCATACTTCTTGGGAGCACGTTCGGGGCAACGAAGCTCGGACGCGCCACCTGGAAGGCAAGGATGTCTTTCTCATGTTCGATGTCACGGAAGCGGCGGACAGACTGATGGCTGGCTACACGATCTACCGGCCGTTTACCCGAGCCTGGCCGCCCCATAATCATACTGACCAGGAAGAGATCTACCTGTTCACCAAGGGGCGGGGGTCAATCGAGGTCTACGCCGACGACAAGTCCAAGACGTTCGTCCACAGTATGGGGACATTGGACGCCGCCACGATCCCCCTGTTGAATTACCACCCCGTCTTCAGCCAGGAGGAGGAGCTTCACTTCATCTGGTGCCTGGCCGGAGCCCGCTATTGGGTCGGCGACAAGCACAAGGAGTTCCTTAATGCCTCGGTGGACAGACTCACGACGTAACCCAAGAGGTTGATCCTTATGGAAATGCCATCGAAGCTGACGCGCCGCTGCTTCCTCCAGGCCACCGGTTTGGCCATGGCCGGAGCGAGCTTGACCGCTGCCGCCGGCACGCCGGAGCCGCTGAAGATCGCCATCCGTGCCGCCAGCATGAAGATGGCGGGCACGCCCGATGTCTTCAAGGTGGCCGCGACGATTCCGGGCATCCACGGCGTTGAGCTGCAAATGATGGTGGGGAAACCGAGTCTCCGCGATGAGGACACCCTCCGTCGGTACAGGAAAGAGGCCGACCGGTGGGGCTTGAAGATCCCTGCTCTGGCCGGCATCTGGGATGCGGGCGTCACGATCCGCAGTCCGAAGGCCGTCGCCCGTGTGATCGCGTCGATGCGTGCCGCCGAAACGTTGGGCGCCCGCGTGATCCTCGCGGCGTTCTTCCGCCAGGAGGCGCCCGACATGAACGATGCATCGTCATACGGTCCTATCGTCTCCATGCTCCAGAAGGTGGCCCAGCCTGCCGCCGACGCGGGCGTGGTGATCGGGCTGGAAAACTCGCTCAGCCCCGCCGATAACAAGAAGCTGGTCGACCTGGTGGGCCATCCGGCGGTAGCTGTCTATTACGACCCGCACAATATGGACGTCTATGGGCATGGCAAAGAGGCGATCTCCGGTATCAAGCTCCTCGGCAAAGATCGAATTTGCATGGTCCACGTGAAGAACGGTAAGATGCGGATCGAAGAACCCGGCCCGGTCGACTGGCCCGCGGCGTTTCGCAGCTTCCGTGAAATCGGATACGCAGGCTGGTACGTCTATGAGACTGCCCACAACAGTACCCAGGATTGCATCCAAGATACGAAGAAGAACAATGACTTTCTGCGGAGACAAATTCAATCATGAAGATGTTCTTGGACAGCGCGAAAACCGATGAGATCCGCCACGCCCTCGAATTGTGGAACGTGGACGGGGTCACGACCAACCCGCGTCATGTGAAGGAGTCCGGTAAGCCGTTCCGGACTGTCATTGCGGAGATCGCCGAGCTCGTTGCCGGCACCGACAAGCCGGTGAGCGTCGAAGTTGATCCTCACCTCACCGATTGGACGAAGATCGTCGCCCAGGGTCTGGAACTGTCGCGGCTCTCGCCCAACTTCGTGATCAAAGTCAGTGTCAGCGAACCGGGCTTCCAGGCCATTCGCGAGTTGTCCCGCCAGGGTGTACGGGTCAACGCCACCCTGATCTTCTCCGTCCCGCAAGCCTGGCAAGCCGCACGAGCCGGGGCCGCCTTTGTCAGCCCCTTCCTCGGCTGGAAGGAGCAGCATGGCGATGTGGCCGCGTCACTGATTTCCGAGGTTGCCGCGATGCTGAAGAATTACGGCTACCGGTCCGAGATCATCGCCGCGGCCATCCGCAACAGTCGCCAACTCGCGGACGCGGCCATAGCCGGAGCCCACTGCGTGACTGCCGGCATGCCGGTCTACCAGGACAGCTTCTGCAACCCCTATACCACCCTGGGGGAGCAAATCTTCCAAAGGGCCTGGGATGCCACACCGGAGGCGTAAGAGCAAGCTCGGCAGACTGAGGAGAAAGGTATCATGCCCGGAAAGGACGATATTCGTCGGTTGTATCTGAACGGCCAATGGGCGGAACCACAGGACCCGTTGCCGGTCATCAATCCGGCTACGACCGAGGTCTTGGCGCGGATTGGCACGGTCCCACGCGCAAGGGTGGCCCAGGCCATTCAGGACGCCGCCGCCGCCTGGCCTGCCTGGCGGAGTACGCCCGGGCGCGAGCGCGGACGCTACCTCTATGGCATTGCCGACGTGCTCCAGCGCCGCCGCGAAGAGATCGCGCGCACGATCACGCTGGAAAACGGCAAGCCCTTGGCCCAAAGTGGCGGCGAGGTGGCGATGACGGTAGATCATCTCCGCTGGTTTGCGGGTGAGGCCCAGCGGGCGTATGGCCGGGTCGTGCCGCCGCAAGCCGACGGGAAGCGGCACTTGGTGCTCCGTACACCGGTCGGCGTTGTCGGCGCCATCGCTCCCTGGAATTTCCCCCTGGTTTTGGCTGTCCGCAAGGTCGCGGCCGCCTTGGCGGCCGGATGTCCCGTCGTGCTCAAGCCCGCCAGCGCCACGCCGCTTTCCGCCGTGATGCTGGCCGAGGCCGTCGACGAGGTGAAGCTGATGCCGGGCGTGTTTCAACTGGTACTGGGGCGATCGGCCGAGATCGGCGCGGAGATGTTGGAGAACCCCCTGTGCCGCAAGATCACGTTCACCGGCTCCACGGCCGTGGGCAAGGAGTTGATTCGCGGCGCCGCCGCCTGCGTCACCAAGCTGTCGCTGGAGCTCGGGGGCCACGCGCCAGTGCTGGTCTTCGAGGATGCCGACCTGGAACAGGCGGTCCGGGGGACGGTGATAGCCAAGTTCCGCAACACGGGCCAGTCCTGTATTGCCGCCAATCGTGTCTACGTCCAACGCTCGGTTGCCGACCGGTTCATCCCCATGCTGGTCGATGCCGCCCGGAGGCTCAAGGTGGGCCATGGACTCGAGGAGAACGTGGAGATCGGTCCCTTGATCAATGCGGCGGCTCTGGAGCAGGCCTTGGAGCATATCGAAGAGGCCCAGTCGCTCGGGGCGCGGGTGCTGTGCGGAGGCAAGCGCTGGGCCGGTGGCCGCGGGTACTTCCTCGAGCCCACGATCCTGGCGGACGTGCCGCCGGACGCCCGGTGCATGCGCGAGGAGACGTTTGCCCCGGCGGCGCCGGTCTGCCTATTCGAGGACGAGAGCGAGGCCATTCGCGCAGCCAACGCGACCGAGTACGGCCTGGCGGCGTATGCGTTCACACGCGACTTGTCGCGGATGTGGCGGCTGGCCGAGTCGCTGGAGGCGGGGACCATCGGCATCAATGACACCGTACCGGCCGCGAGCCAATGCCCCTTCGGGGGCTGCAAGCAAAGCGGCTGGGGTCGCGAGCTGGGGCTGGAGGGTCTGGATGCCTTTATGGAAACGAAGCACATTTCTCTGGGAGTGCAGCCGTGAGTGAAGCGATGCCCGCGTACCTGAGTATCCCACCCCAGAAGCTGGGCGAGGGCGTCCCGGTCAAGTTTCACACCTGCGGGGACATGGAAGGCGTGGCGGAGGACATGGCCCGGGTGATGCTGGAGCTGATCGAGGCCGCGCGGTCCGAAGGCCGCGGCGCGACGCTGATCGTGCCGGTCGGTCCGGTCGATCAGTTCCCCGTGTTGGCCCAACGGATCAACCAGCGACGGTGTGATTGCCGGGACGTGATGTTGATCAACATGGATGAATACCTTACGCCGAACGACCGGTGGGTGCCGGTGGACCATCCGCTCAGTTTCCGGGGATTCATGAACCGCAAGTTCTACGACCTGATCGATCCGGCGTTGGCGCCGCGACCGGAGAACCGCGTGTTCCCCGATCCCGGAGACCCGGAGCGGATTCAGAAGATGCTCGACCGGCGTGGCGGCGTGGACGCCTGCTTCGGGGGGATCGGCATCAATGGCCATATCGCGTTCAACGAGCCGCCCGAGCCGGGAGAGTCCATGTCGGTCGAGGACTTCGCCGCCTTGCCCACGCGGACGCTGACCCTCAGCCGGGAGACGCGCACGATCAATTCGGTGACGGTCGGTGGAGAGATCTCCATTGTTCCACGCCGAGCAATGACCGTGGGGATGAAGGAGATCCTGGCGTCGCGGCGGCTGCGCTTCTACTGCAACCGTCCGTGGCAGCGGGCGGTGGTGCGTCGGGTACTGCACGGCTCGCTGACGTCGGCCTGTCCCGCGTCGTTGTTGCGGACGCACCCCGATGCGGAGTTGGCCGTCGCGGATTATGTGGCCGAGTTGCCCGATATTCAATTGCGGTGAGGACTATGCGACTGGACTTCTCGGGCGAGCGGGTGCTGGCAGTGGTCGCCCATCCGGACGATGCGGAGGTTCTCTGTGCGGGAACGCTGGCGCGGGCCCGGCACGACGGCGCCGCCATAGGGATCTGCGTATTGTGCCGGGGCGACCGGGGACAGCCGGCCAGACCGATTGCCAACCTGGCTGCCGTGCGGCACAGAGAGATGGCGGCAGCGGCGAAGTTGCTGGGGGCGGTGCTGTTGCGGGGCGAGTTCGGTGATGGGCAGCTCGTCGATAGTCCGGCGCAGCGGAAGAAGCTGATCGAGCTTTACCGTCGTTTCCGCCCGACGCTGGTCCTCGCTCACTGGAAGGAGGACTACCACGCCGACCACCGTGCGGCGGGGGCTCTGGCCGAAGCAACGTCGTGGTTTTGTGCCTCGGCGGGCCACCGGACGCGGGCCGCGCCGATGGAGGGCCAACCGGCGCTGTGGTGGATGGACACGATGAACATGACCGGCTTCGAGCCGGGGTTCTTCGTCGACGTGAGCGACCAGATCGATTTGAAGCGCCACATGCTGGCCTGTCACCGAAGCCAACTGCGGCGCTCCGGCGACGGTGATTTCGCCCCGTTGGAGGACCTGATGATTCGACAGGCCCAGGCCCGCGGGGCGCAGGCCGGCGTGGCCGCCGCCGAAGCGTTCCGGCTTCACCTGGCCTGGAAACGCGCGCGGGCCTGGTGACCCGGGCCCGGTATTCGCTCTGCCAAGACTCACAGAACGTGTTCAGAGGAGATCATCGTATGAGTGAGAAACGAAGAGCATCATTTCCTTCTCGTCGTCAGCTTCTCCACACATCGACCGCCGCAGGGGTGGGCCTGCTGCTGAGCGACCGCCTCGCCGCATCGCTTTACGCGGCCGGCACGGACGAAACGCTGCGTGTCGGCTTGGTCGGTTGCGGCGGGCGCGGACGCGGGGCGGCCGTCCAGGCTCTGACCGCCGATCCGAAGGCCCGGCTGGTGGCGTTGGCCGATGCCTTTGCGGACTACGTGGAACAATCTGTGCCGCTCCTCAAGAAGACCGAGGTGGGCGACCGCGTTACCGTGGACGCGGAGCATCGTTTTGCCGGGTTCGACGCGTATCAGAAGCTGATTGCCTCCGGCGTGGATGTCGTGCTGTTGGCGGCGCCGCCGCATTTTCGCCCGGCTCATCTGAAGGCGTGCATCGACGCGGGCAAACACGCCTTTGCCGAGAAACCGGTCGCCGTGGATGCCCCCGGCATTCGTACGGTGCTGGCGGCCTGCGCGCAGGCCAAGCAGAAGAACCTGTCGGTTGTCTCCGGATTGATGAATCGGTATGACCATGCCATTCGCGAGACGATGAAACGTGTCCACGAGGGCGCCCTCGGGGAGGTCGTGGCGATCCAGACGACCTGGAACGGCGGACCGCCGTGGTTCCGGAACAAGGAGCGGCAGGCGCATTGGACCGAGATGGAGTACCAGATGCGCAACTGGTATCCGTTCACCTGGCTCTCCGGCGATCACAACGTCGAGCAGCATGTCCACAGCCTGGACAAGGCCGCATGGACCCTGCATGACCAGCCGCCGCAATCCGCCTGGGGTACCGGTGGACGCCAGATTCGCCTCCAGCCCGCGATCGGCAACATCTACGACCATCATTGCGTTACGTACGAATACGACAACGGCGTGCGCGTCTATTCCCATTGCCGCCGGCAGGCTAACTGTGCCAACGATGTCTCCGACCTCATTCTGGGAACCAAGGGCCGGTGCCTGCTGAACAAGCATCGGATCGACGGCGAGACCAAGTGGCAATTCAAAGGCCGCAATCCACTCAATTTCGTCGCCGAGCATGAAGCATTGTTCGCCTCGATCCGCGCCAGCCAACCCATCAACAACGGCCTCTACATGGCCCAGAGCACAATGTGGGGGATCCTGGGGCGGATGGTGACCTATACGGGCCAAAAGATCACCTGGGCAGAGGCCATGAACTCCCAAGAGGATCTGTCGCCAAAGTCCTACGCGTGGAACGCGGAACCGCCCATCCTGCCCGACAAGGACGGCAATTACCCGATCGCCATCCCGGGCGTGACCAAGTTCGTCTAAGACCATCAGGAGACATTCATGAGATCTTGCAGAGAAGGACCACGGCAGTGCAAGTCGACGGCTCTTGTTGTTACACTGCTTGCCTTGAGCGTTCTCCCTGGGCGCGACGGGCTCTTCGCCGCCGGGAACGGCACCCGCGGCCCCGGCGTGCGTAGTCCGGCGGAACTGACGCAGCAGGGATTCAAACCGCTTTTCGACGGCAAGTCGCTGGCCGGCTGGAACGTCAAGCCCTGGCACGAAGGGCACTGGGTCGCGCGCGACGGGGTCATCGACTATGATGGCAAGGCGAAAGCCAAACCCGCCGGCGACGCCACGCTCTGGACCAAGGACAAATTCGGCGACTTTGTTCTGTACGTCGAATGGCGGCTGCCGGCCAAGCCGGAGATGAAGCCGCAACCCATCGTGCTGTTCAACGGCGATTTTCTCATGCAAGAGGAGAACCCGCGCCAACGGGTGACCCGGCTGCGGCTTGATGCGGGCGACAGCGGCATCCTGATGCGCGGCATTCTCAATTGCCAGGCGAACATCTGGAGCCAGGAACTCGGCTCCGGCGAAATCAACGGCTATCGTACGAACCCCAAGATGCCGCAGGAAGTCCGGCGGGCCTGCATTCCTGTCAAGAAGGCGGATCGGCCCCTGGGTGAGTGGAACGTATTCGAAATCACGTTGCGCGCTGACCGGATGACGGTTGTTCTCAACAGCGAGAAGGTCATTGATGCCGCCCGGTTGCCCGATCTGCCGCCCACCGGGCCCATCGGGCTGCAACATCATGGCGACCCAGTGCAGTTCCGCCAGATCTTCATCAAACCTCTGCCGTGAGGATTCAGAGAAAGGTCCCTGTCATGGCGAATTCTGCCGTACGGTTCGGACTGATCGGCTATGGGGCTTGGGGGCAGCATCACGCCGCGGCGATTGCCAACACGGATGGTGCCCAACTGATCGCGATTGCCGAGCCCTCGGAGGCATCACGCCAAGCCGCGTGCGAGGCCCATCCGCATGCTGTCATCCTCGCCGACTACCGGCAACTCGTCCAACGCGACGATCTGGACGTGGTCGATGTGATTGTGCCCAATCGCCTGCATCACGAAGTGGCCACGGCCGTCCTTTCTTCCGGTAAGCATCTGTTGCTGGAGAAGCCGATGTGTCTGACGGTGCCACTGTGCGACGACCTCCTGCGACTGGCCCGGCAGAAGGACCGGCGCATCGCCATCAACCACGAGTTTCGCCTTTCGTCCCTGTGGGGCAAGGTGAAAGAGCTGGTGGATGCCGGGCTCGTCGGAGAGCCGCGTTACGTTCTGGTCGAGCTCTCACGGAACCCCTATCGCCAAGGCTCCGACGGCTGGCGTTTCGATATCAACCGCGTCGGCAATTGGATTCTCGAAGAACCGATTCATTTCTTCGACCTTGCCCGCTGGTATCTCCGTTCCGTGGGCGAGCCTGAATCGGTCTATGCGGCCGCCAACTCCCGACAGCCCGGTCACCCCGAATTGCAGGACAACTGCAGTGCGATCGTTCACTTCACCGGCGGAGCCTACGCCGTGGTTTCCCAAACTCTAGCTGCCTTCGAGCACCATCAGACCGTGAAACTCACCGGCACTCAGGGCGCCATCTGGGCGAGTTGGAGCGGCGCCATGGACCGAACCCGACATCCCACTTTCTTCCTGAAGGCGTTCGACGGCCAGAACGTGGAGGAGTTGCCCATTACGCGCAGCGCCGGCGAACTCTTTGAGTTGGAAGAGCAAATCGCCGCTATGGTGGCTACCGTTCGAGACGGCCGGTCTTCACCGTGCACGGGACAAGACGGTCAGTGGTCTGTCGCCATGTGCCTGGCAACACAGATGTCCATTCAGACGGGGCGGCGTGTGGCCATGAGCGAAATCTTGTGAATCCTCCACAAGCGGGAGTTGCGTGGTTGACTGACAATGGTCGCTTCCTGAGCAACCGTCCCTGGGCAAACGGCACCTCCACACGGAATCAGGCCCATTGCCTTCCCGCGCATTGCAGAGATGCTCGGCGCTTGATCCGGGTGACCAACCCAAGCCGCGGAGCGCGCAACAGGCGCGCCACGAGTGGATTCGTTTCGCTGACTATGCAGCTTCGGCTCCGCTTCGGCCCGCATCATAAGTCCTGTAATGACAATCGTTACTCGTTTCGCGCCAACCACTGACGAACCCGGGTAGAGGACTGGTTGACCGTGTTGACAATGGCACGCGCGACAAGAAGAGCGGCCTTTCCGAGGCTCTCTATCTCTCTGGCTGGAACGATCAGGACGGTCTCCGCCTGTGGAACGGATCGACCCCCTACAGGGGTGGTTTGTACGTCTACGCCATGCGGAACGGCAAGATGACGGACCTGTCCACGCTGTTCAAGACGACGAGGTGATGATTCCGTTGGATGGGGGGTACCTCTGCTTGTACCCGCCGGATGTGACTGATCCGCACAACCGGGTCAGAAACGGATCCCTCGGGACCGGCAGAAATCCGGCGACTCCGGCTGGAACCTCGATGACATCGAGTTAATCGGCAAGTGCAAATAGAGTCGGCGGAGGGACTTGCCCCCAGGCGGTGGGACCGGCCGCGCTGGTGTGTGCGTGCCTGTGCCATGCACCTGGCCCAGCCGGTCCTGCCGCGTTCTCAATGATGGGACCAGGAGTAGTAGCCCCGTCCCGCTTTCACGTCATAGCCAATCGTGTAGCCGCCGTTGTTGGGCCATCGCTCCTCGTAGGACAGATCCCCGGCGCCCAGTATCTTACTGATTCGTGCGCCTCAGGCTGTCAGGTCTTCGTTCGGTTCCGCGTGCATGGGTAGAACGCCTCTTTGTTCCAGCCCCGGGATACAGCGGTAGATCGTGGGATGTTCATCGTGCCCCAGCACACGCAGCGGCATCTTCTGCCGGGCACACCAGCGTTCGAACGCCGGCTGCTCGATGTCAAACTCCGCGGTCCGGTTCGTGTAGTTGCTCAGGTACGTGATGTTACGGGCCTCAGGTGGCAGCCATCCGGCCGAAGCCACACCCACGCCATAATCCTCTCGGTGCACCGACCACAAGGAGGTTCCACAGATCAACACCACCACGATCAGTCCGATCTTTGTACGTCTCTTCACTGGCTTGCCTTTCCATGCCAGGGTGCCCAATTCCCCTCTGTCCTACCCGCCTGAGGCCACCGTTGGGAGTCCCGCGTTCCCTCCAGGTTCGCGACATGCGCCCACGTGCCAGGAGACGGATTTTCCCTGGGGGGGCGGATAGTCCTGTGGTAGAATTGGCCTGTCGGACGGATCGGGACGCCAGGCCTCCGTGGGTTGGAGGCTTTCCTCCCGACGGGTTGTGCGGAGGATCGAGCCATGAAGTACCTGGCATTGATCGTGATCCTGTTCGCGGCCGGCTGTAGCTCCTCGCGGGCAGTCCATCCGTACGCGCCCGGCACGCCGGAGCAGGCGGCATGGCGCGAAAACGAGCCGCCGCAGCGCCAGATGCGGCAGGCCCAGCGGGGTTTCATGTTCGACGGGCACGACCTGCCCGAAACCACGGTCCCGCCCGGCTCCGTCCCGCGCGAAGAGCGGGATTGACGCTCCGCCCGCGCAGGAACGCCGCCGGGAAGATGACCGCCGCGCTGGGAGCATCGTGGCCCGGGCGCGGATGATACATCGTTTGCATTGGCAGAGGAACTCATGACCCATCGTTTGACCGGACTCGTGGCGGCGGTGCACACGCCGCTGCAGGCGGACGGCACGCTGAATCTGGCGGCCGTCGAGCCACAGGCGGAGCACCTGGTCCGCCACGGCATTACCGACGCCTTCATCGGCGGCACCACCGGCGAATGCAGTTCGCTGACGCTGGCGGAGCGGCAGGCCCTGACGGAACGCTGGCTGGCCGTGGCCCGCGGCGTGCCCCTGCAGGTGATCGTCCACGTCGGCGCCCATTGCCTGCCGGACGCCCGGGCGCTCGCGGCGCAGGCCCAGTGCCTCGGCGCGCGGGCGATCGCGGCACTGGCTCCCTCCTATTTCAAACCCGCGGAAGTGACGGCCCTGGTGGATTTCATGGCCGATCTGGCGGGGGCGGCGCCGGAGCTGCCATTCTATTATTACGAGATCCCGACGATGACCGGCGTGACCGTCTCGCCGTCCGAGTTCCTCGACCGGGCCGCCGCGCGGATTCCCAACCTCGCAGGCCTGAAGTTCACCAGCAGCAACCTGATGGAGTACCAGCTCTGCCGTCACGTGCGCGATGAGGCCTTCGATGCGGTCTTCGGCTACGATGAGATGCTGCTGGCGGCCCTGGCCCTGGGAGCCCGGGGCGCGGTTGGCAGCACGTACAACTTCGCGGCCCCGATCTACCAGCGGCTGATCACCGCCTTCCATGCGGGCGATCTGGCGGCCGCCCGGCGGGAGCAGTTCCGCGCGGTCCGGCTGATCCGGGTCCTCGCCCGCTACGGCTTCATGAGCGCCGCCAAGGCCGTGATGGGTCTGGTGGGTGTGGAACTCGGTCCCGCCCGGTTGCCGCTGCAGACCCTGACGCCGGACCAGACGGCGCGCCTGCGGACCGAGCTGCGAGCCCTCGGCTTCTTCGACTGGATCGCCTAATCTCACCTTGGGTCAAAGCCCGAAGTGCTACGTACCGCCGGGGTTGTCTTGGACCGGCTGCACCTCCGGCGCATGCCATTCGTAGGCGCCGAGATCGATGCCCCGGCCCTGGGGGCGGGGGATGCGGTCGCGGTCGAGCTTCGGCGCGTTGACGCCGCTGCCGGCGTCGATAGCCGCGACGCCGGGTAGCAGGTGCAGGTCGAAACGGGCCGGATCGACGAAGAGGCCGGCCGGGTCCTGGATGCGCAGGTTGTTCTCCGCCCGCACTCCCGCCGCGTTGCTGAACGCGGTCGCCAGGTTGTTGCGCACCACGCAGTTGACCGGGGCCATGCCTTTCTTGTGGTTGGCGACGCGAATCCAGGGCGGGCCGGGACTGGCATCGTTGCGATCCACCACGGTGTTGTTGATCACCAGGCAGTTGCGCGCCCCCAGCAGGGTGATGCCGTGCCAGTGGTCGGTGATGATCACGTTGTTCTCGATCACCCAGTCCACGAAGGTGCCGTCGAAGCAGCCGATGCCCTGCAGGGTCCCGCGATGGGGCTGGTTCGGATCGACGTAGTTGATAATGGTATTGCCCCGCAGGACCACGCCCACGACCTCGCCGCTGCCCACGCCACCGGGACCGGTGGACCAGGACTGAAAGCCGTCCGGGTGATTCGCATTGACGTGGTAACGGTTCTTCACCGTGTTGTACTCGAAGGTGGTGTAATTGCCGAGGCCGCGCAGGCCGTCGCCCGCGAAGTTCTCCACGAGGTTGCCGCTGACCAGGGAGTCCGTGGCCCCCACCGAGATGCCGAAGTTGACATTGAGCAGGCGATTGTCCCGGATCGTCATCCGGGTGCCGTCCACCTGAAAGCCATTGCAGGACAGTCGATCCCAATCCTGGGCCGTCCAGGCGGAGGCGTCCGCCACGGACCAGAGGGCACACCGCTCCACCACGATGTCCTGGACCGGGCCGCGCCAACTGTGGCTTTCGAGGTGGATCAGGGTGTGTCGCCGGTAGGTCGGGCTGAACTCGGCACTGACGGTCAGTCCGCGGATGATCCAATGCGCGCCGGATTGGATGTGCACGGACGACAGCCGCGGCGTATGTCCTTCCTCGGCCGCCAGGGTGACGGGACCCGGGTTGTAGCACCGGTCGATGAGCAGATCGCCGTGGTACCCCGACCGCAGCCGGATCGTGTCACCCGCCCGCACCGGGGCGCCGGCGTTCTTGACCACGAGTTTGCTTTGCGGCGTGTAGGGGTACTTGTCCCACTGCTGCGACTCGACCAGTCCGGCGTCGAAGACCTCCTGGATCGACCGCCAGGGACGACCGGCACTGCCGTCACCCGTGGCACTGCCGTTCACCGGATCGACGTAGAACTCGGCGGCCTGCGCCGGCAGGGGGATAAGACACAGTCCCAGGCATACCCACGCGGTTCGTACCATGGTTGCTCCTCCACGATTAGGTCACTCTTAACCGGCTGTGTATCGTAGCGGCCGCGCGTGTCCGCGTCCAGACGAAAGCCGTCGCGGGCCCTACTGGCTTTGTTTCGCAGAAACGGCCTGTGGCCGAGTTCGAAGTGGACTTTTGCAGAATGGACGTTGGGCCTGTATCATGTCAGGAAATCGGTTTCACGATTTCCTGGTGTATCTGGAGAAGCCCACCTGGTCTCGGTTTGAGGCCGGCGACCCAGGACAGCTGCCCTGCAGGGGTCGCAAGAAGCTCGGGGAAAGGCCAGTATGAAGAGAACATCCATTGTCATTGGCTTGGGCGTCGTCGTTTCCGTTTTAATCTTCGCTGGTGTTGTTCTTCATCGTATGGTTCGGGGTCCGGAGATGCTCAGCGGCCCGCGGGAGGCGATTCCGCGCCCCATCGCCGCGCCCGAACCCCCTCGGGCGGGTACGGCGGACCGGCTCTGCTGGCGTGGCCTCGACGGCGACGGCCGGAGTCCCGTCACCGGCATCCGCACGGACTGGTCCGGCGGTCTCCGGAAACTCTGGGAGGTGAACTTCCTCTGCCAAGGTGCCCGCACCGCGACGTGGTCGGCGCCCGTCATACGGGGCAACCGCCTCGTCATCCCGGGCCGTAACCAACGGGAGGATCTGGTCTTCTGTCTGGACTCGGAAACCGGGAAACTGATCTGGGTCCAGTCGTATGAGGCTCCGATCCCGGCCGCCAAGCATGGACCGGGCGCGCGGGCCACACCGTACCTGGATGAGGAGCGCGTCTACACGTTTGGGTACCGCGGCGATCTGGCCTGCTGGCAGCTCGACGACGGCCGGCCGCTCTGGCGGTGTCGCGTCGAAGACGCGGGCGGTGCAGCCCCCGCGTGGGGCCACTCGTCCTCGCCCCTCGTACACGAAGACAAGGTGTTCGTTCAGGGCGGGGGACGGGCCCTGATCGTCGCCTATGACAAGAGGACGGGCCGGCTCCTCTGGAAGGCCCTGGAGGGCAAAGCCGGCTACGCGGCGATCACGCCGCTGCACGCGGGCGCAGCGCTGCGGCTGCTGGTCTTCCACGGGACGGGGCTCGCCTGCCTCGATCCGGTCGACGGCGCCGTTCTATGGCAAATCCCCTGGAAGACGAGCTTCGATGTCCACGCCACGACCCCTGCCGTCGCGGACCGGACGATCTTCATGACCTCGGGCTACGGGACGGGCTGCCAGGCCCTCCGCGTCCGTGAGGACAAGGCCGAGCTGCTCTGGCGCAATCGAACCATCGCGTCGCATCACTCCGACCCGGCTCTCCTCGACGGTTTCATCTACGGCTACTCCGGCCAGAGCACCCAGAATCGAGGCCACTTCAAGTGCGTCGAGCTCCAGACCGGGACCGAGAAGTGGAGCACGGGCCTGATCGGCTGGGGCACGTTGGCTCCGGTCGACGGGTATCTGCTCTGTCAGGACATCGCAGGCAGTCTCTTTCTCGTCCAGCCCGATCCGAAGGCGTTCCTCAAGGTCACGGAAATGAGGGCGGCCCTGGGTGAGGTCCGCAACCCCGTCTGGACCGTCCCGACGATCGCCAACGGCAAGCTGTACCTCCGCCACATGCAGCGGTTGATCTGTTACGACCTGATCAACCCATGAGTCCGGGGGGATTCGTCCCTGGCCTTCGGCCGAGTTTGAAGTGTAGACTGCAAAGACGTGAAGTTCAGACCAGCCGCCTCGCCCCAACCCTACCTCCCTCACGCTCCCGCGCCAGGCCGGCTCCGATTGTCCCAGGAGGCGGCTCAGGAGCGTAGACCGTATGCACGTTCCCGCCACAACTCCAGGATCTGACCACGTCCCGTCCCCGGCCGACGGTGTCCGGAGGCGCCGCACGGGCCGAACCCCTTGGAAGACGGCCCATGCGGCAAACCGTGGCTCCGCCCGAAGCCGCAGGGGACCAAGCCCATCCTACAACTTCGTTTTCCCGCTTCCGGCGGGACGTTCAAGGTCACGTCTTCACTGTAGATTCCGCTGAAGAACCCCCGTTTTTGGGGAAAGGGTGTAGCTCCCCCGTAAGGCGTGCGCGAAGGCGAAGAATCACCGGGGTGGCGGCCGGGGCAAAG